>NZ_CP130322.1:2513512-2852024 GCF_033025475.1 Sphingomonas sp. C3-2
TGCCCTGATTCCAGAAATCGAGCATCGCGCGGACATGCACCGCCATCGAGGCACGCGCGGCCTTTTCCACCGAGGCGGGATCGTTTTCGCGCGCCGCCATCCACTGGTCGAGCGTCCAGCCGGCGGGGAGATAGCCGTTGATCGGATCATGCGCCGATGTCTGGTCGGTCACCGCATCGGGGCGCACGCCGCGCCGGACCAGTTCGGGATAAACCTCGGCCGCATTGCCGAGAAGACCGACCGAAACCGGGGTCTTTGCGTTCATCATGATGTCGAGCGCTTCGTCGAGGCTGTCGGTCTGGCGATCGAGATAGCCTGTGCGCAGGCGCATTTCGATGCGGCTGGGCTGGCATTCGACGGCAAGGCATGAGGCGCCCGCCATCGTTGCGGCCAGCGGCTGGGCCCCGCCCATGCCGCCAAGCCCGGCGGTGAGGATCCATTTGCCCGAAAGATCGCCGCCGAAATGCTGGCGCCCCATTTCGACAAAGGTTTCATAGGTACCCTGAACGATGCCCTGCGTGCCGATATAGATCCAGCTGCCCGCGGTCATCTGCCCGTACATCATCAACCCGGCGCGATCGAGTTCGTGGAAATGATCCCAGTTCGCCCATTGCGGGACGAGGTTGGAATTGGCGATTAGCACGCGCGGGGCATCCTTGTGGGTGCGGAACACGCCCACCGGCTTGCCCGACTGGACGAGCAGCGTCTGATCATCGTCCAGACGCTTCAGCGTCTCGACGATCTTGTCGAAGCTGGCCCAATCGCGCGCGGCGCGGCCGATGCCACCATAGACCACCAGTTCCTGCGGGTTTTCGGCCACATCGGGATCGAGATTGTTCATCAGCATCCGCAGCGGCGCTTCGGTGAGCCAGCTTTTGGCGCTGATCTCGGCGCCCTTGGGGCTGCGGATCACGCGGCTATTGTCGAGACGGTTCATGGATGGTCCTTCGCGAAGATGAGGCAGGCCGCCAGCGCGGCCTGAAGAATGGTCTGGAGAGGGGCGGCGCGCGCTGGATCCCAGGGCGCGGGGAAGGGACTGGCTTCATCGAGATAGCCGCGCATCGCGAGTTCCATCTGGATCGCGTGAACCCCCGTGTCCGGCGCGCCGTAATGGCGGGTGATCCAGCCGCCGCGAAAGCGACCATTGGTGACGCGGCCAAGCCCGGACGCGTCACAGGCGGCCTCAACGGCGCTTGTCAGCAAGGCGGCACAGCTGGTGCCGCCATTGGTGCCGATATTGAATTGCGGCAATTCGCCCGCGAACAGGCGCGGCACATGGCTGCGGATCGAATGGGCATCGTAGAGCACGATATGCGGGTGAAGCGCCCTGAGTCGCACGATCTCATTAGAAATCGCGTAGTGATAGGGAGCAAACCAGCGCGCGCGCCGCCGGGCGATCTCTTCGGCCCCCGGCTGGCGGCCGGGCGCATAGAGCGCGGTGCCGTCGAAGCTGGTGGTGGGGCAGAGTTCGGTGGTCGCCTGCCCCGGATAGAGGGAGGCGCCCGATGGATCGCGGTTCATGTCGATCGCGCTGCGCGAAATATCGGTGCGGATCACCGTTGCGCCCATGTCTGCGGCGAAAGCGTAGAGCCGCTCGACATGCAGGTCGGCATCGCCCTGCGCGAGGGCGGGCGAGACGAAATCGTCCGCGATCTCGGGCGGGATACGCGTCCCGGCATGGGGGATGCTCACGATGAGGGGCATCTCCCCCCGGCTGATGTGCAGCCAGTCGTTCATGCGCGGTCGGACACGGCGGGCAGCTGGGTGAGGTCGCTCAGCTTGCCGTCCGAAATCAGCGCGGTCGCGGCGAGGATATCGGGGTGGAAATGGCGATCATCCTCAAGATGCGGAACATCGGCGCGCAGCAGGCCGCGTGCAGCCTCGAGGCTGGTGCTCGAGGTCAGCGGTGCATGGAAATCGCAGCCCTGAACGGCCGCCAGATATTCGATCGCAAGCACACCGGCCAGATTGTCCGCCATGCCCATCAGGCGGCGCGCGCCGTGCGCGGCCATCGAGACATGATCTTCCTGATTGGCCGAGGTCGGGATCGAATCGACGCTTGCGGGATAGGCCTTTTGCTTGTTTTCCGAAACCAGCGCGGCGGCGGTTACCTGCGGGATCATGAAGCCCGAATTGAGGCCCGGCTTGGGGGTGAGGAAGGCAGGCAGGCCCGAAAGCGCGGGATCGACGAGCATCGCGATGCGGCGTTCGGAAATCGAGCCGATCTCGCACAGCGCCATCGCGATCATGTCTGCCGCAAAGGCCACCGGCTCGGCATGGAAATTGCCGCCCGAAAGCGCTTCGTCGGCCTCGGCGAAGATGAGAGGATTGTCCGACACGCCGTTCGCTTCGGTGCCGAGCGTGTCTGCCGCCTGGCGCAGCAGATCGAGCACCGCGCCCATCACCTGCGGCTGGCAGCGCAGGCAATAGGGATCCTGCACGCGCGGATCTTCGGTCTGGTGCGACGCGCGGATCGCGGAACCGGCCATCAGGGTGCGCAGCGCGGCTGCGGTTTCCATCTGCCCCTTGTGGCGGCGCACCTGATGGATGCGCGGATCGAACGGCGTGTCCGAACCCTTGGCGGCTTCGGTCGACAGCGCGCCGGTGATCAGCGCGGTACGGAACAGCTTTTCCGCCTCGAACAGCCCGGCCAGCGCATTGGCGCACGAGAATTGCGTGCCGTTCAGCAGCGCGAGGCCTTCCTTGGGGCCCAGCGTCAGCGGTGCAAGCCCGGCGTCTGCGAGCGCTTGAACCGCGTCCACGCGCGTATCGCCGACATAGATATCACCGACGCCGATCATGGCGGCGGCCATGTGCGACAGCGGCGCCAGATCGCCCGAGGCGCCGACCGAGCCTTGCGCCGGGATCACCGGGGTCAGGCCCTTGGCGAGCATTGCCTCAAGCAGCGCGATCGTTGCCGGGCGGACGCCCGATACACCCTGCGCGAGGCTGGCGAGCTTCAACGCCATCATCAGGCGCGCGACGGGAATGGGCATCGGCTCGCCCACGCCGGCGGCATGGCTCAGCACGATATTGCGCTGAAGCGTTTCGAGGTCGGCATCGCCGATCCGCACGCTTGCCAGCTTACCGAAACCGGTGTTGATCCCGTAAACGGGGGCGCCCTTGGCCAGAATGCGTTCCACCGCCGCTGCGCTTTCGGCGATCAGCGGATGCGCGGAGGCATCCAGCACCGGCGTTGCGCCGCGATAGATGGCGCGCCAGTCGGCAAGCGGCACATGGCCGGGGCGGATCGTGATGTTGCTCATAGTCCCTTCCACACACGTGCATGGAGCGGGTTCGCCCCCATGCGGTACACAAGTTCGGCGGGGCGCTCGACGTCCCAGATCGCAAGATCGCAGGACTTGCCGGGTTCGAGCGTCCCGATTTCGGAAGACAGCCCCAGCGCGCGCGCGGCTTCGCGCGTCACGCCGGCAAGGCATTCGTCCACGGTGAGGCGGAACAGCGTTGCGCCCATGTTCATCGCCAGCAGGATCGAAGTGAGCGGCGAGGTGCCTGGATTGCAATCGGTTGCGATCGCGATCGGCACGCCCGCCGCGCGCAGCGCCGCGACCGGGGGCAGTTGATGTTCGCGCGTGAAATAATAGGCGCCGGGCAGCAGCGTCGCGACAGTGCCCGAACGCGCCATCGCGGCGATCCCGTCGGCATCCAGATATTCGAGATGATCGGCCGACAAGGCATCATGGCGCGCGGCCAGCGCCGCGCCGCCAAGGTTCGACAACTGTTCGGCGTGCAGCTTTACCGCAAGGCCGTTTGCGCGGGCGGCCGCGAACACGCGCGCGATCTGCGCGGGCGAAAATCCGATCCCCTCGCAAAAGCCGTCCACGGCATCGGCGAGCCCCTCGGCGGCGGCGGCCGGGATCATCTCGCGACAGATCAGATCGATATAGCCATCGGCATCCCCTGCGAATTCGGGGGGAAGGGCATGCGCGCCGAGCAATGTCGTCACCACGCGGACACCGCGTTCCTGCCCCAGCCTGCGCGCGACGCGCAGCATCTTCAGCTCGCTTTCGGTCGACAGCCCGTAACCGGACTTGATCTCGATCGTCGTCAGCCCCTCGGCGATCAGCCGATCGAGCCGGATGCGTGCGCTGGCAAGAAGCGCGTCCTCCTCCGCCGCGCGCGTCGCCTTCATCGTCGAGACGATACCGCCGCCTGCGCGGGCGATCTCTTCATAGCTTGCGCCCGTCAGACGCAGCTCGAATTCGTGCGCGCGGTTGCCGCCATGGACGAGGTGGGTGTGGCAATCGATCAGCCCGGGGGTGATCCAGCGCCCCGCGCAATCGACGATCTCGGCCGCATCCAGCGCGGGATCATCGGCGCCGACATAGGCGATTCGGCCCGCGCGCGCGCCGATGGCACCGGTTTCGATAACGCCATCAGCGCTCATCGTGGCGATGCGCGCGTTGCGCCAGAGGCGATCGAACATGAGGTTTGCCGGAGAGGTCATGCACATAGACTTGAACATATTTTTTAATATGTCTAGTCATATTGAATGACTGATGCATCAACCGCTCTTTGGTTCGAAAACGCCCTGCTGCCTGACGGGTGGGCAAAAAATGTCCGCGTCGGGATGGCGGGTGGCTGTGTAACTTATGTCACCCTGGGCGATCCCCAGCCGGGCGACGAGCGCCATGCCATCGGCGTTCCGGGCATGTGCAACGTCCATAGCCACGGCTTTCAGCGGGCGATGGCGGGGCTCACCGAATATCGCGGCGAAGGCGGCGCGCGCGACGATTTCTGGAGCTGGCGCGCGCTGATGTACCGGTTTCTCGACCGGCTCGACCCCGACGATGTCGAGGCGATCACCGCGCAGGCCTATGTCGAGATGCTCGAGACCGGCTACACCCGTGTCGGCGAATTTCACTATCTTCACAATGACCCGGCGGGGGCCCGCTATGCCGATCCCGCCGAAATGGCGGGGCGGATCGTCGCGGCATCGGACCAGTCGGGCATCGGGCTGACCCTGCTTCCGGTCTTTTACGCGCATTCCAATTTCGGCGGCGTGGCGCCTACCCATGGGCAGCGGCGCTTCATCAGCGATGTCGAGGGCTTTGCCCTGCTCCGCGAAAAGAGCGCAGCGCTGCTTTCGGGCGACGCCAATATCGGGATTGCGCCGCACAGCCTGCGCGCGGTGACCGAAGGGGAACTGAGCGACCTGCTCGCACTCGCCCCCGATGGCCCCGTCCATATGCATGCTGCCGAGCAGGTCGGCGAGGTCGAGGCGAGCGTGGCGTTCAGCGGGCTGCGCCCGGTGGAATGGTTGCTGCGCCATGCCGGGCTCGACGCGCGCTGGTGCCTTGTCCATGCAACGCATCTGACCGAGGCCGAATGCGATGCGCTGGCCGCGAGCGGGGCGGTTGCGGGGCTGTGTCCGATCACCGAGGCCAATCTGGGCGACGGGATCTTTCCCGCCGCGCGCTATCTGGCCGCAGGCGGTGCGATCGGCACCGGCACGGATTCGAACATCCTGATCGACATGGCGGGCGAGGTGCGCATGATCGAATATGCGCAGCGCCTGCAACACCGCGCGCGCAATGTGCTGGCGACCGACGACCGGACGACGGGCACGCGCCTGTTCCTAGAAACGCTGGCGGGTGGCGCGCAGGCGCTGGGCGTGCGGCATGGAATCGCGCCCGGCGTTGCGGCGGATATCGTCTCGCTTGCCCCCGATCACCGCGCGCTGGTTGGCCGCGGGGCGGAGCAGTTGCTCGACAGCTGGCTGTTCGCCGCGCGGACGAGCCCCATTGACTGTGTTTGGCGTGCGGGCAAACGGGTGGTAACGGGCGGGCGACATCACGCCGCCGAAACGATCGGCGCGCGGTTCGAACGGATAATGAGGAAGCTGCTTGCCTGATGGCTGAAGAGATGACCCTCGACGCGCGCATCCGCGGCGATATCGAAAACGGTATCCGGCAGGGAACGCTGAAGCCGGGGGATCGGATTCCTTTCGAGCATGAACTGGCGGTTCAATATGGCTGCGCGCGCGCCACCGTCAGCAAGGCGCTGACCGCGCTGAGCCGGGCAGGGTTGATCGAGCGGCGCCGGCGGGCGGGATCATTCGTCGCCTATCCGCATGTGCAGTCGGCGGTGCTCGACGTGCCCGATATCGGATCGGTGATCGCGGCGCGCGGGGACAGCTATCATTATGCGCTTCTGGCGCGCGAGGAATTTTCGGGGCACGGCGAACAGCCCCTGGGTGTCAAAGGCCCGGTGATCCGGCTGGAGGGGGTGCATCACGCGGCGAGCCACCCCTTTGGCTATGAAGAGCGCCTGATCAATCTGTCGGCGGTGCCCGAAGCGCGTGAGTTGAGCTTTGCCGATGAAGCGCCCGGTTCCTGGCTGCTTGGCCATGTGCCGTGGAGCGACGCGCGCCACCGGATTGCGGCGGTGACGGCGGATGCGCGCATCGCCAGACTGCTCGGCATCGCGTCAGGCACGGCGTGCCTTCAGCTTGAACGCTGGACGTGGAAGATGGGGACGCCGATCACCTGGGTCCTGCAGGTTTTCCCCGGCGACCGTTACGATCTGGTCGCTGAATTTACGCCGCAATCGACGGGATAGCCGACAGTACGCCGCGTTCGGTGACGTACCCCGTCACCAGCCGTGCGGGGGTGATGTCGAACGCCGGGTTGAACGCGTTGGAATTGGTGACGCGCACCGTCTCGATGCCATTGGCTGTCGGCCCGGTCAGCAGTGTCACTTCTTCGGCCGCGCGCTCCTCGATCTCGACCGCATCGCCGCTGGGCGTGTTTGGATCGAAGGTGGTGTAGGGCAGCGCGACATAGAAGGGCACGCCATTATCATGCGCGGCCAGTGCTTTCAGATAGGTCCCGATCTTGTTGCAGACATCGCCATTGGCGGTGACGCGGTCGGTGCCGACGATCACGAGATCGACCTGCCCGCGCTGCATGAGCAGTCCGCCGGTATTGTCGGCGATCACGGTATGCGGCACGCCGTGCCCCGCCAGTTCGAACGCGGTCAGCAGCGCGCCCTGATTGCGCGGGCGCGTTTCATCGACCCAGACATGGACAGGAATGCCTTCGTCCTGCGCCAGATAAATGGGGGCGGTGGCGGTGCCGTAATCGACCGTCGCGAGCCAACCGGCGTTGCAATGGGTGAGGATGTTGACCGGCCGGCCGGGATTGCGGGCGTGGAGCGTGCGAAGCAGCGCCAGGCCATGTTCGCCGATCGCGCGGTTGAGCGCGACGTCTTCGTCACAGATCGCATCCGCGCGGGCAAAGGCGGCTTCGGCGCGCTCGGCCGGGGGCAGCGGGCCAACCGCATTGGCGATCACGTCGATCGCCCAGCGCAGGTTGATCGCGGTCGGGCGGGTGGCGACGAGCATGGCGTGATGCGCGTCGAGCGCGGCATCGGAGGGATCGCGCGCAAGCGCCATGGCAAGGCCATAAGCGGCGGTGGCGCCGATCAGCGGCGCGCCGCGTGTCCACATTTCGCGGATGGCGCGCGCTGCGTCTTCGGCGCTGCGCAGTTCGACCCAGACGATTTCCCAGGGCAGCCGACGCTGATCCATGATCCGGACGCCCGCGCCATCGGCGGTGCGTTCGATCGAGCGGCGGTGAACCCCCTCCAGCTTCACAGTTCGATACCTGCAAAGGACGCGATGTCGCCGCTGCCGCCATCGCGGTCGATATGCAGCACCTGCATCCCGGCCGCCCGCGCGGCGGCAATTTCCTGTGCATTGTCGGACAGGAACAGGATCTCGGCGGCGGGCAGGCCGATCTCGCCCGCGATATGGCGATAGGATTGCGCGTCGCGCTTGGGGCCGGAGCTGGTGTCGAAATAGCCCGAGAAAAGCGGCGTCAGATCGCCCGCATTGCTGTAGCCGAAAATGAGTTTCTGCGCGGCGATCGAGCCCGACGAATAGACATAGAGCGCCAGACCCTGGGCGTGCCAGCGGCGCAGCGCATCGACGGCATCGGGATAGACATGGCCTTTCAACGTGCCGTCGGCATAGCCTTCCGCCCAGATCAGGCCCTGCAGCGTCTTGAGCGGGGTGGCCTTGCGGTCCTCGTCGATCCAGCGGAGCAGCGTCTCGACGGGATCGCCGGCTTCCTCTGCCCGAACCGCATCCAGCAACGGGGCGGTTTCGGCCGGATGCGCGGCGACATAATCGGCCAGCCGCGTACGGGCATAGGGAAAGAGCGTATCGGTGACGAAGGCGATGCTGCTGGTCGTACCCTCGATATCGGTGAGGACGGCTTTTACCGGGCCGGGCATCATGCGGCTCCCTTTTCGAAACGCGGAAAGCGATCGGCAATCGCATCGCCGGTCATGTGCGCAACCCAGCCATCCGGGTTGACGAAGAGGCGGATGGCGGTGAAACGCGGCTCCGCCCCCATATCGAACCAGTGGCGCATATTGGCGGGCACGGCGATGAGATCGCCTCTGGTGCACAGCAGGTTGAAGACGCGGCCATCCTCGTGCAGCGTGAACAGCCCTTCGCCTTCGACGAAGAAGCGGACCTCATCCTCCGCGTGACGATGTTCGGAGAGGAATTTCTGGCGCAGGGCCGCACGATCGGGATGATCGGGCGCCATCGCAATGACGTCGACCGACTGATAGCCACCCGATTTCTTGAGGCGCGCGATCTCTTCGGCATAAACGCCAAGCGCATCGTCGGCTGCGCAATCCTGCACCGGCCAGCGTTCGAAGCGGACGCCGATGGGCGCGAGCGCGGCCGCGATCTGGAGGGGATCGTCGGTCGTCTCCAGCGGCGTGCCGGGATCGGCCTCATGATAGATGGCAAGCTGGCTCATGCGGGCAATTCCTGTCTGAAGAGGCGCTCGGCGCGCTCGGCTTCGATCAGCCATTCGGTCGCCTCGATCACGCGTTCGGCCTCGGCCATGTCGCGGCCCCAGCCATACAGCCCGTGGCTGCGGATAAGATAGGCCGGGGGAACTGCTGCCTCAATCAGGCGCGGGGCGATCGCATCTTCGATCACCTGCATGTCCTGACTGTTATCGACAATGGGAAGGGTGATCTCGGTGTCGTGCGTGGTGATGCCGGGATAGGCCTTGAGCAGTTCCTGACCACGGATCGTCCAGCCATCCCGGCCGCTGAGTGCGCGGGTTAGCCCTACGGCGGAGGGGGAGTGGCTGTGGAGCACCGCGCCGATATCGGGAAACAGGCGATAGATTTGCAGGTGCAGGGCGGTTTCGGCCGAGGGACGCTTGCCGTCGAGCGAGCGGCCATCGGCACCCACGACCATCACGTCCTCCTCGGTCAGCCTGCCCTTGTGCTTGCCCGACACGGTGACCGCGAAATTCCCGTCGTCGAGGCGCACCGAATAATTGCCCGCCGTGGCGGGCGCCCAGCCGCGACCGTCGAGCCAGCGGCCCACCGCGACGATGGCCGGACGGGCCGCCTGCAAGGAAATGCTTACCATGACAATGCCATAGCCACTGCGCGCCACATGTCCCAAGCCCTTTCATGCTATCTGGCTGACAAGAGAATATTTCATTCGCGGCGACGCGTAACCGGCGCGCTTTGTGGTAATCAGCCTTGCATGAACCCGCTTTATGCCCAGATGCCCGCCACGATCTTTGAGAAGATGTCGGCGCTTGCCCGTGAAACGGGCGCGATCAATCTGGGGCAGGGCTTTCCGGATTCGAACGGGCCCGAGGATGTGGTGGCGGCGGCCGCGCGCGCGCTGTCCGAACAGTCGAACCAATATCCGCCAATGGCGGGCTTGCCGGTGCTGCGCCAGGCGATTGCCGATCATTACCGTGTGCATCAGGCGATCGACCTCGACTGGCAGAGCGAGGTGACGGTGACCTCTGGCGCGACCGAGGCGCTGGCGGCGGCGATCTTCGCGCTTGTTTCGCCGGGCGATGAGGTGGTGCTGATCCAGCCGATGTATGACGCCTATCTGCCGCTGGTGCTGCGCGCGGGCGGCGTGCCCAAGCTGGTGAAGCTGCAACCGCCCGAATGGCGGCTGACCGAAGCGGCGCTGGCGGCGGCCTTTTCACCGCGTACGCGGCTGGCGATCCTCAACAACCCGCTCAACCCCACGGCGACGGTCTTTTCGCGCGCCGAGCTGGAGCTTTTGGCCCACTACATCGTCGCGCATGATGCGTTGCTGATCAGCGACGAGGTGTGGGAGCATATCGTTTTCGACGGGCAGGCACATATCCCGGTGATGGCGATGCCGGGCATGCGCGACCGGACGGTGAAGATCGGATCGGGCGGCAAGATATTCTCGCTGACCGGCTGGAAGGTGGGCTGGATGTGTGCGGCACCCGCGCTCACCCATGCGATTTCACGCGCGCACCAGTTCCTCACCTTCACCACGCCGCCCAATTTGCAGGCGGCGGTGGCGCATGGGCTGGGCAAGAACATGGATTATTTCGTGACCATGCGCGCAGAGTTTGCGCGGGCACGCGACCGGCTGTCGGCGGGCTTGAGCGCGGCGGGCTGGGCGGTGTTGCCGAGTGCGGGCACCTATTTCCTGTCGATCGACCTGGCGTCTTCGGGCGTGACGCTGCCCGATGATCAGTTCTGCGAGCAACTGGTGCGCGAAGCGGGCGTGGCCGCAATCCCGGTTTCGGCCTTTTATGCCGACGATCCGGTACGCTCGGTCGTGCGCCTGTGCTTTGCCAAGAAGGACGACACGCTGGACGGCGCGATCGAACGGCTGCGCGCGGTGCGCCAGCGCTGAACGTCTTTAGCGCGAGGTGCGGCTGACCACCGTTGCCAGACCGTTGGGGTTGACGGTGATCAGATGCCAGTTCCCGTCATCGCATTTGGCGCGCCATGTCGTGTCGCCGGCATGTTCGGATTCGACCACGTCCTGACAGGATAGCCCGGCATCGCGGATGGCGCGGAACAAAACGGCCTCGCGCGCGGACTTGGGCAGCTTGGCCACCTCGGCGGCGGCGTTGGGCGCGGTGGCATTTTGTGCGTTGGCCGCTTCCGCAGGCGCTTGCGCATTGTCTGCCGGTTTGCCGCAGGCGGCGAGCATGAGGGCGGGCAGCAGGGTCGGCAGGGCAACCAGAAAGACGTGCTTCATAATGCCTCCTTTTCCTGATGACGGAGGATCATGGTTTCGAGCGTCTTCGGCTATGCGTAAATTAACGCACGGGGTGCGGCCCTTGGGCGGCGGGGTTCGCGGCCACCGCCCAAGCATAGTGTCAGCGGAAAACGACCGTACGGTGGCCGTTCATCAGGACGCGGCGCTCGGCGTGCCAGCTGACCGCGCGGGCAAGCACGACATTTTCGACGTCGCGACCGGCGGCGACCATTTCATCGGCGCTGGTTGCGTGATCGACGCGGATCACTTCCTGTTCGATGATCGGGCCTTCGTCGAGATCAGGCGTAACATAATGCGCGGTGGCCCCGATCAGCTTGACGCCGCGGCGGTGCGCCTGGTGATAGGGCTTGGCGCCCTTGAAGCTGGGGAGGAAGCTGTGGTGGATGTTGATCGCCCGGCCGGCCAGCGCGCGGCACAGATCGTTCGACAGCACCTGCATGTAGCGCGCGAGCACCAGCAGTTCGCAGCCCTCGGCATCGAACAGCTCAAGCAGGCGCGCCTCGGCCGCGGGCTTGGTTTCGGGGGTTACCGGGATGAGGTGAAACGGGATGTTCCGCTGTGCGGCCACCGTTTCGAAATCATTGTGGTTCGACACGATCCCCGCAATCTCGATCGGCAGCGCGCCGATTTCGTGGCGATAGAGGAGATCGTTCAGGCAATGGCCGAAGCGCGAGACCATGAGGATGGTGCGCGGGCGGTGGCTGGCGTCGCTGATCTGCCAATCCATGTTGTAGCGCCGCGCGGTGGCCGCAAAACCGGCGCGCAGCGTATCGCCCGACACGCCCGTTTCGCTGGCGAACAACATGCGCAGGAAGAAGCGATTGCTTTCTAGATCGTCATACTGCGCCGATTCAAGGATGTTGCAATCCTGCGTCGCGAGGAAACCGGCGACGGCGGCGACGATGCCGCGCTCGTCGGGACAACTCAGGGTAAGGATATGACGCTCGGACACAAAATTTCCTGTCAGCTGAATGGATCTTTCCGGGAAATCGCGTAATGCGCCATGGCCATGGTGGTCAATTGCGCATTCACCCGAATGCAGCTTGGAAAGACGCTGGCGTCGGTGACGAGCACATTGGCGGTGCCGTGGACCCTGAACTCCATGTCGATCACGCTTGTGCTCGGATCGGTGCCGATCGCGTTGCCGCCCTGCGGGTGCGAACTCGACAAGGTGACGTCGTCGGCCTCCTGAATGCTGTCGCGGTAGAAGGCGTCGATTTCGGCGTCCGTCATCCCCGCCTGCAGCGTCTGGCCGCGCGCGAGCGCGGGATACACCTCCAGCGCGCCGGCGGCGAAGTGTACCTTGGTGAGCGTGGCGAGCGCATCGCGCATCAGGTCCATTTCGCGGGTGCCCAGCTTGAAGCTGAGCTTGCCGCCCTTCATCCGGCCGCAGCGGTCGGCGGGAAAGAGGATGCCCGCCGAGGCAAGACGGTTGTAATTGTGCATCCGGCCGAAATGTTCGCCGAACCAGCCGGGAACCAGCGTCGCCATGCTCATCGGCGGCTGAAAATGGGATTCGAGCAGAAAATCGCCGCGGTCGACATAGGTGGTCATCTGATCCTCGTCCCAGGCGCGCTGGGGGGCGTCTTTGGGCATCAGCGCCACGACCGGGCAGGCGATGTTGAGCGAGATGTTGTCGCCGGCATTGTCGATGCCGCTGTCACCAAGCAGCCGGCTGGAGGCGAGCGCGCCGCCCGCGACGACGACGCCCTTGCGCGCTTGGACAACCTTGCGTGCTCCCGATGGCGTACGGATCTCGACGCCCGAGGCGACGCGCTTGCCGTCGACCTTGTCCTTTTTCCACAGGATGCGGCGCGCCGTTGTGTTGCACAGGATGCGCGCACCACGTTCGCTCGCCTCGCGCAGGCGGGATTGGGGCATTGCATCCTTGCGGCCATAGGCGCAGCCGGTGTTGCAATAGCCGCAATAATTGCAGGCGCGCGGATCGTCCTTGGCGCCGCCCCAGTTCTTGCGGAACCAGCGGGCCGGGGAACGCTTGTCGCGCGCGCTGGTCGATCGTGCGGCAAAGGCGGCCCAGCCGCGCAGCATGTGCGGGCCGTTATGCCGCCCCGACAGGGGATCCGCCTCGATCACATGAAGCGCGGATTCAACCTGCTCATAGCTGGCGTCGAGCGCCGCGCGCGGGACCGGCGCGCCGAGCGCATGCCACTGGCCGAGCACGTCGTCCGCTTCGGGATGACTATAGCCGTCATGCCGGACACGCAGGCAGATGCCATTGTTGATGACGGTGGAGCCGCCGACGACGCGGCCCTGAAAGACGATGATGTCATTGTCGCGCGTCGTCTGGATGCCGCCGTCGACGAACATGCGCGCGGCCATGCGCTTTTCCTCATGCGTGATGGCCGAGGACGGAAAATTGGGCCCGGCTTCTAGGATGAGGACAGTGTGGCCATATCTGGTGAGTTCGGCAGCCGCAGTGGCGCCGCCCGCGCCCGACCCGATCACGATGACATCGGCTTCGTCAGGAATGGCGGCGGGATCGACAAAGGCCGATGCCGGCAGATCGCGGTTAGGATCGGGCGCGGTGACCGGCACGTCTTCGGATCCGCGCGTGCGGTGACCGGGCAGTTCGAAGCCGAGCGCGTTCAGCACGGGATTGGCGCGGTTGGCGTCCTCGCCCCCGTCCAGCCAGTGGCCGTAATAGCCCGCATAGATAAGCCCGCGAATGCGCGCGAGATCCTGCAGCAGATCGACCTTGGTGCGCTGCAGCCGTTTTTCGATGCGCCGGATGCGGAAGGCAGGGCTGCCCCAGATGAAGAACGGCCCGCCCAGCACGAGCGCAAGCACGAGGAGCGTCCAGCCGATTTCGCGCGGCTTCTTGCCCTCAATCTGGCCGAAAAGATCCTGCATGTTCTCGACGACCTGCGCCGGCGTGATCGCCATTGGCTGGCCATGGAACAGAGCCTCGGTCATCCTGCGCAGGATCAGCGCATGAAGCCGGTTGAACGGGCGGCGCCGCATCGAAATTTCCCCCCAATGTTTCGCTGCGACCCGAAACATAAGGGCTGCTTAGCAGAGCGGGGTCGCGGGCAAAAGCCGCAACCCCCTTCGGCAGTGGACCGGGCGTCAGCCCGCGCTTTGGCTGACGATGGCCGATGACGCGGCGAGCGTGTCGTCCGCCGGTTCGGCGCGGCCGCCAAGGCAGGTGGCCAGAAAATCCTCGGCAATCGCGTTGAAGGCGATGTTGTTTTCGGGGCGCGCAAAGCCGTGCCCTTCATCGGGGAAGAGGACATAGGTCACCGGAATGCCCTTTGCCCGCATCGCGCCGACGATCTGGTCCGATTCCGCCTGATTGACGCGCGGATCGTTCGCGCCCTGACCGATCAGCAGCGGGCGGATGATCCGATCCGCCTTGTAGAGCGGCGAGCGATCCTTGAGCATCTGAAGCCCCTCTGCATGGCGCGGATCGCCCATACGCTGGTGGAACTGCTCGCGCGCGGCTTCCCAATAAGGCGGGATGGTTTCGAGCAGCGTTTCGAGGTTGGACGGCCCGACGATGTCGACGCCGCAGGCAAAGAGCTCGGGCGTGAAGGTAAGGCCGACAAGCGTGGCGTAGCCGCCGTACGATCCACCCATAATCGCGACCTTTTCGGGCTGGGCGATGCCTTCATCCACTGCCCAGCGCACCGCATCGACAAGATCGTCGTGCATGGCGGCGCCCCATTGCAGATCGGCGGCCGAGATGAAGGCCTTGCCGAAGCCGGTCGAGCCCCGGAAATTGACCGAGAGCACGGCATAGCCGCGATTGGCGAGCCACTGGTGATAGGCGTTGAAGGCGAAATTGTCGCGCGCCCAGGGCCCGCCATGGACGAGCAACACCATCGGCAGCGTGTGATCGGGACGCGCAGCGCCTGCCGATGCGGTACCGTGGGGCAGGGTGAGGTAGGAGGGGAGGACGAGCCCGTCGCGCGCGGCGATTTCCACCGGGTGCATGGGGACCAGGGGCGCACCGGCCAGTTCAGGGCGCGTATCGTAAAGCCGGGTGAGCTGGCGGCCGCCGCGATCATAGAGCCAGGCGACGGGCGGGCCAGTGA
Source organism: Sphingomonas sp. C3-2 (assembly GCF_033025475.1). Lineage (NCBI taxonomy): Bacteria > Pseudomonadati > Pseudomonadota > Alphaproteobacteria > Sphingomonadales > Sphingomonadaceae > Sphingomonas > Sphingomonas sp. C3-2. The sequence continues at coordinate 2,528,639 of NZ_CP130322.1, forward strand.
CCGGATCGTTCGAGATCGTCCATTTGTCGTCGGCATCGGTGCGCGAGGTGACGGTGACCGTTCCGTCCAGCTGATCGTGGAGAAAGGCGAGATCGTCGGCCACCGCAGGATCGACTGCGATCCATTCGGGGGTGAGATAGGTGGCCGAATAGGCCTCCACCCGGCCCGTTTTGGGGTTGGCGAGCACCGCGCCGATATCCGCGCGGTCATCTTGGGCGACGATGCTTGTTTCGCCGGTCGCCACGTCCTGCGCGATGAGCGCGGCGGTGTTCCGGCCGCGGCTGTCGATCCAGTAGAGCGTGGTGCCGTCGACCGTGAAGCCGGCGGGCTGGGTGGTGAGCGCGTCGTCGAGCGTGGTGGTGGCAAAGGCTTCGGGTTCGACCGCATTGTCAAGGATGCGGAAGAAATCATAGCCGCCCGCGACATTGGGGCTGAGCGCCATGCGCAGCGTGAGATTGTCGTCGGCGAGAAAGCCCGCAAACCCGTCGCCGCGCAGCACTTCGGTGAGCGCGCCGCTGTTCAGATCGAGGCTATGGATATCGTGCCAGTGCGGATCGCGGTTGTTGAGACCGACGAGAATACGGTCCTTGATCGCGACCGAGGTGCCGATGATCTGGACCACAGTGTTTTCGAACGGGGTGAGGCAGCGTTCGTGCCGCGTGGCGACATCGACGCCGTAGAGCAGGAAATTCTCGTCACCGCTCTTGTCCTGCACGAACAGGAGCGAGCGGCTGTCGGGTGCCCAGATATATTCGCGGATGGGACGGACGGTTTCATGGGTGACCGCGATGGCGTCGCTGAGCGCGTCGATGGGTGCGAGCCAGATGTTCATTACGCCCTGATGCGGTGCGATCCAGCTGAGCCAGCGGCCATCGGGGCTGATGCGTCCGCCCGAACGGCTGGGATTGCCGAAGAGCTTGGCGCGTTCGATCAGGGGCGGGGCAGGGCGGTCGGTGGCCGGGCCGGAGGCGATATCTGTCATAGACCTAGGGAGATAGGCGCAGGCGGCGGCACCGCAAGAGGAAAGCCATATGCGAAAACGCCGGCCACACAGAGTGACCGGCGTCGGCGCGCGCAGGCGGGACTTACGAGAAGTCGAGCGCGGGGCTGGTGGCGATCGTGCCGTTGATCTTGCAGTCGCCAAGGCCCGAGGTGCGGGGGAGCGTGGCATTGACGAACTGGATCTGGCCGCCGCCGAGATAGGTGCCCTCGAGATCGCCCTTGCAATTGCCGGTGATGCCGGTGACGCCGAGATTCTTGATCTTCACCTTTTTGGGCGAACCGGGAACACCTTCGACCGCCCAGGGACCGCCCGTGAAGGTGATCGAGGTGCAGGTGCTGTCGCCAGCGGTGAGCGCAAGGCTCGTCAGTGAGGCGTTGCCCGATCCTGCCGGGGTGGTGATGCTGCCGCTGACGCCGCAGTTGAACGGGCCGAGGAGCTTGGACACCTGCAGCGCGCCGGACAGGGATGAAGTGGTGCTGGCCGGGGTCCAGGTTTCGGCGGTGGCGGCGGTCGTCATACCCATGGTGGCGAATGCGCCCATGGCAATCATCGCGATCTTGTTCATGTCGATCCTCTTCCTTGCACCGGGTGTTGCCCCGGTCTGTCGCGGCGGAACGACTGTCCCGCCCGATTATGAGGACGCGCAGCCCTGTTGCCAGGGGGGAGGGTTTAAGCATTCATTTCGGATTGAAAGCGTACGACTTTATCCGTTTCGGGCGGACCAAGGCGACATGACGTCGCGATCGGTGTCGCGCGGTGCCCGCCGGTCAATAGGCCATCGCGCAGCCATCGGCGCGCATTTCGCTGGCCGCCGCATAGACCCGGCGATCGCCGTCCATCCGGTGTTCGATGCACTGATAGCGGCCAAAGCCGCCATCGGGCTCGCCGATCTTCCAGCCCATATCGGCGAGCGCGCGGCGCGTGGTGTCGGGCACCCCGCTTTCGAGCCGAAGCAGCCCGGTGGGGCCGAGGCCCTCGGCATCCTCGCCCATTGCTTCCGACGAGCCCTCATGGTGCCAGCGCGGGGCATCGCCCGCCGACTGGATATCGAGCCCGTAATCGACCGTGTTGATGATGATCTGCGCCTGTCCCTGAGGTTGCATGTCGCCGCCCATCACGCCGAAGGAGAGCCAGGGGGCGTCGCCCTTGGTCGCGAAGCCGGGAATGATCGTCTGGAAGGGGCGTTTGCCCGGCGCATAGATATTGGGGTGGCCTTGCTGGAGCGAGAAGAGCTGGCCGCGATCCTGGAACATGAAGCCCAGCCCGTCACCGATCAGCCCCGACCCAAGCCCGCGGAAATTGGACTGGATGAGCGAGACCATCATGCCGTCCTTGTCGGCGGCGGTGAGATAGGTGGTGTCGCCGTGGCTGGGCGCCTGGCCCGGCTGTACGCCCGGCATCATCCGATCCGGCCGGATCAGCCTTGCGCGCGCGGCGGCATAGTCCTTGGAGACGAGCCAATCCATCGGCACCTTGGCAAAGTGCGGATCGGCGTAATAGCGGGCGCGGTCTTCATAGGCGAGGCGCTTGGCCTCCGCCTGAAGATGGATCGAGCGCGCGGACTGGAAGCCTGCGCCGCGCATGTCGAAATGTTCGAGCATGTTGAGCATCTGGAGCGTGGCGAGCCCCTGAGTGTTCGCGCCGAGCGCATGGACGCGCACGCCGCGATAGTCGGCACTGTGCGGCGTGATCCATTCGCCCTTGTGCGCGGCCAGATCCTCGCGCCGGAGCCAGCCGCCGATGCGGCGGAAATAGGCGTCGATCCGCGCGGCGACCTCACCCGAATAAAAGACGTCGCGCCCGCCTTTGGCGATCAGCCGCAGCGTGGCGGCGAGATCGGGGTTGCGGAAGATCTGCCCCGCGCGCGGCGCCTCGCCGCCGGGTGCGAAGGTTTTGAAGGCGTTGTCGAGTTCCTCGATCTGGCCGGCATGGCGGCGGAAATTCTGGAGCCCGCGCCGCATATAATAAGCGATGATATCGGGAACAGGAGCGCCGTTTTGGGCAAGCTCGATCGCGGGCTGGAGGATCTCGGCCCATGTGAGCCTGCCATAGCGCTGGTGGAGCATCCACCACGCATCGACCGTGCCGGGGACCGATACGGTGATCGCACCATAAGGCGGCAGCGCGCCGTTCTTTGCGCGCTGGCGCACGGTTTCGAGGCTGAGCCCGCGCGGCGAGGCGCCCGATCCGGCGAGCCCCACCACCTTTTTCGCGGCCGGATCCCAGACCATTGCATAGCAATCGCCGCCAATGCCGTTGCCGGTGGGCTCGAGAAAGCCGAGACAAGCGTTGATCGCGATTGCGGCATCGACCGCCGAGCCGCCTTTTTTGAGGATGTCGAGCCCCACCATGGTGGCGAGCGGATGCGCGCTGCCCGCCGCGCCCGAGGTGCCGTAGACCGCGGTGCGCGAGGCGAAGCTGGCGCCCACCGGCCGATTACCGGCATGAACGTCGGGGCGCAGGAACCGGTCTTCCCCCGGCGCCCAATAGCCGCTGTCACCGGGCTGTGTGGCGGGGGCGGCGGCGGGCTTTTCTACCGGCGCGGCTGCCGGCTGGCGCGCGAGCAGCGGGGCGCTCACCGAAAGGGCGGGCAGGGCGGCGATGAAGGTTCTGCGGTCCATGGGCGATCCGTTGCTGGAGCTGTTGGCCAATGGCTAGACCAGCGTCGGCGGCGCTGTCCATCGGCACGGAAGAGGAGGCAGAAAAAGGCCGCCGGTCTGCAAGGAGCAAAGACCGGCGGCATGCGATCGAGAAGGGAAGATTTCCCGAATAGGCGAGGAGAGGTGAGGGAAGCCGCGCCTATGCGAACCTTAGACCATAAATGATAATGGTTCGCAAGAGCGTTTGTGCGCAGCCTGCCAAAAAGGGAACAGGCAGCAGCGCCGGGCGTTTCCTGTCAGTGCTACCCCTTTGATTTTGCTGGCGCGATATGACCGCATCGTGCCCGATGGAGAGAGATATGCTCTGGACGATCGCCATCATCCTGTTGGTGCTGTGGCTGCTGGGATTCGCCTTTAACGTCGCGGGTGGGATCATCCACATCCTGCTCGTGATCGCAGTGATCGTGGGGCTGGTCCAACTGTTCAGCGGGCGGCGCTGAGCCGGATAAACAAAAGGCCCGCACGCGCGGGTGCGCATGCGAGCCGTTCGTGAAATGCACTGTGGCGCCGGAGCGCATGGACGCGCGCCCCGGCCTGTCCGGCGGGTTCAGAGCATGTGGATGTTCGTGGGGCCCCAATAGGCGTCCATCGAGGTGATCAGCCCGTCATCGTTGAAGACCATGACGTCGAGCGTGTTGCTCTGGAACGGCGCGCTGTCGGCACCGGCCATGACGACGAAGGTGGCGGCGCCGTGGCGGCCAGCGATGCGGACTTCGCCTTCGACCTTCATGTCCATATGGCCGGCGGCGTCGAACGCGCCCTGATACCAGGCGCGGATCGCGGCGTGCCCCTGCACCGCCGGCGCGGTGACGGGATCGCGGACGATGGCGTCGGCGGCATAAAGCTGGGTGATGCCCTCGGCATCGGCGGCGGTGAACAGTTCGGCGTAACGGTGGAAAACCGCCGAGATATGGTCGGCGCCCGGGCCGCTCAGATCCTGCGCGTCGACCATCGACTGGGTGACATCGGGCAGGCTTTGGGTATCGCTCATCGCACTCTCTCCATGGTTCGGATCGGGGCGTTTTCGCCCCGCGCCGTCGATCGTTCTAATTGGCTATACATGATGTATGGTCAAATACGCAAGTATTTGCAATTCAATACGCAGGCGTGACGGTCGTCACGCGCGCTGCGCCGCCGGCGTGGTACAAAGCTGCCATGATGACCAGTTACTCCGATCACGCAGGCGCCGCCGCCGGCCATATGGCCGAGCCCGTACGCGTCGCCTGTCGTTATTGTCTGGGGGAGGGGCGTGTAACGCCACGCAGCTGGGGGCAAGGTCCGGAAATCTGCCCGTCCTGCCAGGGGACGGGCGAGGAATGGATCTATGCCGCCCAGCTGCAATCGGTGGACCGGCTGGTGCCGTTCCCCAAGGTCGAACGCCCGAGCTGAGGGGATTGCGGAGACTGGCGAGAGGCGGAGAAACGCAATCTTTCTAGTCTACCAATATTAGGCTAGAAGCTTAAAATCCAAGTTGAAATTCTGACAGACAGCTCCCCTTTCAAGACAAGGATACTGCTTTGGGCTTCCGCCATCTGGCCCTACTGATCGCTCTGTTTGCGCCTTTCGGATCCGCGAAGGCTCAGCACCCGTTGATCCTGAATAGACTTAACGGATGGAATCAAGCGGCACCTGCGCCGAGCGATTTGGTCCTGACGGCCGAGGTGCGGCGCAAAGCGAGCGAGATCTATGGCGCGAGTAGTGCTTGCACTAATTCAGATATCACACTTGCAAAGGTCGAGCCGGCAAGCGCCGATCGATACGCATTCAACGCCCTTGTGCGGGGGGCGATAAAGAATGCGTGGTTCGTAACCGCGCGAATGGTTGGCTGTGACCCAGCGCCGGTGCGTTACATGGTTACACAGAACCTGGACGACAGCTTGAAGACAATTCGCGTGAACCGTGGAGTATCCCACACTTGGGAATCGCTTTTGGGCGATACGCTGCCCTCTGTTCAGCTTGCCGCGAATGCTGCTCTTCAACGCAAAGGTTTGAGCTGCAGCGCTGACGATAAGTCTTCTTTGGGAGTGTTGCGAATAGCATTCGAGGAGCCTGATCTCGGTAGCAACACCTTCGGCATTCGGTACGCGGGCAGTTGGACGGAAGTCTGGCCGATTGAAGCCTGTAAGCAAACTGTTGAGGTGTCGATCAGGTTCACGGCTGATGGGGATGGCGGCGCCTATACGCACATTCCTGGAGATAAAACTCGAATTTTACCGTAGCAATACGGGGCTAATCAGGCTTGGCGGCTGTTGTGAAAACCCAGTCGGTAACTGACCCACGCTCGCCTGCAATCTGCAAAATATGCTCAATTCCCGCGCGCGAATTCATTTCGCGAAACATTGTCGTCCGATTCTGCCTATAGCGGTCTCCACAGGGTGAAGCCATCGGGCTGGAAACCATCACTTAAAGGAGCATGACCATGTTGGAGGCGATCCTCGGCAATCTCATCAATCTCGATGATCTGGCGGCGAAGACGGGGCTGCCCGCCGATCAGTTGCAGGGGCTGGTGACCGGGCTCAAGGACAAGGCAGCAGCGGGCGAGCTCAACCTGTCTTCGGTCATGGAAGCGGCGCAGGCCAGCGGGATTTCGATGGACCAGATCCAGTCGATGCTGGGCGCGGTTGGCGGCGCGGCGGGCGTGCAGGAAGCGCTTTCGGGCTTTCTCGACAAGGATGGCGACGGCAATCCGCTGAACGATCTGGGCGGGTTGGCGAAGGGCCTGTTCGGCTAAACACGGACCCCGTTTCAAAAACTTCGAGCGGGCGCGCGGTGATGTCTTTCGGGACATGGCCGGGCGCCCGCTGTTCGTTTGGACCCGTGCTGGGCCCTACGCATATTTGCGCATTGGCCGTGCGCGGGGCGGCTGGCTAGGCCGGGGGCATGGACAAAGCGACCGAAACCGCGCTGCGCGCGATCTTGAATGGCCTGCATCTGAGCGGCGGCCTTAGCGAGGATCAGATGGCGAGCGTGGTTCGGGAACTGGAAGACGCCGCCGCCACATGCGCGGCGGAGGATTATCCGGTGGAGGCGGCCGAACTGCGCCGCCTTGCGCGCGGGATCACGCAGGATGCGCTGGAAGCGCACTGACGGGGAGCTGCGATCCCTGGGCGCATCTGGCCAAGCGCCCAAAAATGCGTCACAAGAACAAAATGGGATTGTCTCAGGAACAGATCAGGGGCTCGCTCGACGCGTTGGTCGCGATCGAGCCCGGTTTTGCAGCGGCGCTGGAGCGGGTGGGCTATCCCGAACCGAGGATACGCCCGCGCGGGTACCAGACATTGCTGCGCACCATCGTCGGCCAGCAGGTGAGCGTTCATGCCGCCAATGCGGTGTGGACCCGGCTGGAGGCGCGGCTGGGTGCGGACTGCCCCGCCGAAGCGCTGCTCGCCGAGGAGGACGAGGCACTGCGCGCCTGCGGCCTCAGCCGCCAGAAAATGGGCTATGCGCGCAGCCTCGCCGATGAGGTGCTGTCCGGCCGGCTCGACCTTGCGGCGCTGTCGGGCGACGACGAGGAGGCGATCACCGCGCTCACGCGGATCAAGGGCATCGGCCGCTGGTCTGCCGAGATCTACCTGCTGTTCGCCGAGGGGCGGCCCGATATCTGGCCGGCGGGCGATCTGGCGGTGCAGATCGAGATCGGGCGGATCCTCGGCCTGCCCGAACGCCCGAGCGAGAAGGAAACCCGCGCACTGGCCGAGGGCTGGCGCCCGCACCGCGGCGCGGCGGCGATCATGACCTGGCACCATTACGGCGCAAACATGACGGTGATCTGATTCGGCAGATACAAAATGGCCATCTGCACCCCCCGTGCAGATGGCCAGTGGTCCACCGAGAGGCTGGTGGACGGGTTCCGGTCAGAAGCGCTTGGTGATGCTGAACCCGAAGATGCGCGGATCGAGCGTGAAGACGTTCGCGGTCAGCCCGGTATCGTCGCTGTTGGTGAACGCATCGGTGATCGGCGTGTCGTGGAACAGGTTCTTCACATAGAATTGGAAGGCGATATCGCGGTCGGCATTGTCGAGCGTGACCGCGAGATTGGCATTGTCCCACCCTTTTAGCCGATCGAACGTCGTGTTGTAGACGCGCGAGAAGCTTTTTGACTGGCGGTAATAATCGCCGCGGAAGGTGAGGTTCCAGTCGTTGAGGAAGAAGGTGTACTGCGCCCCGACATTGAAGGTGAAATGCGGGGAGTTGGGCAGTTCATTGCCTTCGAGATCGGCCTCGAACCCGCGCCCGCCATTGGGCGCTTCGGTCAGAGGATCATAGGTGAAGCCGTAGATCGCATACCAGGGCAGCGAGGTCGGGATATCGGGATTGAAGCTGCCCGTGCGCGCCGAGCCATTGCACAGCGAGGCGAGCGCAAGCTGGGTATAATCGCCGAACACGCTGGAAAGCCCGAGGATCGTCTCGACATGCTCGCGCGGGGCGACGCAGTTGGAGGGCACCTGCAGCCACGGGCGGAGCACGACCCAGTCTTCATTGCCCTGGGTGCGGTTCATCACGTCGATCGAGCGCGCGCCCTTTTTGAGGCGGGTGTCGAGATAGCCGAAATTGGCATCCATCCGGAAATTGCGGCTGGGCCGCCACGCGGCTTCAAGCTCGATCCCCCAGCTTTCGGCGTCGAAATTCTCGTTGAGCGAGATGCGGTCGACGATCTGCGAGACCTGATAATCCTTGTAGTCATAATAAAAGGCCGTCGCGTTGAGCGAGAATTTTCCGCCCGCGAAGCTGTTCTTCGTCCCGATCTCGAAGGCGTTCACATATTCGGGTTTGAACGTCTCGGCGAGCGGGAGATACTGGACGACAGCCGGGTTGATATCGACCCGGGGCGGATTGGCGCCGCCGCCCTTATAGCCATGGGCGAACGAGCCATAGACCAGCGTATCATCGGAAAAGCTGGTTTCCGGTTTCCAGTCCGCCACGATGCGGCCCGTGACGCGGCCCCATTTCTGCTTGATATCGGGAAGTGCCGGATAGCCCTGGTTCACATTGCCGCCCGAATTGGGCCCGTTGCCGAGCAGAAGCTGGCTGGGATAGGGCGTCGAGGTCTTGCGATCCTGCGTGAAGCGCAGACCGCCGGTCAGCTTGACCGTGTCGGACACCTGCCAATAGGTTTCGCCGAATAGCGCCCAGCTTTCGGTTTTCACCCGGTTCTTGCTGCGGAAATAATTATGGCCTTCGCCGTCGATGCGATCGATCGGATTGGGATCGACATAGACGCATTCGATGCGCGGATCGTTGGGGGCGCAGTTCAGCGTCTCGATATATTGGTTGCCGAGGCTCTGATCGCGATTGTAGAAATATTCGGCGAGCAGCGAGAACAGGTTGTTGAAGACGTAATAATCGTCTTTCGATTTGAAATTGAGATAATTGGCGCCGACGTTGAAGTTCAGCGGGCCGGAAAAATCCGATTGCAGGCGAAATTCCTGCGACCATTGCCGGTTGCGCGACTGGCTGAGATCGACCGCCGCCATCCGATCCGACGGGCCCAGCTGCGGATCGGTATAGACGCCGTTGGGCGTCGGGCCGACCGAGAGCATCGGCTGTCCGAGCACGTCGACCAGCCCCTGGTTCGAGGCGTTGAAGATCGGGTTCGAGACGAACCGGTTGTAATCCTGCGACGAATAATAGCGATCCCGCGCATAGGCGGTTTGCGAGACGAGCTGGAGATCGTCGCGCAGGCCGAGTTCCAGGTTGAGCTGGAAGACATCATTTTTCGCGCGAAAGACCGGATCATAGGCGGTCGCGATCTCGCGCAGGTTGCGCGACTGGGTGACGCCCGCGAACGGATCGACATGTTTGGTGATCGCGTTGACCGCCGAATTGATGTCGGGGAAAGGCCCGGTAAAGGGCGGGAAGCCATAGCCGATCTGGTTGGCCTGGCGGACAAAGGCGAAGATCAGGCCATTGGGCGTGCCATAGGCGGCATCGTCGTAGAGCGAGCCGGGCAAGCAGCCCTGGCTGAGCAGCGGGCGATCATGTTCGAGCACGGGCGTGTCGCCCACCATCGTCGGCCCGGGATCGCGCGTGCAGAGCTGCTTGCCGGTGCGCGAACGCTGATCGTCTTCCTCGAAATGCTGCCAGATGAAATTGGCCTTGAAAGTCTCGGTCGGCGTCCACTGGGCGGTGACGCGCGTCGACCAGAGATCGCGATCGTTGACATGGCGCTTGGTGAAGCTGTTGTAATCGAAGCCGTCGCGCTTGGTCATCGATCCCGCCGCGCGTAGCGCGAAGCTGTCGGTGATCGGGACGTTGACGATCGCGCTCAGCCGCTTTGTATCGAAGCTGCCGACCTCTCCCTTGATCTCACCCTCGAAAATGTCGGTGGGGAGCGCGGTGATGATGTTGACCACCCCGCCGGTGGCGTTGCGGCCATAAAGCGTGCCCTGCGGGCCGCGCAGCACCTCGACCCGCTCGACATCGAAGAATTCCTGTTCGAACAGGCGGTTGCGCAGCAGCGGCGTGTTGTTGAAGCTGACCGCCACCGCCGGATCGGTGGAGGCGGAAACCGCTTTGGTGCCGATGCCGCGGATCGAGAAGTTATAGCCCGAGAAATTCGCCTTGGAGAAGGTGACGTTGGGCACCGCGCGCAGCAGTTCGGCGCCGCTTTCGATCTTTTGATCGTTCAGGGACTGGGCGGAGAAGGCCGACACCGCGATCGGCACGTCGAGGATGCTTTCTTCGCGCTTCTGCGCGGTGACGATGATGTCCTCGACGGTGAGCGCGCCATCGGTCTGGAGCGGGCCGCCCTGCGCGATCGCGCCCGCCGTTACCACGAAGACGTTGCCGTCGCGCTTGAAGCCGAGACCCGTGCCATTGAGCAGCGCGCGCAATGCGGTTTCCGGATCGGCATTGGCGCTGAAACCGGGTGAGCGCTTGCCCCGCGTGATCGCGGCGTCGACCATGATCGTAATGCCGCTTTGCACGCCGAAATCGCGCAGCGCATTGGCCAGCGGCTGGGCGGGGATCCGGTAGCTGGCGGTGGCGGCTGCGCCCTGCGCCTGAGCGGGCACGACGAGCAGCGCGAGACAGGCAAGGCCGGCCCCGGAAAGAAGCGATTTGCGGACAGTAGCGACGCATGCACGCATCGTTGATCCTCCCCTATGTTGAGGGACTTAAGGCCCCTTCATTGGCGGGATCGGCAGATATCGATCCCGTTTGGATAAGACGCGCAAGTGCGGCGGCCGGGGGGATGCTGCGCAACAAGAATCCATCATGCTGCACAATGAACTGATCCCAGTGGCTGAAATAATGGTGGTAATCGACGATCAATAAAAGCGGTCTGGCCTGCAAGAAACATCCCTTTTGGAACGATCCGTTGACCGAGGTCGATTATGTGTCAGCTTTGCCGGAGTGTGGGAGCCGAAGTCGAAGATGTGGGCAAGATGACAGGGCGCCACATCATCAGGCGGGAGAAGGGGGCATGCGGAAAATTCTGACGGGGCATCCCCCCTGGTCCGGCTGCGGCGCGTCTGAAGAAAGGACAGCCGGAATCGTTGCCGGGCAGGATCATCCCGCCCGGTGGACGGCCGGCACGACGGAAACGGGGTGGAATTCGGCGCGATGGCCAGATCACCGGACCATTTCATGACGGAAAGAGCTCCCGACAGCGGGCGTGACCTTGCCGCATGGATGGCATCCTATGGTCCTGGCCTGCGCCGCTTTTTCAGCCGCCGGGCAAATGATGCCGATGTCGACGATCTGATCCAGGATGTTTTCATGCGGCTGCAATCGGCGCGGCACAATGCGCCGATCGACAATGTCGAGCGCTATCTCTTCACCGTCGCGCGCAATGTGCTCGTCAGCCGGCACCGCAGCCAGATGGCGCGCGGCGGCACGTTGCACGACCGGCTGGACGATGGGTTCGAGATTGCTGACGATATCTCGCCCGAACGCATCGCGATCGGGCGCGAGGAATATGGCCGCGCGATCCAGGCCATTTTGAACCTGCCGCCGCGTGCGCGGGCGGCGTTCCAGTTCCACCGTTTCGAGAATATGACATATCAGGCCATCGCAATCCGCATGGGGATTTCCAAGGAATCGGTGAAGGAACTGATGCACCGCGCCATCGTCCGGATTTCGCAAGAGATGGACGCATGCCCGTGAACGATCCCGATCCCTTGACCGGGGAGCTGCGCGAAATAGCGGCCTATTGGCTGAGCCTGCGCCGTTCGGGCGATATGACGACGCTCGATGAGGGCGCGTTTCGCGCCTGGCTGGAGGAAGATGCGGCGCACCTTGCGCTGTACCGCCATCTGGAGCGGCAATGGGCGTTTCTGGGGATGCTGGCCGAAGAGCCCGCGATCATGGCGGCGCGCGAGGAGGATGCCGCGCTGTTCGATCGCCCGCGCACGATCCGCCGCATGACGGCGGTGGCCGCCGCCTGCGTGCTGGCTGTCACGACAAGCTGGGCGCTTGTCGATTCCGGATTGGTGGGCGTTGGTGGCGTAGGGGCGGAAGCGGAGCTGCCCGTTTACCGGACGGCGCATGGCGAGCGCAGCGATTTCCGGCTGACCGATGGATCGCGCGTGATGCTCGATACCGACAGCGAGATCCGCGTGCGTGAGATGGATCGGTTGAGATCGGTTGAACTGGTGCGTGGCCGCGCCTTTTTCGACGTGGCGAAGGATGCTGCGCGCCCGTTCAGCGTGGCGGCAGGGGACAAGCGGGTCCGCGCGCTCGGCACCAGTTTCGATGTCCGGCTGGGCGGAGGCGATTCCGAGGATGTCGTGGTGACGCTGGTCGAAGGCCGGGTGCGGATCGATCAGCGCAGCCTCTTGCCGTGGAAACGACACAGCACCGAGATGCAGGCCGGGCGCCAGCTGGTGGCGGCCGACACCGCGCAATGGGCGCAAAAGCCCGTGGATATCGCCAAGGAAACGAGCTGGGTTTCGGGGCAGCTGACCTTTCTGGGCGATCCGCTGGCGCACGCGCTGGCGGAGGTGAACCGTTATGCCCCGCAAAAGGTGGTGTTTCGCGGCGGCGCCGTTCCGGAGCGCAATATCGTCGGGGTGTTTCGGGCAGGCGATGTCGACGGGTTTGTCACGGCGATCGAGCTCAACGGGCTGGGCCATGTCGTGTCGCGGACCGATCAGCAGATCGAGCTTGCCGCCGACTGAGCGGGCCTGAGAAAGCGTCTTCCATTATCCTTTCGCATCCGCGCCGAATTTTACGGATGATGCCCGAAGAAGCCGTTGAAAGACGGTTTTCTTTTGCGCGGAAACGGCGCACATCGGGGGGGTGAGTGCGAACAGGACCCAGCCCGGTGCCAAGAGGCGGAAACGCCGCCCCGACGAGGCGATGGAAGAAGCGCTGACGGCCGCGCGGCAATTGTTGCTGGCCCATGGCCCGGCGGCGGTGACGCTGGCCAATGTCGGCCGCGAAATCGGCATGTCGCACACCAATGTCATCCACCATTTCGGATCGGCGGCGGGGCTGCAATCGGCGCTGATGGGATCGATGATCCGCGACCTGACCGCCGCGCTCGATACCGCTGTCAGCCAGTTGCAGGACGATGCGGGCGCGATCCAGCCGGTGATCGAGCGGGTGTTCGCGGCGTTTGACGAGGGCGGGGCGGGGCAGCTGGCGGCGTGGATCGCGCTGTCGCGCGATTTCGAGCATCTGAACCCGGTGCGCCAGGCGGTGCTCGATCTGGTGGCTGCGGTGCAGGAAAAGATGGGCGACGCGGCGGCCGCGCGGATCCGCGCCGTCGTCTATCTGATCGCGATCTGCGCGTTCGGCGATGCGGTGATCGGGCCACCGCTGCGCGAGATGCTGGAGCAGCCCGGTGAAACGGGCCGCGCGCTGGTGGCGCAGCTCGTTCCCGCGCTCGTCATGCAGCCCGGCTGATCAGCGCGCGCGCGTCCATGTCTGGGTGCGGCAGAGCAGTGGCGCGATGCACCCCTTGATCCGCAGCGTGTTCGCATCGCTGAGCGTCAGAGTCGCGGTGCGCGCGCGGTCTCCGCTATTGGGATCATAGACCGGGCCGCCCGTCCAGCGATCGCCATCAAGTTCGAGATTCTCGAGCACGCGCAGATGCATCAGCCTGCGTGTGCGCAAGGCGGGATCGCCATTGCGGACATCGCGCTGGTCGGGATTGGCGCGGAGTGGTTGGCCGTCGACCACGCGCCCGCACAATTTTTGCCCGCAGCGATGGATTTCGACCACGCCGCCGCGCGTTCCGGTGTTCCACCGGCCAAGCGGGCCGGGATCGGGCGCGGTCGCAAGCGCAGGCGCTGCCAGACAGAGTGGCAGCGCGGCGAGAAGCAGCGCGGGGCGGATCACGCGGTTGCCGCCCCGAACTGGGCATGGACGGCGGGCAGAAGCGCGCGGTCGTCATGCTGCCAGGGGTGAAACCGGGGTTTGAAATAGGTGAGATAGGCGGGGAAGATCCGCCGCAGGCTGCCCGGATGGACGAACAGATATTTGAGGGTTCTGCCCCAGATGCGCCGGTTGGAAATGCCATCGGCGCGGTACAGATCGCGCATGTTCGCGCCGACCGTCGAATAGAGGATGAGCGTGGCGACGATCATCGCGCGGATGCGGATGCGGTACCGGCGCAAGGCCGACCAGCCACGCGTGACGTGGAGATAGGTGTCGAAGGCGACCGCCTTGTGCTCGATCTCTTCCATCGCGTGCCATGTCCACAGGCGGCGCGCTTCCTCGGGCGCGTCGTTCATGTCGAGCCCTTTGTTTGCGAGCAGCGCATGGGCGAGGATCGCGGTGAAATGTTCGAGCGCGCAGGTGGCGGCCAGTTGTTCTTCGGCGCTGCGCGTCCGCGCGAAATCGAGCCGCCTTTTAATCCGCGCCTCAAGCGCCGCGATGTCATAGCCCGCATCGGCCGCCGCCTTGTTGAAGGCCATATGCTCGCGGCTGTGCACCGCCTCCTGCGCCAGAAAGTCGCCGATCTGCGAGGCCAGCGGTTCGGGTGTTCGGCCGCGAAACGCGCGCACCGAATCCATGAAGAATTTCTCGCCAAGCGGGAAGGTGCATGACAGCGCGTTGAAGAAGGCCGTGGGCACCGGATCGCCGCCATGCCACCAGCGCGGATGCGTGGCGGCATCGTGGCTGAAACGAAGGTTGCGCACGGGGATCGGCATGTCGTTCGGGGTGCGGTGAAGCGTGGCCATGATTGCCTCCGACTCATATTGACATTGATGTTCATATTGGATTGTGAACATTGATGTCAATATTGCGATAACGATCATGCGAAAGGATCGTTGCATTCGTCACGAAGCAGGTTCATGGCATGGGCTATGCTATCGCAACGGACCCGCTATACGATCCGCGCTCTCCAGCATCTTGCCGATCATTACGGCAAAGGACCGATCCAGCTTTCGCAGATCGCCGAGGCGCAGAATATCCCGGCAAAGTTCCTGACGGTGATCCTTTCGGAAATGAGCCGGGCGGGGCTTGTGGCGACGATGCGTGGCAAGGATGGCGGCTATTGGCTGGCGCTGGCGCCCGTCGATATCAGCTATGGCGATATCGTGCGGCTGACGCGCGGGTCGCTGGCGCTGGTGCCGTGTGCCAGCCGCTATGCGCATGAAACCTGCAAGAATTGCCTCGACGAGGCGAAGTGCCGGCTGCGCCGCCTGATGCTGCGCGTGCGCGACGAAACCGCGCATGTGCTCGACGGCATCACGCTCGCCGACCCCGTTCCGCTGGCCGAGGAATGGGGAACGGACCCCATTGACAAGAATCGGGAATCCCACGATGAGGACGCCTCACGCGGGTATAGCTCAATGGTAGAGCACTAGCCTTCCAAGCTTGTGATACGGGTTCGATCCCCGTTACCCGCTCCAGCCTCCCAGAAATATCTTGAGTATAGCAGCGCGCGCCTTTGAGCCTTCTGGCGCAGCGAAGCTTGCGTTTGCGCCGATTTGCGCACAGATAAGCACGACGATGCACGCGCAAAACAGCTATGGTTGCGTGTTTTCGTTGTGCTTCAATTAGTTGGTCGCAAAATCAAAATAAGAGGGCCTCTCTGAAAAAGGGGGGAGCGGGCTTTGGAACCACGAATTGCTCTGGCGTGCGGTTTGATCGCGCTGATGATAATTGTTGCGGCAGTTGCCGGCTATCGCTGGCATGTCCGCACGAGCGACCGGAAATACCGCATGCGGACCGGTTACGATCGCAAGCGCTGATTGCGCGCGACAATTTGCGACAATTTTCCGAATATAAGACAAAGTTCCGCGACAGTTTTATTCGATAAGCTGGATCCAGACGGGCATCTGCCCTGACAGTGATGGAGTTCAGATGATGAAGAAGCTGATGATCGGTACGGGCCTGATGGCGATGCTGATGGCGGGTGGCGTTGCGATTGCCGCGCCCGGTGGCATGGCGCGCGGCCCGATGGGCGGCGACGCCAACCAGGACGGCACGTTGACCAAGGCGGAACTGACCGCGCATCTGGAACAGCGCTTTGCCGAGCGCGACGCCAACAAGGATGGCAAGATCACGCAGGAAGACCGTGCGCTGCAGCGTCAGGCGCGGCAGGACGCGCGCTTCAAGCAGCTCGACGCCGATGGCAATGGCCAGGTCAGCCGCGCCGAATTCGACGCCGCGAACGCCAAGCGTGAAGCCGCCCGCGAAGAGTTTCGCGGCAAGATGGCCGACCGCGCCGACGCACGGGCTGGCGAGCGCGGCGAACACCGGATGCACCGCAGGGGCGGCATGCACCGGGGCATGGGCCAGCACGGCGGCATGGGCCCGATGATGGATGCCGACAAGGACGGCACCATCACCAAGGCCGAGTTCATGGCGCCCGCGCTTGCCCGGTTCGAGCGGATGGACGCGAACAAGGACGGGCAGGTGACCAAGGAAGAACGCCAGGCCGCACGCGCCGAGATGCGGACCAAGCCGGCCCCGCAAAAGCCCTGATCTGCGATTTTGTGACCCGGAATGGGGGCGGGCGGTATTTGCATCCCGCCCGCCCCTTGTTCATGACGAGTATGCTATGACCGACCGCCCCCATTTGTTGCTCGTGGATGACGAGCGCTCGATCCGCGAACCGCTGGCCGCCTATCTCCAGAAGAACGGATTCCGCGTGACGGCGGTGGGCGATGCCGCCGCTGCGCGCCAGCGGCTGGCGGGTTATGCGATCGATCTTGTCGTGCTCGACATCATGATGCCGGGCGAGGATGGGCTGAGCCTGTGCCGCCATATTCGCGAGAATAGCGAGACGCCGGTCATCCTGCTCACCGCGCGCACCGAAGAGACCGACCGGATCGTCGGGCTTGAAATGGGCGCGGACGATTATGTGCTGAAACCTTTTTCACCGCGCGAACTGGTGGCGCGGATCAAGGTGATCCTGCGCCGTGCGGGGCGGGGCACCACGCATCAGAGCGCGCCCGAAAGCATGAGTTACGGCTTTGCCGACTGGGTGCTGAAGGCGGGCGAGCGTACGCTTGTCGACAAGGACGGCGTTTCGGTGCCGCTGTCGACGGGCGAATATAACCTTCTGCTCGCGCTCGTCTCGCGCCCCAATCAGGTGCTGAGCCGCGACCAGTTGCTCGATATCACGCAAGGGCGCGAGGCCAATGCATTCGACCGCGCGATCGACAATCAGGTGAGCCGCCTGCGTCGCAAGATCGAGGACGATCCGAAGAACCCGCTCCTGATCAAGACCGTCTGGGGCGGCGGCTATACGCTTGCGGCCGAGGTGACCCGGCTGTGAAGGCGCTGATCGGGCGGCTCTGGCCGCAAAGCTTGTCGGGACAGATCGCGCTGCTCGTCGCCATCGCGCTTTTGGTGGCGCAGTCGATCAATTTCGGGCTGATGCTGCGCGAACGCAACCGGCAGGATCTGATGCAGGTGAGCGCGCCCGCGATCGCGCGGCTGATCGATGCGGTGGAGCGCGAACGCGCCGGACGCCCGGGGCATCGTCACGGCCACGGCGATGCGTGGCGCGGCATTCGTGTGACGGCGCAGAGCCTGGTCAAAGCCGATATGAAACCACGCCCGGATGTGGTGCAGCGCGCCGCCGCCGCCTTTGCCGATGTCGGCCTGAAACCTGTCCGGATCGCAGCGGCGGAAACCGAGGTCAGCCGGCTCCGCCGGCTCAACCGCGTCGACGAATTGCGCAGTGCGCTGACCCCGCCCGATCGCCGCGCGCGCCCCGCGCTGGTGGTGACAGCGCAGGTGGGACCCGACCGCTGGATATCGTCATCGGCGCGGATGCCCCCGCGCGACAACCGCGTGATCGGCTGGCTGTTTGCGCAGACGATGATCCTGTACGGCGTCATCCTCATCCCCGTAATCTGGATCGGACGACGGATCGTGCGGCCTTTGCGCGAGTTGACCGGGGCGGTCGAATCCTTCCGCAGCGCCGAGAACAGCGTCGCGGTGCCCGAAAGCGGGCCGGGTGACGTCCGCCGGCTGATCGCCGCCTATAACGGGATGCGCGCGCGCATCACCGGGCTGCTCGATGAAAAGGACCGGATGCTGGGCGCGATCGGGCATGATCTGCGCACCCCGCTGGCCTCGCTGCGCGTGCGCGCCGAGGGGATGGACGATCCCGCCGAGCGCGACCGCATGGCCGCGACGATCGAGGAAATGAACCAGACGTTGGACGATATCTTGTCGCTGGCGCGGCTGGGGCGTCCGCATGAGGCCGAGACACGCGTCGATCTGGCGGCGCTGCTCGATTCGGTGGTCGATGATTTCGATGCGCTGGGTGCCGATGTTTCGCTGGAGGAGGCGCCGCGCACGACGGTGGTGATCCGCCCGACGCTGATCACCCGCGTGATGCGCAACCTGATCGACAATGCGATCAAATATGGCGGCAGCGCGCGCGTTTCGATCGAGACGGCGGCGGACGGCGTGACGACGATCATCGACGATGACGGGCCGGGCATTCCAGCGGACCGGGTGGAAGAGATGTTCCAGCCCTTTACCCGGATGGAGGAATCGCGCAGCCGGCAGACCGGCGGAACCGGGCTTGGCCTGGCGCTGGCGCGCGCGATCGTCGAGCAGCATGGCGGCCGGCTGACGCTGGCGAACCGGCGCGAAGGGGGCCTGCGCGCCTCGGTCTGGTTGCCCGCGCGGGCCGCCGGCTGATACCGGTGCCCGCGCGAGGCGGAGGTCAGAAGCTCATATCGGCATAGATGCGGCTGAGATCGCCGCCCCATTCGCCGTGATATTTGTCGAGCAGCCGCTGCGCGGGCACCTTGCCCGATGCCACGATCTCGCGCAGCGGATCGAGGAAGCCGCTTTCATTGTCGCCCGAGGCGTTAAGCCGCGCGCGCGCGGTGAGCCCGGCGGTGGCGATGTCGAGCACGGTGGGGGCGATGTCGCGCAGCGTGCGGCCATCGGGCAGCGGCGCATCGAGCGCGAGCCGGGGCACCGAATCGCGCAGCGTCTGGCGCGCATCCATCGACCAGTCCTTGACCAGATCCCACGCCGCGTCGAGCGCGGTCTGATCGTAGAGCAGCCCGACCCAGAATGCGGGGAGCGCGCAGATCTTGTTCCAGCGGCCGCCATCGGCGCCGCGCATTTCCAGAAAGCTCTTCAGTCGCACTTCGGGGAAGGCGGTGGAGAGATGATCGGTCCAGTCGGATTCGGTCGGCAGTTCGCCGGGCATTGCAGGCAGCTTGCCCTGTAGGAAGTCGCGGAAGCTCTGGCCGGCCGCATCGATATATTTGCCGTCGCGGTAGACGAAGTACATCGGCACATCGAGCGCATAGTCGGCATAGCGTTCATAGCCGAAGCCGTCTTCGAAGACGAAGGGCAGCATCCCCGTGCGCGCCGGATCGGTATCCGACCAGATATGGCTGCGATAGGAAAGGAAGCCATTGGGCTTGCCATCGGTGAAGGGCGAATTGGCGAACAGCGCGGTGGCAAGCGGCTGAAGCGCGAGGCCGACGCGGAACTTCTTCACCATGTCCGCCTCGGTCGCATAGTCGAGGTTCACCTGGATGGTGCAGGTGCGCAGCATCATGTCGAGCCCGAGGCTGCCGACGCGCGGCATGTGGCGCAGCATGATGCCGTAGCGCCCCTTGGGCATGATCGGCAGTTCTTCGCGGCTCTTGTCGGGCCACATGCCGACGCCGAGGAAGCCCTTGGCGGTTTCGGCACCGATCGCCTTGATCTGTTCGAGGTGGCGGCCGGTTTCGGCGCAGGTCTGGTGCAGGTTTTCGAGCGGCGCGCCCGACAATTCGAGCTGGCCCGCCGGTTCGAGGCTGACCGTGCCGTCGGGGCCGGAGAGCGCAATGACATGGCCGTTTTCTTCGATCGGTTGCCAGCCATAACGGGTGAGCGCCATCAAGAGATCGCGGATGCCGCCGGGTTCGTCATAGGACGGGGCATGGTGATCGCCGGTGCAATAGACGAACTTTTCATGCTCGGTGCCGATGCGCCATTTCTCGGAGGTTTTTTCGCCCTTGGCGAATGCCGCGATCAGCTGATCACGGCTTTCGATGACCGGGTCTGCCCCCTGTGAAACCGTCTTTGTGCTCATGTCCCGCCCTTAGTCACGCTTTCCCCGATTGGCAAAGCGCCATCGCACGGATTGAAGCGGGTGCAGAATTGGGAGTTGGCGGACGAATTTGCAAGCAGGCTTATATTACCAGTCGCCAGCCGCTGCCATCCACAGGCTGATCGCGGCGGCCGCCGCCGTCTCTGCGCGCAGGATACGGGGGCCGAGCGTGATGCCATGCGCCTGTGGCAGCGCGCGAATCTGTTCGCGCTCGTCGGAATCGAAACCGCCTTCGGGGCCGACAAGGATCGCGGCGGGCCCCTTGTGCGCGCGCATCGTCTCGAGCGCGGGCGCGCCGCCCTGTTCGTCGGCGAAGAAAAGCGCACGCTCTTTGGGCCAGTCGCGCAGCAGGGCGGGCAGCTTCACCGCGTCTGCCATGTGCGGCACGGCGGTGCGCCCGCATTGCTCGGATGCCTCGATCATGTGCGCGCGCAGCCGATCGGTGTTGACGCGGTCGATCACCGTGCGCCGGGTGATGACGGGAACCAGCCGGTCGACGCCCAGTTCGCACGCCTTTTCGGCCACCCAGTCGACCCGCCCCTTTTTGATGGGGGCCGCGCACAGCCACAGATCGGGCACGGATTCGCGTGGGCGAAGCAGGCCGGTGATCTTCACCGTCAGGTCGCGCTTGCCGACCGAGATCGCCTCGGCCAGCCATTCGCCGCTGATATCGTCGAACAGCTTGACCGGGCTGCCCGGTTTCATCCGCATCACCGCCACCAGATAATGCGCCTGCGGCCCATCGATCCGCAGTTCCTGCAGATTGCCGAGCGGCTGCTCGACATACAGGCGCGGCGTGCTTTCGGGCGGCCAGGCGGGCGTGGCGGGCATGGGGGAGTACCTTGTTGTTCGAACGACGTCCCTCCATTGGATGAGGGGCGGGCCGAAGGAAAGCCCTTCGACAAAAACCCCTTCGACACGGAGGAGCGAGGGGCTATGGCAACCGCATGGCTGGCACGACCCCTGACACCGAAATCGTCCCCGACAGCGAATATAAGGGCCTGATGGCGCATCTCCCGCCGCAGCTGCGCAACTTTGCGCTGGTGACGCGGCTGGACCGGCCGATCGGCTGGTGGCTGCTCTTTTGGCCTTGCGCCTGGGGCGTCGCGCTTGCGGGCGGGATGGCCGATCACTGGCACCTCATCTTCTGGATGCTGCTTGGTGCGATCGCGATGCGCGGCGCGGGCTGCGTGATCAACGACATTGTCGACCGCGATCTCGATCGGCAGGTGGAACGCACGCGCAACCGCCCGCTCGCCAGCGGTGCGGTGTCGCTGACGCGGGCCTGGATCTGGCTGGCGCTGCTGATGCTCGTCGGGCTGGTCGTGCTGTTGCAGCTCAATCTGACGGCGCAGATCGTGGCGCTGATCAGCATCGCGCCGGTGGCGGCCTATCCCTTTATGAAGCGCATCACCTGGTGGCCGCAGGCCTGGCTGGGCATGGTCTTTTCCTGGGGCGCGCTGGTTGGCTGGGCGGCGGTGCAGGGCGCGCTGAACCTGCCCATCCTTCTGGTCTATGCGGGCGCGATTAGCTGGGTGATCGGTTACGACACGCTTTATGCGTTGCAGGACCGCGAGGACGATGCGCTGGTCGGCATCAAATCATCGGCGCGGGCGATGGGCGCGCATGTGCGCGGCGGTGTGGCGCTCTGCTATGCGGTTGCGGTGGCGCTGTGGGGTGCCGGTTTCTGGATGGTGCGTCCCGATCCGCTGGCGCTTTTGGCGCTCGTTCCGGTGGCGCTGCATCTGTGCTGGCAGATCGCGACGCTCAAGCCCGATGACGGGCTGGACGGGCTGATCAAGTTCCGCGCGAACCGGTTTGCCGGGTTTTTGATGTTCCTCGCCTGCGCGGCGGTGGGGTCTGCGGGTTGAACCGGGGCGCATGTGCGCTTAAGCGCGGCTGATGCTCAGCACCGCACAAGCCGAAACCCATGTCGCCGATCTTGTCCAGCGCGCGCGCAAGGCAGGGGCCGACGCCGCTGACGCGCTTTATGCGGGGGGCGCTTCCACCAATGTCCAGGTGCGGCTTGGCGCGCTTGAGGATGTGGAGCGTTCCGAAGGCGAGGAGATTGGCCTGCGCGTGTTCGTGGGCCAGCGGTCTGCCTCGGCATCGACGTCGGACCTGTCGGGCGAGTCGTTCGATGCGCTGGTAGAACGCGTCGTCGCGATGGCGCGCGAGGCACCCGAAGATCCCTATGCCGGGCTGGCGCCGGAAGACCGGCTGATGACGGGCGATCTGCCCGCGCTCGACATCGACGATGGTGGCGATGCCGATCCCGCTGCGCTCAAGCTGCGCGCGCTGGCCGCCGAGGATGCCGCGCGCGCGGTGGCGGGCGTCACCAACAGCGAGGGCGCGGGTGCGGGCGCGAGCCGCAGCACCTTTGCGCTGGCGACCAGCACGGGCTTCACGCGCGGCTATGCGGGCACGGGGCACAGCCTTTCGGCGAGCGTGCTGGCGGGCACGGGCAGCGGGATGCAGCGCGATTACGGCTATCATTCGGTGCGGCACCTTTCCGATCTCGACGCGCCCGAGGCGCTTGGCCGGGTGGCGGGCGAACGCGCGGTGGCCAAGCTCGATCCGGTGCGTCCGGCCAGCGGGCCGATGCCCGTCGTGTTCGATCCGCGTGTGGGCAACGGGCTGCTCAGCCACCTGATCGGCGCGATCACCGGTGGGGCGATCGCGCGCAAGACGAGCTTCCTGCTCGACCGGCTGGGGGAGGAAGTTTTTGCACCCGGCATCACCGTGGTCGACGACCCGCTGCGGCTGCGCGGCCTGCGCTCGCGCCCGTTCGACGGCGAAGGGCTGCCCACTGCTGAAACGGTGATGATCGACAAGGGCGTGCTCACCAGCTGGATCATGGCGGTTGCCGCTGCCAACCAGCTGGGGCTGCAGCCCACCGGCCATGCTTCGCGCGGGACGGGCGGCGCCCCGGGGGCGAGTGCGACGAACCTTCATATGGAGCCGGGCAGCGTCACCCCCGCCGAGCTGATCGCCGACATCCGCGAGGGCATCTATGTCACCGAACTGATCGGCATGGGCGTGAACGGCGTGACGGGCGATTACAGCCGCGGCGCGGCAGGCTTCCTGATCGAAAATGGCGAGATCACGCGCCCGGTGGCGGAGGTGACGGTGGCCGGCAATCTCAAGGACATGTACCGCGCGCTCATCCCCGCCAACGACCTCGAATTCCGCTATGCGATCAACGTTCCCACGCTTAGGGTGGATGGCATGACGGTGGCCGGTGGCTGAAGCCCTGATCGACAAAGTGGCGGCTGCGGTACGCGAGGCCGCAGACATGGCGCATGGCCGCTGGCGCGGCGAATTTGCGCAGTGGGAAAAGGCGCCGGGCAATCCGGTGTGCGAGATTGATCTGGCCGCCAACGATATTTTGCGCCGCCGCCTTGGCGAAATCGATCCCGATGCGGGCTGGCTGTCCGAAGAAAATGCCGATCACCCCGATCGGCTGCTCGGCCCCCGCGTCTGGGTGGTCGACCCGATTGACGGGACGCGCGACTATATTCGCGGGCGGCCCGGCTGGTCGGTCTCGGTGGCGCTGGTCGAGGGCGGTCAGCCGATCTTGGGCGTACTCGATGCGCCAGCGCGCGGCGAACATTGGCGGGCAGAGGCAGGCAAGGGCGCATGGCGTAACGGCGTGCGCCTCAAATCCAGCCAGCGCATGGAATTTTCGGGCGCGCGCGTGCCCACCGATGCGCTGCCGCGGATCGACGGCGATCTCCAGATGGTGGAAAAGCCCAATTCGATCGCGCTGCGCATCGCGATGATCGCGGCGGACGAGGCCGATCTGGTCGCCACCATCCGTTGGGGTCATGAATGGGATATCGCCGCCGCCGTGCTGATCGCGCGCGAAGCCGGCGCGGTGGTGACCGACGCGCTGGGCGGCGCGTTGCGCTTCAACAGCACCAAGGGACGCGCCTTTGGCGTCATCGCGGCGGCGCCCGGCATCCATGATGCCGCCGTCGCCCGGCTGCGCGACCGCGCCGAAGCCGGCATCCAGCGGTAAGACCGGGCAGCGATCTTGGACCTTTCGCTTTCGGTTGAAGCCATTGCCTTTCTGGTCGCGGTTGCGGCGGCCGCCGGGTTCATCGACGCGATTGCCGGTGGTGGCGGGCTGCTGACCGTGCCTGCACTGCTGAGTGCGGGGATCCCGCCGGTGATGGCGCTGGGCACCAACAAGGTGCAATCCTGTTTCGGGACCGCGATCGCCACCTGGTCCTATGCCCGCGCCGGGCAGATCCGGTTCCGGCAGATGCTCATCCCGATCATTGGCGCCTTTATCGGATCTTTGGGTGGCGCGGCGGCGATGCAGCGGGTGGAGCCGAGCCTGCTCGCCGGGCTGGTGCCGGGGCTGCTGATCCTGATCGCGCTCTATTTCCTGTTTTCGCGCAGCATGGGGGATGTCGACAGCCATCAGCGCATGACGCCCTATGCGTACGGCACGGTGGCGCTGGCGCTGGGGTTTTACGACGGGTTTTTCGGGCCGGGGGCGGGGGCCTTTTACACCGCCGGGCTGATCTCGCTGCTCGGCTTCGGGATGCTGAAGGCGACCGCGAACACCAAGGCGATGAACCTTGCCAGCAATATCGGCTCGATCATCGTGCTTGGGACGGCGGGGCAGGTTTATTGGCAGGTCGGGCTGACCATGGCGGTGGCGGCGATGATTGGCGCGCGGATCGGCTCGAAAACCGCGATGCGCTTTGGCAGCCGGCTGATCCGCCCGCTGCTCGTTGTGATCTCGATCGCGATGACGATCCGGCTGTTGCTCGATCCGAACAACCCGGTGGCGCAGCTGCTCTGGGCGGGCTGAACGTCCTCAGCCGACCGGCGGCAGTCCGAGCCGCGGGATTTCCATCTTGGGGCAGCGATCCATCACCACCTTGAGCCCGGCGGCCTCGGCGCGCGCGGCGGCTTCCTCGTTGATCACGCCGATCTGCAGCCACACCGATTTGGCACCCGCGGCAATCGCCTGATCGACCGCATCGCCCGCCGCCTCGGAACGGCGGAAGATGTCGACCATGTCGATCGGCACGCCGATCTGCGACAGATCGCGCCAGATGAATTCGCCGTGGACATGCTCGCCGGTGATCTGCGGATTGACCGGAATGACGCGGTATCCGCGCGACTGGAGATAGGCCATCACCTCATAGCTCGGCCGGTCGGGCCGGTCCGACGCGCCGATCAGCGCGATGGTGCGGGTGCTGCCGAGCAGTTCTGCAATATCCTCGTCGCGCGTCAGCGGCATGGCTGTCTCCCGTTATGGCCCCTGAAAACGAACTATTCGGCGGCGCTTTGGTTCAACCAGTCCTTCAGCCGCGCCGCGATCTGGTGGAAGGCCACGCCTTCCTGCGCGTCGGTGGCCGCCGGCGGGGTGCCTGCGTCGGACGCGGTACGGATCGCGATGTCGAGCGGGATGCGCCCCAGAAAATCATGGCCCATGGTGCGCGCCGCCGCCTCGGCCCCGCCCGCGCCGAAGGGATCGGAAACCTCGCCGCAATGCGGGCAGGCATAGCCGGCCATGTTCTCGACCAGCCCGATCACCGGCACGCCCGCCTGATTGAACAGGTCGATCGCGCGGGTCGCGTCGATCAGCGCCAGATCCTGCGGGGTGGAGACGATGACTGCGCCTGCGGGCTTTTGCTTCTGGAGCATCGAAAGCTGGACGTCGCCCGTGCCCGGCGGCAGATCGGCGATCAGCACCTCGGCATCGGCCCAGTCGGCATCGATCAGCTGGCCCAGCGCATTGCCCGCCATCGGCCCGCGCCACGCGATCGCCTGACCCGGCTTTACGAGATGGCCGAGCGACAACATGGGGACGCCGTAGGGGCTTTGGATCGGGATCATCTTCTGATCCACGGCATGCGGCTTTTCATTTTCGGTGGCCATCAGGCGCGGCTGCGACGGACCGTAAATATCGGCGTCGATCAGCCCGACCTTCACGCCCAGTTTCGCCAGCGCAATGGCAAGGTTGGCCGAAACGGTCGACTTGCCGACGCCGCCCTTGCCGCTGCCGACCACAATGAGCTTGCGGCCGATCTTTTCGCTCGTCATCGCGATGCGCACTTCGGAAACGCCGGGAAGCGCGGTGAGCGCGGCCTTGATATCAGCCTCCATCGCGGCGCGCGCATCGCCCGAAAGGCCCGTCACGTCGAGGATCAGGCTGACGCGGCCATCGGCAATCCGCGGGCCGCTCGCGCGCTTTCCGGCAATGGGGGCAAGGGCGGCGATCACATGGTCGAGCTGGGTCATGCGCGTGGACATAAGCGTAGTTTCCGCCAATGCCACTGTTTTTCCGGCAACCGCTTCTTATAATGGTCGGCATGAAGCAAAAATCGGGGTGGTTCGCGTCCGGAATCGCGATGATGAGTGAAGGCGGCCCATGGGGCGGCAAAGGTGGCGGCGGCGCGGGCGGGGGCGGCGGCGACCGCCCACCCAGCCCGTGGAACCGTCCGCCCGAAGGGGATCGTCCCCGTGGGCGGGGCCAGCCCGGCCCGTCCGCCGCCGACCAGATATCCGCCAAGTTGCGCGAAATGTTCGGCACGGGCGGACCCGGCGGCAGTGGTGGCCTGTCGGGCCCCAATGGCAAGCCGATCTGGCCGTTTGTCGCGGTGGCCTTTGTGCTTGTGTGGATCGCGCTCACCAGCATCCACCGCATCGGCCCCGAACAGGCGGGGGTGATCACCCAGTTCGGCCGCTATTCGCGCACGATCCAGCCCGGTATCGGCTTCTCGCTGCCCGCGCCGATCGAAAGCGTCGAAAAGGTCGATATTCAGGCGATCCGCACGATCAATATCGGCCAGGCCGGCGGCAATCAGGACAATCTGGTGCTGACCGGCGACCAGAATCTGATCGACCTTGCCTATTCGGTGCGCTGGAACATCAAGCGCGGCGCGGCGGAACAGTTCCTGTTCCAGCTGGCCGATCCCGAACAGACGATCAGCGAAGTCGCCGAAAGCGCGATGCGTTCGGTGGTCGCCAATTTCACGCTGACCCAGGCGATTGGCCCCGGCCGTACCGATATGGAACAGCAGGTGGCGGCGACGATGCAGAACATCCTCGACGATTATAAGGCCGGCGTGCAGATCCAGGGTGTCTCGATCAGCCAGGCAGACCCGCCGGGCGCGGTGAACGAGGCGTTCAAGCGCGTCACCGCCGCGCAGCAGGAGGTGGAATCGAACCTCAACGGCGCGCGCGCCTATGCGCAGCAGATCACCGCCCGCGCCCAGGGTGAATCCGCCGCGTTCGAAAAGGTGTACGAGGAATATCGCCTCGCCCCCGACGTGACGCGTCGCCGCATGTATTACGAGACGATGGAAAAGGTTCTTTCCAAGGTGGACAAGACGGTAGTCGAAGCGCCGGGCGTGACGCCCTATCTGGCGCTCCCCGAAGTCAAGAAGCGTGCCGCGCAGTCGGCCGGGGAGGTGGCGCAGTGAGCCTGATCGAACGCATTTCTCGCTACCCGATCCACACGGCGCTCATCGTCATCGGGCTTCTGGTGCTGCTCACCAGCACCTTTTCGGTCGTCCCCGAAACCAAGCAGGGCGTGGTCCAGCGGTTCGGCAAGCCCGTCCGCATCATCAACCGCTATGATCCCAAGCAAAGCTTTGGCGGCGACGGCGCGGGCCTGATTGCGCAGATTCCGTTCGCGGAAAACATCACCTGGATCGACAAGCGCATCCTGTCGATCCCGATGGATCGACAGCAGGTTCTGTCGACCGATCAGCTGCGCCTGCAGGTTGACGCCTTTGCGCGGTTCCGCATCGTCGATCCGCTGCGCATGGTGATCACCGCGAAGAATACCGACAATGTCGCGGCGGCGCTGCGGCCGATCCTCGGTTCGGCGCTGCGCAACGAACTGGGCAAGCGGCCCTTTGCCGCACTGCTCAGCCCCGAGCGCGGGCAGGTGATGGACAATATCCAGGCCGGCCTCAACCGCGTTGCGCGCCAGTACGGCGCCGAGATTGTCGACGTGCGGATCAAGCGCGCCGACCTTCCCGAAGGCGCGCCGCTGGAAAGCGCGCTGGAACGCATGCGCACCGCGCGCCAGCAGGAAGCGCTGACCATCCAGGCACAGGGCTTGAAGCAGGCGCAGATCATCCGCGCTGAGGCCGATGCCGATGCCGCGCGCACCTATGCCGAGGCATTTGGCCGCGATCCGGGCTTTTATGATTTCTACCGCGCGATGCAGTCCTATGAGCGGACCTTCGGCACCGACGGCTCGAAGCCCGAGGGGCAGTCGACGATCATTCTGTCGCCCGACAATGAATATCTCAGGGAGTTCCGGGGTCGGCGTTGAACCCGACCCATTCAATCTGCGTTAAGCCGGACGACGACAGCCTCGCCCGCGACGCGTTAGCGCCCCGTGGGGGCCGTTGAGAAGGAATTGGAGGATTATGAAAGTGCGCTACGCCTATGCCATCACCACCGCCTTGCTGGTTGGCGGGGCGGCAATCACGATGGGGACGAATGCGCCCCTTGGTGCTCAGACCGCCCAGAATGATGCGCAGGCCATCGCAACCGTGCCGCGCGGTGGGGCGCCGGCAAGCTTTGCCGACCTGACCGCGCGCCTGCAGCCGGCCGTGGTCAACATCTCGACCAAGCAGACCGTCCAGGTTCAGAACGCCAACCCCTTTGCGGGCACGCCCTTTGCCGATTTCTTCGGCCAGTTCGGCGGCCAGCAGGGGCGCCCGGTTACCCGTCAGGCGCAGTCGCTGGGTTCGGGCTTCATCATTTCGGACGATGGCTATATCGTTACCAACAACCATGTGATCTCGCCCGGCCAGCGCAATGCGGTGGTGGATTCGATCACGGTGACGCTGCCCGACCGCAAGGAATATGAGGCCAAGCTGATCGGCCGCGATCCGGCATCGGACCTTGCGCTGCTCAAGATCACCGCCAAGGGCCTGCCCTTCGTCAAGTTCGGCGATTCGACGCAGACGCGCGTGGGCGACTGGGTGGTCGCGATCGGCAACCCCTTCGGGCTTGGCGGTACGGTGACTGCGGGGATCGTCTCGGCGCTCCACCGCAACACCGGCTCGGGCCCCTATGATCGCTATATCCAGACCGATGCGTCGATCAATTTCGGCAATTCGGGCGGCCCGATGTTCGACATGGCGGGCAATGTGATCGGGATCAATTCGGCGATCTTCTCGCCCACCGGCGGCAATGTCGGCATCGGCTTTGCGATTCCGGCCGAACAGGCCAAGCCGATCATCGACACGCTGAAATCGGGCGCGCAGGTGCAGCGCGGCTATCTGGGCGTCCAGATCCAGCCGATCGACGAGAATATCGCCGCATCGCTTGGCCTGCCCAAGAACACCGGCGAGCTGATCGCCCGCGTTGAACCCGGCGAAGGCGCCGCCAAGGCGGGCATCCAGCAGGGCGACGTGGTGACCAAGGTGAACGGGGTTCCCGTCACGCCCGACAACACGCTGTCCTATCTTGTCGCCAATCTGAAGCCCGGCGCGCGCGTGCCGGTCGAGCTGATCCGCAACAACAAGACGATGACCGTCACGGCCACCGTCGGCCAGCGTCCGCCCGAAGACCAGCTTGCCGGTTTTGCAACGGGTGAGGACGAGGATAGCGGCGCCGACAACCAGTCGACCGAACAGGCCAACCAGGCCTCGCTCGGGGTTTCGGTACAGGCGCTCACCCCGCAGATCGCGCGTCAGCTTGGGCTGGCGGCGACCGTCAAGGGCGTGGTGGTTGCGGCGGTTGATCCGTCGAGCGACGCGGCGCAGTCGAACATCCGTCGCGGCGATGTGATCGTCAGCGCCAACCAGCGTCCGGTTGCCACCCCGCAGGATCTGGCCGCCGCGGTGCGCGCCTCGCAGGCGAGCGATCGCCCGGTCCTGCTGCTCGTCCAGCGCGGCAACGGCCCGGCGCGCTATATCGGCGTGCGCGTCCGCCAAAAGTAAGCGCTTTTCCGCTTACGGCATTGCTTGTCGATCCATGTGCCGCAGCGCTAAGACGTTGTGGCACATGGAGACGGCGATGACGGATACTCAAGGGCTTTTCATCGGTTCGGGCGGGGGTAACCCGCTCTCTCTCAATTTCAAGCGCGCCAACCGCCACGGGCTGATCGCAGGCGCCACCGGCACCGGCAAGACGGTGACACTGCAGGGTATTGCCGAGGGCTTTTCGCAGGCCGGCGTCCCGGTGTTCGTCGCCGATGTGAAGGGCGATTTGTCGGGCCTTGCCATGGCTGGCTCTCCCACCGCCAAGATCCACGAAAGCTTCGCCGCGCGCGCCGCTGAGATCGGCATGGCGGACTGGAGCTATCACGACAATCCCGTCCAGTTCTGGGACCTGTTCGGCGAACAGGGCCATCCCATCCGCACCACCGTGTCGGAAATGGGGCCGCTTCTGCTCGGGCGCCTGCTCGATCTCAACGATGTTCAGGAAGGCGTGCTCAACATCGCCTTCCACGTTGCCGATAGCGAGGGGCTGCTCCTCCTCGACCTCGACGATCTTCAGTCGATGCTCGTCAATTGCGGCGAGCGGGCGGATGAACTGACCACCACCTATGGCAATGTGTCCAAGCAGAGCGTGGGCGCGATCCAGCGCGCGCTGCTCCAGCTGCGGTCGCAGGGCGGCGACAAGTTTTTCGGCGAACCCGCGCTCGACATCGACGATTTCCTGACGACCGACGATCAGGGCCGGGGGATCGTCAACATCCTCGCGGCGGACAAGCTGATGGCTGCGCCCAAGCTCTACGCCACCTTCCTGCTCTGGCTGTTGTCGGAAATGTTCGAGACGCTGCCCGAGGTGGGCGATCCCGACAAACCCAAGCTCGTCTTCTTCTTCGACGAGGCGCATCTGCTGTTCGACGACGCGCCCAAGGCGCTGCTCGACAAGATCGAACAGGTCGTCCGCCTGATCCGGTCGAAGGGCGTCGGCGTCTATTTCGTGACGCAGAACCCGATCGATATTCCCGAGGATGTCGCGGCGCAGCTGGGCAACCGCGTGCAGCACGCGCTGCGCGCCTTCACCCCGCGCGATGAAAAGGCGATCCGCGCGGCGGCCGAAACCTT
Source organism: Sphingomonas sp. C3-2 (assembly GCF_033025475.1). Classification (NCBI taxonomy): domain Bacteria; kingdom Pseudomonadati; phylum Pseudomonadota; class Alphaproteobacteria; order Sphingomonadales; family Sphingomonadaceae; genus Sphingomonas; species Sphingomonas sp. C3-2. Next base: position 2,559,827 of record NZ_CP130322.1, read on the forward strand.
CCGCGCCAATCCCGGTGTCGACGTGAAGACCGCGATCACCGAACTGAAGGTGGGCGAGGCGCTGGTGTCGCTGCTGCAGGCCGATGGCGCGCCCTCGCCCGTCGAACGGACGCTGATCAAGCCCGTGGCCTCGCGTGTTGGCCCGGTGACGCCGGTGGAGCGCGGCGTGCTGATCCAGACCGATGCGATCGGCAGCAAATATGATGCGCTGGTGAACCGCGACTCGGCGCATGAGATTCTGGCGTCCAAGACCCGCGAAGCGCAGGCCGCCGCCGCCGAAGCCAAGGCGCAGGCCGAGCAGGCCAAGCTCGATGCCGTTCAGGCAAAGGCGGATGAAAAGGCGCGTGTGGCCGCCGAACGCGAGGCGGCGCGCCAGGCCAAGGAAGCCGAACGCGCGCGCGTGGCGGCGGAACGCGAAGCCGCGCGTCAGGCGCGCGAGGCGGCCAAGCCGAGCTTTACCGACAAGATGGTGCAATCGGCCGCGCGCTCGGCGGCGACGTCGCTGGGCCGTCAGATGGCGGGCAGCTTTGGCCAGAAGCTGGTGCGTGGGCTGCTCGGCGGATTGTTCAAGGGACGCTGAGGGTCAGTCGGGACGACCGAGAAAGTGGTCGATGATCGCTTTCTCGATTCGTGCGGGACGCAGCGTTTTCGCGTCGACGCAGCACCAGCTGGATTTGACCTCGGCCAGCACCTCTTCGCCCCGGCGGATCAGCGTTGCGTAAAAGGCGCGCGCGCCCTGCACATTTTCGAGCACGACGCTGGCGACCACCGAATCGTTGAGAAAGGCGGGCTTGCGATAGGTGATCTCATGCCGGAGCGCGACCCAGAGGTGGCGCGCCACGGCATCGGGCGGGGCAAGCTGGCGCCAGTGCTCGAGCACGGCTTCCTGCACCCATTTCAGATAGTTGGCGTTGTTCACATGCCCCATGAAATCGATATCGTCGGGGACGATGGCGATCGGGTGCTGATGCCGGGGGGCGGCGGTGTCGGCCATGGGCTTACACTAATATATGCAAGCCCAACTGGCCAGCGCGAACGCGTGGTGGCGCGGGCTCAGCCGCGCCCGCGATAGGTGGGCACGCCCTGATCGGGCAGCCAGAGCCCTTCGGGCACCGGGCCCGATTGCCAGAACACGTCGATCGGAATGCCGCCGCGCGGATACCAATATCCGCCGATGCGCAGCCAGATCGGCTTCATCTCGGTGAACAGCCGTTCGCCGATGCCGACGGTGCAATCCTCGTGGAACCCCGCATGGTTGCGGAACGAGCCGAGGAAAAGCTTCAGCGCCTTGGATTCGACGATGGTTTCGTCCGGAACATAATCGATCACCAGATGCGCGAAATCGGGCTGGCCGGTGACCGGGCAGAGCGAGGTGAATTCGGGCGCGGTGAAGCGCACCAGATAGGGGCGGCCGCGGCGGGGGTTGGGGACATAATCGAGCACCGCCGCTTCGGGCGAATTGGGAAGGGCGGAGGTCTGTCCGAGATGGGTGGTCTGCATGGCGCCCCTTTACTGGAAAAAGCGCGGGCTGAGAACCTTTGCGAAAGGGGCGGGCGGGGGGAAGGGCGCTGCGCCCTTGTGGCCTTCGATTGGTTGCAATAGCACCCTAATTTGTCACGACTTTCGGGGAGGCAGATTTGAAACCGTGGAACAGGATGCTGCTGGGTGCGGCGGGCGCGGCGCTCGCCATCGCCGCGCCGGCAATCGCGCAGGACAAGGAAAAGGACGCGCCGGCCGTCGGGGCGGAGAAAAAGGCCGGCGAGATCGCCGCGCCGCAGCGTTCGGTGACGCGGCACAGCGGTCGTTTCGGCGGGCAGCAGGTCAGTTACACCGCGATTGCGGGGGAGACCCATCTGAAGGCGGAAGACGGCACGCCGCGTGCCGCGATCTTTTCGGTTTCCTATCTGAAGGACGGTAAGGACCCCAACCGTCCCGTCACCTTCCTGTTCAACGGCGGGCCGGGTTCGGGATCGGTGTGGCTGCACATGGGCGCCTTTGGCCCCAAGCGCGTCGCCATCCCGTCCGACGCGCGCGACGACGGCGCGCCGCCCTATCCGATCGTCGACAATCCCGACAGCCTTCTGGACGTGACCGACATCGTCTTCATCGATCCGGTGGGCACCGGCTTTAGCCATGCGCTGGGCAAGACCGATCCCAAGGATTTTTACGGCGTCACCGCCGACGCGAAGTCGGTGGCGGAGTTCATCCGTCTCTGGCTCAACGAACATGGCCGCTGGAACGCGCCCAAATATCTGGGCGGCGAAAGCTATGGCACAACGCGCGCGGCGGCCGTGCTCAACCAGCTCGAAGGCAGCTATAACGATGTTTCGCTGAACGGCGTTCTGCTCATCTCCACCGTGCTCGATTTCGGCGCCGGGGCCGATACGCCGGGCAACGAGATGACGCATGTGCTGAACATACCCACCATGGCGGCCACCGCGCTTTACCATGGCAAGGCGCAAGCCGCGTCGGTGGCGGGCTTTGTCGAGGAGGCGCGCCAGTTCGCGATCGGCCCCTATGCCGCAGCGCTGCTCAAGGGCAATCATCTGGGCACCGAGGAACGGGCGCAGGTGCGCGCGCAGCTGGCGCGGTTCACCGGCCTGTCCGAGGCGTTTCTGGACCGCGCGGACCTGCGCGTCGAACCGAGCCGTTTCTACAAGGAGCTGCTGCGTGATCGCGGGCTTACCGTCGGTCGGCTCGACAGCCGCTACACCGGGGTGGATTATGACAGCGCGGGCGAGCGCCCCGACAATGACCCCAGCTTCTACGGCATCGACGGCGGTTATACCGCCGCGATCAACAGCTATGCGCGCGAGACGCTGAAATATGCGACCGACCGGAAATATGTGACGATCGGCGGCGTCGGCCCCTGGGATTGGCGCATCGGCGGCGGCCGCGACAACGACGTCTATGTCAATGTCGCGCCCTATATCGGCAAAGGCTTACGTGAGAATAGCGGGCTGCGCATCTTTGTGGGGCAGGGCTATTATGATTTCGCCACGCCCTTTTTCGCGGCCGAATATGCGCTCAGCCGCACGGGCATGCCCAAGGACCGGATCGAATATCAATATTATGATTCCGGCCACATGATGTACGTGCGCGACGAGGATCGCGCCAAGCTCAGCCGCGATATCCGCAATTTTATCCGCAAGCGCTGACGCTACGTCTTGGCGATGCCGGGTGGGTGGAATGCGACAGCCCGCCCGGCTTACTCCGCCAAGCGTCTCGACGCGGAAAAATGCGGGGTCTAAGCATAGGAGGAATCGAGGAAGAAGGAGGCCTTCCATGGACATGCTCGTTTCAACCGAATGGCTTGCAGGGGAACTGGGCGCGACCGATCTTCGCGTGGTCGACGCCACATTGCTTGCCGCGGATAGCGGACGGAACGCATTGGCCGAATATGAGGCGGGGCATATTCCGGGTGCCGTGTTCATGGACTTGGAAAATCTGGTGGACAGCACCAGCAGCCTGCCCAACACCTTGCCCCAGCCGGAAAAATTCGCCAGCCGCATGCAATCGCTGGGGCTGGGCGATGGCAGCCGCATCGTGATCTATGACGATTCCCCGTGGAAGACCGCGGCGCGCGCCTGGTGGATGCTCCGCCTGTTCGGCGCGCACGACGTTGCGATCCTCGACGGTGGCATCGCCAAGTGGAAGGCGGAGGGGCGCGATCTCGCCACCGGCAAGGAAGTGTTGCGCCACCGCCATTTCACCGTGTGGAAGGATGACAGCTCGCTGCGCAGCTTCGATCAGATGCGCGCCAATGTGGACAGCGGCGCCGAGCAGGTGCTCGATGCGCGCAGCGCCGCGCGCTTCACCGGCGAAGAGGCTGATCCGCGCCCGCGCACCCACGCCGGCCATATTCCGGGGTCGAAGAACCTGCCTCACGGCATGGTCTTCAACGAGGATGGCACGTGGAAGCGCGGCGAGGCGCTGAAAAAGGCCTTTGCCGATGCGGGGATAGACCTTTCCCAGCCGCTCACCACCACCTGTGGTTCGGGCATCACCGCTGCGGTTCTGCTCTTCGGCGCCGAACTGGCGGGGGCGAAGAAAGTCGCGCTTTATGATGGTTCGTGGAGCGAATGGGGTGGCGATCCCGCCACGCCCAAGGCTATGGGAGCCGCATGAGTGATGATAGCGGTCGTATAAAGCGCGGAAATTCAACGCGCATCGTTCATGCCGGACGGCGCAAGGAGTGGACGGGCGCGCTCGTCAATCCGCCCGTCTGGCGTGGTTCCACCGTGCTGTACGACAGCGTGGCCGAAATGCGCGAGCGCCAGCGCGACACGCATCACCGCTTTTATTATGGCCGTCGCGGCACGCCGACCCAGTGGTCGCTCGCCGATGCGCTGACCGAGATGGAACCGGGGGCGGCGGGGACGCTGCTCTATCCGTCGGGCGTGGCGGCGGTCACCACCGCGCTGATGGCGGTGCTCAACCCGGGCGACGAGCTGTTGATGGTCGACAGCGCCTATGAGCCGACGCGCGCCTTTTGCGATGGAATCCTGAAGCGCTACGGCATCACCACGCGCTATTATGATCCGCTGATCGGCGCGGGCATTGCCGATATGCTGAGCGATCGCACCCGCGCGATCTTCCTTGAAAGCCCCGGCAGCCTGACCTTCGAGGTGCAGGATATCCCCGCGATCACCGCGATTGCGCGCGAACGCGGCATCGTGACGCTGCTCGACAATACCTGGGCGACCTCGTTGTTTTTCCCCGCGATCCCCAACGGGATCGACCTCACCATCCTGGCCTGCACCAAATATATCGTCGGCCATAGCGATGTGATGCTGGGTTCGGTGACCGCCAATGACGCGCATTGGGACGCGCTGCGCCGCGCCACCTATGCGCTTGGCCAGCATGTGTCGCCCGACGACGCCTGGCTCGGCAGCCGCGGCCTGCGCACGCTTTCGGTGCGGCTGAAGCAGCATGAGGCAAATGCGCTGGCGATCGCGCGCTGGCTGGAAACCCGGCCCGAGGTGGCGCGCGTGCTGCACCCGGCGCTCGAAAGCTGCCCGGGGCACGACTTGTGGAAGCGCGATTTCGCGGGGTCGAGCGGGCTCTTCGCCTTTGTGCTGAACGGCGGCGACGATGCCGCGCGCACCGCGCTGATCGACGGGCTCGAACTGTTCGGCATCGGTTTCAGCTGGGGTGGTTATGAAAGCCTCGTCATCCCCGCCGATCCGCCGCGCAGCGCGGTGAAGTGGGTGGCCGAGGGGTCGCTTGTGCGCCTGCAGATCGGCCTCGAAGACGCCGAAGACCTGATCGCCGATCTTGCCGCCGGGCTCGACCGGTTCGCCGAGGCCAGGGGATGACCGCCAAGCCGCGTGCGGGCATCGGCGCCGTCCTGCGCTGGACGGTGACCGCGCTTGTGCTGGCGGCGCTGTTCGTCCTCCTGTCCGACGAGATCGCGGCGCTCCGCCCGGTCACGGCGTTCATGGATCAGTTCGGCTTTCAGGCCGGGCGCTTCCGGATCTCGCTCTATTCGGTCTTGCAACTGCTCGTCACCGGGCTCGTGCTTTACGGCGGCGTGCGGCTGCTCAACCGGATCACGCGCCGCTATATCCGCCGCGTCGACGGGATCGATGCCACCCAGCGGCTGCTCGCGGAAAAGCTCGTCGGCATCGCGCTGGTGGTTGTCGCCTTCTTCATCGGCGTCGACCTGCTGGGGATCGATCTTACCGCGCTTGCCGTCTTTTCCGGCGCGCTGGGCCTTGCGGTCGGCTTCGGGCTGCAAAAGACCTTTGGCAACCTCATCGCCGGGATCATCCTGCTCATGGATCGCTCGATCAAGCCGGGCGATGTGATCGTCGTCGGCGACAGCTTCGGCTGGGTCAACAAGATCGGCATCCGCGCCGTTTCGGTCATCACGCGCGACGGCAAGGAACATCTGATTCCCAACGAGAATCTGATGACGCAGGAGGTGGAGAACTGGTCCTTTTCCAACCGCGACGTGCGCATCCATATCCCGGTGCGCGTGTCGTTCGATTCGGACCAGAAACGCGCCCAGGCGCTGATGCAGCAGGCCGCGCAGGAAACCGCGCGGGTGCTTGAGGAACCGGCGATTGCCGTCTGGCTGATGGCGTTTGGCGAAAATGGTCTGGAATATGAAATCCGCGCCTGGATCAGCGATCCCGAAAGCGGCGTGAACAATGTGAAGTCGGACGTGCTCAACCGCGTGTGGGAGCTGTTCGCCGAAAACGGCATTCGTGTGCCCTATCCGCAGCGCGATCTGCGCTTTCCAGCGGGGTTGCCACAGCTGGCGCAAGCGCCTGTGGCGGATGGCAACTGAGAGGTCGGCGCCGGAGATGCTCCGGCGCCGTTCCCTATCTTAGTCGAGCTTGGGCGCGCCGGGGACCGCCATGTAATAATGGCCGGCATTGAGCCCGCCATCGACCGAAAGCTCGGTGCCGATGCAGTAGCGCGCGTCGTCAGAGGCGAGGAACGCCGCCGCTGCGCCGATATCCGCCGGATCGCCCGCACGCTGCGCGGGATAGATGCGGAAGCCCTGATCGAACATTTCGCGCGTGACGCCCGCCTGGTTGGCAAGCGGGGTGTAGATGCCGCCGGGATGGATGGTGTTCACGCGAATGCCGCGCGGGCCGAGTTCCAGCGCAACCGACTGGCTGAAGCCGCGCACGCCGAACTTCGACGCGCAGTAAGGGCTGAGGCCGTTGGCGGCCGAGATGCCGTCTGCCGAGCTCATGTTGATGATCGTGCCGCCGCCGGCGCGCTCGATGGCGGGGACGATCGCCTGGGTGCCGATCATCGTGCCGAGCAGGTTGACCTCGATGATCCGGCGCATTTCGTCTTCGCTCAGATCGTCGAGCTTCTTGAAGATCAGGATGCCGGCATTGTTCACAAGGCTGTCGACCTTGCCGAAATGCGTTTCGGTGGCGGCGATCACGCGGTCCCATTCGGCGCGCGAGGTGACGTTCAGTCGTTCGAAGACGGTGACATTGCCCAGTTCGGCGGCCAGTGCGCGGCCTTCGGCTTCGAGCACATCGGCGATGACGACACGCGCGCCTTCTTCGACGAAGCGGCGGACGATGCCCTCGCCAATGCCGCGTGCGCCGCCGGTGACGATCGCCACCTTGTTTTCAAGACGCCGCATCTTTCTCTCCCTTTATGTACAAAAGCATAAGCCTAGCTTGAGCGGGCAGGGCTTGGCACGTCCATTTGGAGGAGAAGGCGCGATTTGCGCCGGGCTTAGCGCAGGATCCGTTCCATCGTGCCGATCGCGCGGTCCATTTCCTTCACCAGCAGCGAGGCCGCCGCGTGGCCGCCATGCCCGTGGCGCCGCCCGGCGATGAGCGCGGACAGCCCGGCGGCTGCGATGGCGGCGGTTTCGTTGGCGAGCGCGTCGAACCGGTCACGCACCAGCGGCGAGGCGGCGGTGTAGCGCGAATCGAGCGGTGCATGCGGGGCTTCGGAATCGAGCTCTGCGCTCAGCCCGCCCAGTTCTTGCACCAGCGAACGGATGGCGCGCAATTCGGTCATCTGCTGCTCGGGCAGGGCATGCGGCACATGGGCCGTCCGAATCGATATCTGGCTCATGCCGCCATTATGTCGATGGAATGGATAATAAAATCTTGCCGGAGGCAGTGTTGCGTCCGCGCAACAAATGCGGCCCTTCCGCTACGCATTTGCGCAAGGCTCTTGTGCGACGCAGCAATTCTCGTCATCTTTTCTGTGTTCGCGGTAATTCGGCCCGTCCGCCAGACGGATAAACAGAGGCTGAAGCTGCAACGCAGGTGGGACGAACGCATTGAACCAGAAAGGAAAATCATGCGCACGTCCATCAAGGGGTTCTCGGCCCTTTTTCTTGTCGCGCTTTCGACTCCGGCTTTTGCGCAGGAGGAAGCGGACAGCAGCGGCATTTCGGTCAGCGGCAGCGCAACCATCGTTTCCGATTATCGCTTTCGCGGCGTAAGCCAGAGCAGCGAAGAGGCGGCCATCCAGGGTGGCTTCACCGTCAATCACGACAGCGGGCTATATGCGGGGACGTGGGGCTCCAGCATCAGCTTTTCGGGCGGCACCGAAATCGACTTTTTCGGCGGTTATGCCACCGAGGTGACGCCGGGCGTCACGCTTGATGTCGGCGCGACCTATTACTGGTATCCCGGTGGCACCGGCGCGACCGACGTGATCGAACCCTATGTCGCGGTGTCGGGCGATCTTGGCCCGGTTTCGACCAAGGTCGGCTTTGCCTATGCGCCCGATCAGAAATCGCTGGGCGATGCCAGCGCGGTCTATCTCTACACCGATATGAGCACCGCGATCCCGAGCACCCCGCTCAAGCTCAACGGCCATATCGGCTTTGCCAAGAGCGACAGCTTCCTCGGCGGGCCCGACGGCAACGCGATCGACTATTCGATCGGCGTGTCGGCTTCGTACAAGGCGCTCACGCTCGGCGTGTCCTATGTCAACACCGACTACACCAACCGGGGCGGCGCGAAGGAAGCGCTGGGTGCGGACGGTGCGGTCTTGTTCAGCCTCGGCGCCAGTTTCTGAGCCCGAGGCGCGCGCCCGCTTCGGGGGAGGCGGGCGCGCCCTTCACCCCGGCATCGATACAAAAAAGGGGCCGGAAACGGCCCCTTTTTCATCTGTTCGGTTGCTCGGCTTATTGCGGCGTCGAGGTGCGCGCGTCCTGGCCGTCACCTTCGGGGGCCGACAGGATGTCGCGGGTGACCGCGCCCTTGTCGACGACGACGGTGTTCGGATCACCCACGCCCGAACGGATGCCGGGTTCGGCGGCGTTCGCGCCAGCCTGGCCGATCACCGTGCCTTCGCTCGCGCTGCGCTGTGCAGGGCCGCCGAACATCGCCTGAAGCGCCTGGGTGCTCGAATCGGCTTCCTGCGGGCGCGGGGCGCCGGGCTTGGGCGGAACGAGCGCGAAATCGGGGGGAATCACCAGCGGCGCCTTGCGCGACACGGCGAATTCGTCGGGGCGGCTGCGGTTTTCGAGACCGCCCGATGCACAGGCCGACAGGGTGATGGCGGCCAGCCCGAGGCTTCCGAAAATAACCGTCTTACGCATCCATGGTCTCCGTAACGTCCTTTCCGTCCTGCGGCGCATCCCGCACGAGCAGTGCGCGGGCCAGCAGGATCAGCACGCCGATGGTAATAGCAGCATCGGCGACATTGAATACCAAAAAGGGGCGGAAGCCGCCGAAATGGAGGTCCGCGAAATCGACGACATGGCCGAAGCGGACCCGGTCGACGATATTGCCGAGCGCGCCGCCGAGCACCAGCGCCAGCGCGGTGACATCCCAGCGGCGCTGTTCGCGCCACATCCAGATGAGCACGCCGATGCTGATCGCCGCCGTCATCGCGACAAGCGCCCAGCGCATCGCCTCGCTATCGGCGCGCAGAAACCCCATCGAGACGCCGTAATTCTCCACCCAGGTGAGGTTGAAGATCGGCAGGATGCGGATCTGGCCGATCGCCTCGAGGTTGAGCGGCACCGTCACCAGCCATTTGGTCAGCTGGTCTGCCACGAAAACCAGCCCGGCCAGCACAAGGCCGAGGCGGCGGTGATTGGCGATCGCTTTGCTCATCGCGCGCTCATGCCACCGCGGTTTCGCAGCGCCCGCACAGATCACCGTCCTCGGCAACGTCGGGCAAATGGCGCCAGCAGCGGCCGCACTTGGCGTGTTCGGTGCGGATCACCTCAACCGCTTCGCCCGCGCCATTGGTGGCGCTGGCGACGATGCAGACTTCGGCGAAATCATCCGGCGAAAGCCCGCCCAGATCGGGGGCAGCAATCTCGGCCTCAAGGCTGGAACGGATGATCTTTTCGCGGCGCAGCGGTTCGATCGCCTCGGTCACGCGGATGCGCGCGGCGCGCACCTGCTGCCACTTGGCGCCCAGCACGGCGTCCGTCCATGCGGCATTGACCTCGGGCCATTCGAGGAAATGGACCGAACCGTCTTCCGACGGATAGCGCGCCTGCCATACTTCCTCTGCGGTGAAGCAGAGCACGGGGGCGGCATAACGCACCAGCGCGTGGAACAGAATGTCGAGCACGGTGCGGTACGCGCGGCGCTTGATGCTGTCGGGCGCGTCGCAATAGAGGCAGTCCTTGCGGATATCGAAGAACAGCGCAGACAGATCCTCGTTCGCGAAATCGGCGAGCGCGCGGATATAGCGGTTGAATTCGAAATCACCCGCTGCGGTGCGCAGTTCGCGGTCGAGTTCGGCGAGCATGTGGAGGACATAGCGTTCGAGCTCGGGCATCTCGGCCACGGGCAGGCGCTCTTCCTCGGTAAAGCCGTCGAGCGCGCCGAGCATGTAGCGGAAGGTGTTGCGGAGCTTGCGATACTGGTCCGACGTGCCCGACAGGATTTCCTTGCCGATGCGGACGTCTTCGAAATAATCGACCGAGGCGACCCACATGCGCAGGATATCCGCGCCGCTTTCGCCGATGATCTTCAAGGGATCGACGACATTGCCGAGCGATTTCGACATTTTGCGGCCATTGCCGTCGAGCGCGAAGCCGTGGGTCAGCACCGCGTCATAGGGCGCACGCCCGCGCGTGCCCGAACTTTCGAGGAGCGAGGACTGGAACCAGCCGCGATGCTGGTCGGAACCTTCGAGATACAGATTGGCGCGAACGCCCGCGCCGTAACGCTGTTCGACCACAAAGGCATGGGTCGAGCCGCTGTCGAACCACACGTCGAGAATGTCGTTCACGACCTCATAATCGTCGAGCGCATAGGCGCTGCCCAGCAATTGCTGGTGATCGGCGGCGAACCATGCGTCGGCGCCGCCCTGCTTGAAGGCATCGACGATGCGCGCGTTGACCGCAGGGTCGTTCAGATATTCGGCGGTCTGGCGGTGGACATAGAGCGCGATCGGCACGCCCCAGGCACGCTGGCGGCTGATCACCCAGTCGGGGCGGCCCTCCACCATCGCGTGGATGCGGTTGCGCGCCTTTTCAGGCACCCAGCGCGTCTGCTCGACCGCATCGAGCGCCACCTGACGCAGCGTTGCGCCGTTGCTGTTTTCGCCCTGCGCCGCCGCGCTTTGCGCGCCGACCGCGCGGTCCATGGGAATGAACCATTGCGGCGTGCAGCGGAAGATGACCTTCGCCTTCGAACGCCAGCTGTGCGGATAGCTGTGCTGGAAGTCCGCCGAGGCCGCGAGCAGCGCGCCTGTTGCGCGCAGATCTTCGCAGATCGGGCCTTCGGGGGCGTTGAACTTGGGGTTGATCACCGAACCCTGGCCGGGGAGCCACAGCCAGTCTTCACGATATTTGCCGTCATCGGTGACCGCAAAGACCGGATCGATGCCGTTCGCCTTGCACAGCAGGAAGTCGTCCTCGCCGTGGTCGGGGGCCATGTGGACAAGCCCGGTACCCGCATCGGTGGTGACGAAATCGCCCGCAAGGAAGGGGCGCGGCTTGGCATAGAAACCGCCAAGCGCGTGCATCGGGTGGCGGGCGATGGTGCCGGCGAGTTCGGAGCCTTTGAACGTCTTGCCCGGCGTGACAGCGCCATGGCCCTGACGCGCCAGCGCTTGCGCGGGGAGGTCAGCGGCGAGCAGCAGCTTCTTTCCGCCAGCTTCGACGATCGCGTATTCGATGTCCGGCCCATAGGCGAGCGCCTGGTTGACCGGGATCGTCCACGGCGTGGTCGTCCAAATCACCGCATGCGCGCCGACCAGTTCGGCGATCGGGCTTTCGACGATCTCGAAGCCCACATCGATCTGGGTCGAGGTGATGTCCTCATATTCGACTTCGGCTTCGGCGAGCGCGGTCTTTTCGACCGGGCTCCACATCACGGGCTTGGCGCCGCGGTAAAGCTGGCCGCTTTCCGCGAACTTCAAAAGCTCGTTCACGATCGCGGCCTCGGCCTCGAACTTCATGGTGAGGTATGGGTCTTCCCAATCGCCCATCACGCCAAGGCGTTCGAACTGCTCGCGCTGCACGGCGACCCATTTTTCGGCATAGGCGCGGCATTCGGCGCGGAACTCGGCGGCGGGAACCTCGTCCTTGTTCAGCTTTTTCTTGCGATATTGTTCCTCGATCTTCCATTCGATCGGAAGGCCGTGGCAATCCCAGCCGGGCACATAGGGCGCGTCCTTGCCCATCAGGCTCTGGCTGCGGACGATGATGTCCTTCAGCACCTTGTTCATCGCATGGCCCATGTGAATGTCGCCATTCGCATAGGGCGGGCCATCGTGCAGGATGAAGCGCTCGCGACCCTTACGGTCGGTGCGCAGCTTGTCGTAAATCCCGATCTTCGCCCAGCGCGCAAGAATCGCGGGCTCCTTGGCAGCCAGTCCGGCCTTCATGGGGAAGTCAGTCTTCGGCAGGAAGACGGTGTCTTTATAGTCGGGTTTTTCGCTCATAGGTGGGGCGCACATAGCGCAGCTTGGGGGCCAAGTGAAACACCCCTCGTTACTGCCCTTTACGTTTTTCGCGCGGCAGCGCCCACAAGCGCGGCTCAGGCCGCCTGATCACCGGCCAGAACCCGGCGTGCATCGGCGCAATCCTGCGCGATCTGGGCGATGAGCGCGTCCAGCCCGTCGAACTTCGCCTCGGGGCGCAGGAAATGGATCAGCTCGACCTCGATCACCTGATCGTACAGGCTTTCGGACAGGTCGAAGAAATGCGGTTCGAGCAGTTCCTTGGGCGGATCGAAGCTCGGGCGGATGCCCAGATTCGCCGCACCGCCGACGATGCGCCCATCGGGCAGATGGCCGCGCACCGCATAGATGCCGTAGCGCGGGCGCAGATAGGGGCCCATCGCGATATTGGCGGTGGGAAAGCCGATGGTGCGGCCCACCTTGTCGCCGTGCTGGACCACACCCTGAATGGCGAAGGGGCGGGTGAGCAACCGCGCGGCGGTTGCGCAGTCGCCGTCCTCCAGCGCATCGCGAATCCGGCTGGAGGAAACGACCTCGCCATCGGCGGTAACCGGGGCGACCGCCTCGGTTTCAAAACCATGTTCGCGGCCGAGTGCGGCGAGCACATCGACATTGCCGCCGCGCATCTTGCCGAAGGTGAAATCCTCGCCGGTGACCACGCCCTTGGCACCGATCAGCCCGACCAGCCTTTCGGTCACGAATTCCTCGGCGGTGAGCGCGGCGAGCTGATCGTCGAAATCGAACACCAGCATCGCGTCAGCCCCCGCCTCGGCGAACAGCCGCTGGCGCTGATCGAGCGTCGTGAGGCGGAAGGGGGCGATATCGGGCTTGAAATGGCGCACCGGGTGCGGATCGAAGGTGGCGACAAGCGCGGGCACGCCCATGGCGCGGGCCATGGCGATCGCCCGGCCAACCACTGCCTGGTGGCCGATGTGAAATCCGTCGAAATTGCCCAGCGCGATCACGCCCCCGCGCAGATGATCGGGGACACGGACGCTACCCGAAAGCCGCTCCATGCGCGGCGCTATAGGGGGGGTGGGGGCAGGGGGCAATTGTCAATCTCGGCAGTCAATCGCCGCCCGGGTTAAGTCCGGTCGCCAGCAGGCGCAGCGCGTTGCCGCCCATCACGGCGCGAATTTCGGCGTGGCTCAGCCCCACATCCACCAGCGCCTGCGTGATTTCGGCGAGCTGCGCGGTATCGATCCGCGTCGTCACCGCGCCGTCGAAATCGCTGCCCAGCGCGACATGGCGGATGCCCACCAGATCGCGGGCATGGACGACGGCCCTGGCAAAGCTTTCGACCTGCGTATCGCACAAAGCGGCATCCCAATAGCCGATGCCGATCAGCCCGCCGGTGCGCGCGATGCCGCGTATCTCGGCATCGGTCAGGTTGCGGTTGACGTTGCACACCGCCTGTACGCCGCCATGGCTGGAGACGACGGGGCGTTCGGCCATGGCGAGTATCTCTGCCACCGCCTGATGGCTGGCATGGGCGATGTCGACGATCATGCCCTTGGCCTCCATCGCGCGGACGATCTCGCGGCCAAAGGGGGTGAGCCCGCCTTTCTTCTCGCCGTGCATCGACCCGGCCAGCTCATTGTCGAAGAAATGCGCAAGCCCCGCCATGCGGAACCCGGCCGCGTAGAGCGCGTCGAGATTTTCGCGCTTGCCCTCAAGATTTTGAAGCCCCTCGATCGTCAGCATCGCGCCGGTAACCGGGCGGCCGAGCGCGCGGTCGGACATCAACCGGCTGATATCCGCGCCTGTCCGCACGATCCGGAGCGTGCCTTGCGACGCGGCCTCCGCCGCGCGCAGCTTTTCGGCGTGCCAGAGCGAGCGTTCGAGCAGCGAACCCCAGGTGCGGATCGGCTGGGCCTGCGCGATGGCGAGCAGGGTGATATTGTCGCTGTCGGCGCCGTTGACGTCGTAATTCTGGTTACGCGGCGTCTTGGTGACCGACGAGAAAAGCTGGAGCGCGACATTGCCCGTCTGCAGCCGGGGCAGATCGACCTGCCCGCGCGTGCTGTCGTTCAACAGGCTGCGTTTCCACAACAGCGTATCGGCATGAAGATCGACGATGGCGAGCGCGCCGTGCAGCGCCCTTGTTTCGGCGGTCACCGCGGGCAGGGGCCCGGGCGCCACCTTGTTCATCGATCGTTCGATGATGCCGGGGGCCAGCGCGAAGAAGAAGATGGCGAGCAGGACGATTATGGCGGCGATGCCGATCAGCGTCCTGCGCATCCTCAATTCTCCCCTATTGCCGGATTGGGCGGTGCCGCGCGCGTGAGCGTCACGAAGCTATAGGCGGGCTTGCCATTGTCCGCCGGAAAATCCTCGCGCCGGGTTTCGCGCCAGTCGGGGCCGAAATCGTCGAGGTGCGCATCGCCCTCGGCATCCAGATGGACCTCGGTCAGCTCGATCCGGTGCGCGATGGGGAGGAACAGCCGATATATTTCCGCGCCGCCGATCACCGAGATATGCGGCGCATTGGCGCGGCGCACGGCGTCCTCGGGGGTCGTCACGGGCTCGGCGCCATCCTCATCCCAGCCGCTGTCGCGGGTCAGCACGATATGGCGGCGCCCGTCGAGCAGGCCGGGCAGGCTGTCGAACGTCTTGCGGCCCATGATCATCGGCGTGCCCATGGTCAGCGATTTGAAATGACGCAGATCGGCGGGCAGGTGCCAGGGCAGGCGGCCTTCGCGGCCGATCACGCCATTATCGGCGCGCGCAACGATCAGGACGATCTCACCCCGGGTCACGGATGGCACCCGGCGTCGGCGTCGAACTGGAATTGGCTGTGAATTGTAAACCCCCTCATCCATTCTGGCGCATAAGCGGTTGATACGCACAGTGCGCCGTCCTGTTCAATCCTTGTCGGAAAAGACAGATGGGCAGGATGAGGGGGCAGAAGGGTCAGGCGGTCAGGAACGCGCTGACCGCGCGGGCAAAGTCCTCGGGTTGCTCGACATTCGACAGATGCGCCGCATCCAGCGTGACGAGGCGGCCGTCCTGCACCGAATTGGCAAGGAAAGCGCCGTCCTCGACCGAGGTGGAGGGGTCCTGCTCGCCCGCGATCACCAGTACCGGCGCCGCGATGAGCGGGGCGGTTACCCGCTGGTCCATATCGCGGATCGCCGCGCAGCAGCCGGCATAGCCCTGCGGATTATTGGCAAGCAGCATGGTGCGGATGAACTCCACCGGCTCGGGCGCGCGGGCCGGGAAATCGGGCGTGAACCAGCGCGCGATCGAAGCCTCGGTCAGCGGCGCCATGCCATTGGCCAGCACGCCGTCGATCCGCCCCTGCCAGCCCGAGGGCGGGCCCATATAGGCGGCGGTGTTGGCGAGCACGATCCGGCGCATCCGTTCGGGTGCGCGGTGGCCAAGCCACTGGCCGACCATGCCGCCCTTGGAAAGCCCACAGAAATCGACCTGTTCGATCCCGAGCGCATCGAGCAGTTCGACGGCGTCGCGGCCCAGCCGGTCGATCGAATAGGCGCCGGCCGGCGAATCGGAATCGCCGTGGCCGCGGCTGTCATAGCGCAGCACGCGGTGATGCGCGGTCCAGGCGGCGATCTGCGGATCCCACATCCCCATATCGGTGCCGAGCGAGTTGGACAGGAGGAGGACGGGCGCGCCCTCGGGCCCCTCAAGGCGATAGGCGATGCGGCAGCCATCGCCTATGGTGACGAACTGCTTTTCCATCAGACGCGCTCCACCGCAACGGCGAGACCCTGGCCGACGCCGACGCACAGCGTGGCCAAGCCATAGCGCCCACCCGTTTTTTCAAGCTGATGCACCGCAGTCATCAGGATGCGCGCACCCGACATGCCGAGCGGATGGCCCAGCGCGATTGCGCCGCCATTGGGGTTCACCTGCGCCGCGTCATCGGCAAGGCCAAGCCCGCGCAGCACCGCCAGCCCCTGCGAGGCAAAGGCTTCGTTGAGCTCGATCACGTCGAACTGGCCGATCGCAAGGCCTAGCCGCGCCATCAGCTTTTCGGTGGCGGGCACCGGGCCGATGCCCATCACGCGCGGGGCCACCCCGGCGCTCGCCATGCCAAGGATGCGCGCGCGCGGGGTAAGCCCGTGGCGCCTGGCGGCCGCTTCGGAGGCGATGAACATCGCGGCGGCGCCGTCGTTCACGCCCGATGCGTTGCCCGCCGTCACCGTGCCATCGGCGCGGACCACGGGCTTCAGTTTCGCCAGCCCTTCGGCCGTGGTTTCGGGGCGGGGATGCTCGTCGGTGTCGACGATCGTCTCGCGGCCCTTCTTGTCGGTGATGGTGACGGGCACGATCTCTTCGGCGAAATAACCGACGGCCTGGGCGGCGGCGGCCTTGTGCTGGCTATGCAGCGCAAAGGCGTCCTGATCGGCGCGCGATACGCCGTAGTCGCCCGCCACATTCTCGCCGGTCTCGGGCATCGAATCGACGCCGTAGGCCGCCTTCATCGCGGGGTTGATGAAGCGCCAGCCGATCGTCGTGTCATACACGGCGTTGGCGCGGCTGAACGCGCTCGTCGCCTTGGGCATGACGAAGGGCGCACGGCTCATGCTTTCGACCCCGCCCGCGATCAGCAGATCGGCATCGCCCGCGCGGATGGCGCGCGCGGCGCTGCCCACCGCGTCGAGGCCCGAGGCGCAGAGCCGGTTGATCGTCGATCCGCCGACGCTGTCGGGCAGGCCCGCCAAAAGCGCCGCCATGCGCGCGACGTTGCGATTGTCTTCGCCCGCCTGATTGGCGCAGCCCAGGATGACATCGTCGATCGCGCTGGCATCGATGCCGCTCTGTTCGATCAGCGCGCGCATCGGGATCGCGGCCAGATCGTCGGCGCGCACCGGCGAAAGCCCGCCACCATAGCGGCCGATCGGGGTGCGGACGGCCTCGCAGACAAAGGCTTCGGTCATGCCGCGATCCTTTCGGCGAAGGGCGTGCCGGTCATCGCGCGGACATCCTCGACGGTCACGCCGGGGGCGATTTCGGTGAGCGTCAGCCCGCCCTTGTCCTTGTCCACCTCAAACACGGCGAGATCGGTCACGATCATGTCGACCACGCCCGCGCCGGTGAGCGGCAGCGTGCATTTTTCGAGGATCTTGGGCGTGCCGTTCTTCGACACATGCTCCATCACGACGACGACGCGCTTGACGCCCGCGACAAGATCCATCGCGCCGCCCATGCCCTTCACCATCTTGCCGGGGATCATCCAGTTGGCGATGTCGCCATTGGACGCCACTTCCATCGCGCCGAGCACGGTGAGGTCGATATGCCCGCCGCGGATCATCGCGAAGCTGTCGGCCGAGGAAAAGAAGCTCGACGTCGGCAGCGCGGTGATCGTCTGCTTGCCGGCGTTGATCAGGTCGGGATCGGCCTCGTCCTCATAGGGAAAGGGGCCCATGCCCAGCATCCCGTTTTCCGACTGCAACGTCACCTTCAGGCCGTCCGGGATATGGTTCGCCACCAGCGTCGGGATACCGATGCCGAGATTGACGTAGAAACCATCCTGCAACTCGCGTGCCGCGCGCGCCGCCATCTGGTCGCGGGTCCAGCCCTTGGTCGCTTCGGTCATCATGCGGTCTCCCTCGGGCGGGTGGTCAGTTTTTCGATGCGTTTCTCGTTGATCGTGGAAAGCACGATGCGGTCGACGAAAATGCCGGGGGTGTGGATGCAATCGGGATCGAAGGTGCCGGGTTCGACGATTTCCTCGACCTCGACGACGGTCACCTTGCCCGCGGTCGCCATGTTGGGGTTGAAGTTACGCGCGGTCTTGCGAAACATCAGATTGCCCTCGGGGTCCGCCCGCCAGGCCTTGATGATCGACACGTCCGCGCGCAGCCAGGTTTCGCGGACATATTTGCGGCCCTCGAATTCCTCGACCGGCTTGCCCTCGGCAACGACGGTGCCGACGCCCGTGGGGGTATAGAAAGCGGGAATGCCCGCGCCGCCCGCGCGGATGCGTTCGGCCAGCGTGCCCTGCGGGTTCAGTTCCAGCTCAAGCTCGCCCGAAAGATACTGGCTTTCAAACAGCTTGTTCTCGCCGACATAGGAAGAGATCATCTTCCTGATCTGGCGCGTCTCCAGCAGCATCCACAGGCCGAAGCCGTCGGCGCCGCAATTGTTGGAGATGACGGTCAGATCCTTGACGCCCGCCTTCTTGATTTCGGGGATCAGGCTTTCGGGGTTGCCCGACAGGCCGAAGCCGCCCGACATGATCGTCATGCCGTCGAACAACAGGCCATCGAGCGCGGCCGCGGGCGAGGGGTAGATCTTGTCTGCCATGATCCTGTCCTCAGTCGATTGCGGAAGGATGGCGCGCGAGCGGCGTCACCTTGATGTCCATGAAGGGGAACAGCGGCAGCGTGGACAGCAGTTCGTGCAGGCGATCATGGTCGGCGACATCGAAGATGCTGACATTGGCGTAGCGCCCGGCGACGCGCCAGATATGGCGCCATTCGCCCGAACGCTGCAGCTCCTGCGACCGCGCCTTCTCGACCGCCTTCAGATTGTCGATGTGAGCCGGATCGGCATCGGACGGGATGCGGACATCCATTTCGACGCAGTATAGCATTAGCGTGTCTCCGATTTGTCATGGAGCGCGACGAAGTCTTTCACGGTCGCGCGGAAGAGCGAAAGCACCGCGGCACGATTGTCGCGGCGATAGGCGATGCTGAGCCGGGTCGTCGGCACCGGCGGCTTCAACCGGCGATAGGCGATGCCCAGCCGGTGCGAATCCTCGACCGAGGCGGGCACCAGCGAAACGCCGGCGCCGGCCGCCACCAGCCCGAGCGCGGTCTGCAGCTCCATCGTCTCCTGCGCGACGGTGGGGGCAAAGCCCGCTTCGTGGCACAGGCGCAATATGGTGTCGGCAAAGCTGGGCCGGGGATGGCGCGGATAGAGGACGAAGGGGTGCCGGGCGAGGTCGGCGAGCGCGATCTCGGTGCCGTCGGCGACCGGATCGGCATCGGGCAAGGCGGCGACCAGCGGCTCTTCCAGAACCACCTCGTTCACGATCTCGGGATCGTCGATGCTGGGGCGGGCAAAGGCGACGTCGATCGCGCGTTCGATCAGCGCCACCTTCAGTTCCGCCGTGTTCATCGCATGGAGCAGCAGGTCGACATCGGGATTGTTGGTGCGAAAGCTATTGAGCACCTGCGGCAGCAGCGAATAGGTGGCCGATCCGACAAAGCCGACATTGAGCACGCCGGTGCGCCCCTCGGCCGCGCGGCGGACGATCCGGGCGGTCTCGACGATCCGCCCCAAAATGTCGCGGGCGCGGGGGAGGAGGGCTTCGCCCGCCGCGGTCAGGCGGATCTGGTTGCGGGTGCGGTCGAACAGCGTCGCGCCGATCGCGTTTTCCAGCTCGACCATCTGGCGGCTGAGCGCCGGTTGCGCGACATGCAGCCGCTCGGAGGCGCGGCCGAAATGCAGTTCTTCGGCAATGGCGACAAAATAGCGCAGGCGCCGGACATCGACGCCTGCGGCTTCCGCGAAATGATCGATCGCGTTCATCACCCTCGAGCGTAACGGGCGACCTTGTCTTCGTCGAGCGTGATGCCCAATCCCGGCCCCTGGGGCAGAAGGATGTGGAAATCCTCGAACCGCAGCGGCGCGGTGACAAGATCGTCCTTCAATATCTGAGGACCGAAATGTTCGCAGTGCCAGTCCAGCCTGGGCAGCGCCGCGAAAACCTGAAGATGCGCGGCGGCGCCGACCGAGCTTTCGAGCAGGCACCCGCCATACAGGCCGATACCGGCGGCTTCGGCCACCGCGGCCACGCGGCGCGTGCCGAGCAACCCGCCATGCTTTACCAGCTTCAACGAGACGACATCGGCGGCGGCCGCCTGGCCGACGACAAAGGCGTCATGTTCCGAAAAGATCGCCTCGTCGGCCATGATAGGCACGCGGGTACGGGCGCGCAGCCGGGCCATGCCGGCGACATCCCATGCGGGCAGCGGCTGTTCGACAAGCGCGATGCCCATCTCGTCCATCTCGTCGAAACAGCGGAGCGCGGTGGTTTCGCTCCACGCCTGATTGGCGTCGACGATCAGTTCGGCGCGGCCTTCGAGCGCGGCGGCGATCCGGCGCAGCCGGGCCATGTCCTCGGCGGCGGGCTTGGCGCCGATCTTTACCTTGAAGATATTGTGCTTGCGTTCGGCCAGCTTCTTTTCGGCCTCGGCCACTTCCTGTTCGGGGTCCCCCGACGCCAGCGTCCAGAGCACGCGGATGCGGTCGCGCACCGCGCCGCCCAAAAGCGCGCTGGCGGGAATGCCCAGCGTCTTGCCGACCGCGTCGAACAGCGCGCTTTCGATCGCGGCCTTGGCGGCGTTGTTGCGCTTCGCCGCCTCGGCAAGCGTGCGGCCGACGGCCTCGAAACCCGCCGCCTCCATGCCGATGATGGCGGGGGCGAGATAGGTGTCGATCGTCGCCTTGATGCCCTCGACGCTTTCCTCGCTCCAGCGCGGGCCGCCGAGCGTGGCGGCCTCGCCCACGCCCTCCACCCCGTCGGCCGTCCGCACGCGGACGAGAACATAGTTCTGCTGGGTGGTGGAGAGCGAGGAGAGCTTGTGCTGGCGTACGGTGGGGATGTCGACGATCTGCGTCTCGATCCGTTCGATCCGCGTTCCCGCCAGCGCGCCGCCCGAGAGGGGCGTGGCGTGCGGGCCGGCGCTGCTGGCGAGATCGAGCATGGTCAGGCTGCCTTCCGCTCTGCGCTGTCCGCGGCGGGCGCCAGCTGGATGTCGTAGCGGACCTTGGTGTCGTAATCCGCGCCTGCCTCGGCGGGCGTGAAGTCGACGAGCAGCGAGTCCTTCACCGCGAAGACCGAGTCGTCGGCGTTATACTTGTCGGTCCGGTCGAAGATCTGGGTGACGAGCGTGCGGCACCCCGGCGCACGGACGATATAATGGATATGCGCGGGGCGGTAGGGATGGCGCCCCATCAGCTGGAGCAGATCGCCGGCGGGGCCGTCGAACGGGATGGGGTAGCTGACCGGCTTCAGCGCCTTGTAGGCATAATAGCCATTGGCGTCGGAGAAGAGCTTGCCGCGCAGGTTCATCTCGGGCTGGTCGGGATCCTGCTGTTCATACAGGCCGTTGGGCGAGGTTTCCCACACGTCGATCTCGGCGCCTTCGATCGGCTTGCCTTCGGCGTCGGTGACATAGCCTTCGACGAATACGGTTTCGCCCGCCATGCCGCCGCGCACGATGCTTTCGCCGTTCGCGATGCGGGGGGCGTCTTCGCGGAAGAAGGGGCCAAGCACCGCGGATTCGGTCGCGCCGCCCTCGGCATGGTTGGTCAGCGCATCGACCAGGCTTTCAAGCCCGAGCACGTCGGAGACGAGGATGAATTCGTTGCGGCGTTCGTCGGTCATGTCGCCGGCGCGCTTGAGCAGGTCGCAGGCCGCCAGCCATTCGGGAATGGTCAGGTTCACGTCGCGTGCGAAGTCGTGCAGATGGGTGATGAGGCTGGTCATCACTTCGCGGGTGCGGGGGGGCGTGTCGGCGGAAATGGCATTGATTGCAGCGCGTGTGATCGCCTGGGTGCTGTCGGACATCAGGAAGCTCCTCTCGCTTCGGTTGGACGGTGCGGTTTCGACTGATCCGCTTGTGGAAAACCGTCCGCCCATTCGGCCGCCAATTCCAATAGCATTTGTCGAACATGTGATGCCGCGATGCGATCATGGCGTTTGCCTTGATACCAAGATTGCGTGTTCAGGCGCCGGGCGGCGCGATCATCTGCGGCCATGTCATGCCGACACGGCATCATGAATTACGGATTTGCTATTTGAGTCCCGATCGCTCCGGGCGCAGCCTTCCCACCAGAGCCGGACAACCGGCCATGTGGCGACACGCTGCGATTGGAGAGAGTGATGCACGAGGCCCAGTCAGGGACGGTGCGCCGCCTGGCGCCCCCCGCAAGAGAAATTTACCGCCGCGTCCGGGTGACCGGCATTCGCCGTGCGCGCTATGTCGAGTTCGACTATGTGCACGGCGACCCCGATCTCGCCGTCGAGCTGGTGATGCCGCTCGCCGCCTTCGACACATTCTGCACCGAACAGCATTGCGCAATCGCCGCCGCTTCGCCCGAAGCGCGCGCCGCGCTGTCGCGCCTTGATCACCCCCTGCACCCGCGTTCGAGCCGCTTCGCCTCGATCGCCATCTGGGAGAGCCCCGAATGAATATCGACATCCAGGCCGAGGCAATCACGCCGCGGCGCCACACCTTTTCGCATGTGGCCCGGCGCTTTGGCACCGACAAGCCGGCGACGCGCTATGAAGAGGCGACGTACGACATCCAGCCGACCACCAATTTCCATTATCGGCCGACCTACGCGCCCGAATTCGACCTCTACGATCCCAAGCGCACCCGCATCGTGATGGCGGACTGGTACAGCTTCAAGGATCCGCGCCAATTCTATTACGCGACCTACAATATCAGCCGCGCGGGGATGCAGCAGAGCTTCGACAGCGCGCTCGATTTCGTCGAAAAGCGCGACATGCTCACTGGGCTGGACGAGGCCGAGCGCGGCCGGCTCGCCTTCTACCTCATTCCGCTGCGCCATTTAGAATGGGCGGCAAACATGAACTGCCAGCTGATCGCCGATTGGGGTTATGGCACGCAGATCACGTCGGCGGCGGCGTTCTGCGGGGCGGACCGGCTGGGGCTTGCGCAGCTTCTCTCGCGCATCGGCCTTGCGATGGGCGGCGGCGGCGACAGCGTTCTGATGGCGAGCAAGACGCTGTGGACCGACGCGCCCGAATGGCAGCCGCTGCGCTGCCTGGCCGAGGATTCGCTCGTCATCCGCGACTGGTTCGAAACCTTCTTCGCGCAATATGTCTTCGACGGCCTTGTCTATCCGCTCACCTATGACGTGTTCGACAAGCACGCCCCCCCGGCGATCTCGCTCGTCACCGGCTTCATGCGCGACTGGTATGCCGACAATAGCCGCTGGACCGATGCGGTGATCAAGGCGGCGGCGGCCGAGAGCGATGCCAACCGCGCCGTGCTGCATCAATGGGCCGCGCGCTGGATGCTGCGCACAACCGAGGCGATGCGCCCGCTGGCCGAACATGTGCTGGGCGAGGACGCGCATCAGGCCGTCCATGATGTCGAACACGCGCTTTGGGCACGCCTTGCCAAGCTTGGCGTCGTCGCAACCGAGGAGGTCCCGGCATGAGCCAGCAGAACGTCTCGATCACGCTGCAGAACACGCAGGACGGTTTTGCGATCGCCGACGCGATCCTTGCCGATAACCCGCACGCCGTGCGCCGCGATTTTCCGGCGATGACCAAGATCGATTGCCCCGGGCGCATCGATATCCGTGCCGAAAGCGTCTCCGAACGTATCGGCCGCGACTGGGACCCGCAGGAAATCCACCTCACCGTGATCAGCCTCTCGGGCTCGATCGACGAAGAAGACGATGTCTTCACCATCTTCTGGAGATAACAGCATGACCGCCAAGAAGCTCAGCCTGAAGCAGAAATACGGCCATCTGACGCGCGGCCTCGATTGGGATTTCTCCTATCAGTCGCCCGATGCGGTTTTCCCGTACGCCAAATATGAAGGCATCAAGATCCACGACTGGGATGCGTGGGAAGATCCGTTCAAGCTCACCATGGACGCCTATTGGAAGTTCCAGGCGGAAAAGGAGCGCAAGCTCTATGCCGTCATCGACTCGATGGCGCAGAATAACGGCCAGCTCGGCATCACCGATGCGCGCTATCTCAATGCGGTGAAAATCTTCATCCAGGGCGTGACGCCGCTGGAATATCAGGCGCACCGCCATTTTGCGCACCTGGCGCGCCATTTGCCCGGCGCGGGCCTGCGCGTCGCCGCGCAGATGCAGTCGATCGACGAACTGCGTCATTGCCAGACGCAGATCCACACGATCAGCCACTACAACAAGTTCTTCGACGGCATGCATGACTTCCCGCACATGCATGATCGTCTCTGGTATCTTTCGGTGCCCAAGTCCTTCTTCGACGATGCGACGAGTGCGGGACCGTTCGAATTCCTGACCGCGATCAGCTTTGCGTTCGAATATGTGCTGACCAACCTGCTCTTCGTGCCCTTCATGTCGGGCGCGGCGTTCAACGGCGACATGGCGACCGTCACCTTCGGCTTCTCGGCCCAGTCCGACGAAAGCCGCCACATGACGCTTGGCCTCGAAGCCGTCCGTTTCCTTCTGGAGCAGGACGAGGCGAACGTGCCGATCGTCCAGGGTTGGATCGACAAGTGGTTCTGGCGCGGATACCGGCTGCTCAGCCTGGTCGGCATGATGATGGATTACATGCTCCCCAAGAAAATCATGTCGTGGGGCGAGGCATGGGAAATCTATTATGAGGAAGCCGGCGGCGCGCTCTTCGCCGATCTCGCCCGCTATGGCATCCGCGAACCCAAATATGCCGATATCGCCAAGGCCGAGAAGGATCACCTGACCCATCAGGTCTGGACGATCTTCTACAACTATACGCAGGCTGCCGCCGTCCACACCTGGGATGTCGACGATCAGCATATGGACTGGCTGGCCGAGAAATATCCGAACAGCTTCAACGAGGTGTACCGTCCCCGCTATCTCGCCTGGCGCGAGCAGGCGGCCGAGGGCAAGCGCTTCTACAATGACGGGCTGCCCCAACTCTGCCAGGTCTGCCAGATCCCGATGGCGTTCACCGAGGTCGGTCAGCCCGACGTCATCAGCTTCCGCGTGTCGGAATATAATGGTGACCGGTTCCACACCTGTTCGGACGGCTGCAAGGACATCTTCGACCACGAACCCGAAAAATATGTCCAGGCCTGGCTGCCGGTGAACCAGATCTTCCAGGGCAATTGCGGCGGCGCGACGCTGCCCGAGGTGCTCGACTGGTATCACATCCAGCAGGGCGCGGATAACATGGATTATGCCGGCTCGCCCGAACAGGCGATGTGGAACGAATGGATGGTCGGCCGCCGCGGCGCCGCCGAGCCCGCATCCGCCCCCATCACCGCGATCGCCGCCGAATAAGCGCGCAGAAAGGAAGATATCATGGCTGTTGTCAGTCTTGAGCCCGGCTATACCGGCGAGGTCCGCGACCGGGTGGAAAATTACCACGGCAACCACCTCGTCTATATCCACTGGGAAGGGCATCTCAATTTCTGTGCGGCGGTCACGTTGCCGCTGGCGCCCGACATGCCCTTCAGCGCGCTCACCGAAAATGCGCTTCCCGGCATTTATGGGCGCGATCCCGCCTGGGCCGCTGTCGATCTCGGCAAGGCCCGCTGGATGCTCGACGGGGCCGATTGGACCCCGCAGCCCGATCAATCCGTCTCGTCACAAGGTGTCGGCCACAAATCGCTGATCCGCTTCTGGACCGAAGAACCGGTCGGACGCGCCTGAGGAACTATCGTCATGTCCACGCTCACCATCGAACCCACCGGCGAAACCATTGAAGTGGCCGAAGGCCAGACGCTGCTCGATGCCTGCCTGCGCAACGGCATCTGGTTGCCCCATGCCTGCGGGCACGGCCTGTGCGGCACTTGCAAGGTAGAGGTGCTCGAAGGTGAGGTGGACCATGGCAGCGCATCGCCCTTCGCGCTGATGGATTTCGAACGCGACGAGGGCAAGACGCTCGCCTGCAGCGCCTTTGCCTGCGGCGATGTGACGATCGAGGCGGATATCGACGACGATCCGGATGCGCGCCGGATCGCGGTGGCCGACTATGTCGGCACGGTCTCGCGCCTCGAAATGCTCACGCCCGATATCCTCGGCATCTGGCTCGACCTGGGGGGCGCGGGAATCGATTTCCAGGCCGGGCAGTATGTCAACGTCTCGGTTCCGGGGATTGAAGGCAGCCGGCCTTTCTCGATCGCCAGCGCCTCGGCCGAACGCAACTGCATCGAACTCCATGTCCGCCTTGTCCCCGATGGCCGCGCCACGCCGTGGTTGCACCAGCATCTGAAGCTGGGGGACACGCTGCCCTTCACCGGGCCACTCGGGCGCTTCTATGTCCGCGCTTCGGCGGAAAAGCCGCTCATCTTCCTGGCAGGCGGATCGGGGCTGTCGAGCCCGAAGAGCATGATTCTCGATCTGCTCGAGGCGGGCTATGACCAGCCGATCACGCTTATCCATGGCGGGCGGCGGCCGCATGATCTGCACTTCATGGAGTTCTTCAACGAACTGGCCGAACGCCACGACAATCTGCGCTATGTGCCCGTCATCTCGCAGCCCGAGGAAGGCGATGTCTGGGACGGCGAGCGTGGCTATGTCCACGAAGTCGCCGAAAAGCTCTTCGACGGGCGGTTCTCAGGCCATCAGGCTTATCTGTGCGGCCCGCCGCCGATGATCGACGCGGCGATCACCGCGCTCATGAAGGGGCGTCTGTTCGAACGCGATATCTTCATGGAGAAGTTCCTGACCGCGGCGGACGGTGTCGCCACGAACAAATCGCCGCTGTTCAAGAAGATCTGACGCCAGCCGCCACCGGGCGGCCAGCAGCAAAGACGTAAAACGGGGTGCGGGGCCGCTGGCCTCCGCCGGTTGGAAAACCGCGCCCTCAACGGAAAAAATGAGAGGGAGAGGTTATGCGGAAATTGGCATGGGCGGCGGCACTGGCCGCGGCCATGATCCCGGGAACGGCGTTCGCCACCGAAAATGGCGGTGGGGCCTATCCCAATGGCGCCGAGGGGCTCGACATCGCGGCGCTGCCGCCGCCGGGCACCTATCTGCTCGATTACGCCAATTATTACGGCGCGGACCGGCTGAACGACGGCAATGGCGACAAGCTGGTGCCCGATTTCAGCGTCGACGCCTTCGCCAATGTCGCGCGCATCGTCCATGTCACCGACAAGAAGTTTTTGGGCGCGACCGTGGCGATGCAGGCCTTTGTCCCGATCGTCGACCTCAAGGTCAGCGCCGCCGGCGCGCGCGATCACAAATTCGGGTTGGGCGACGTGATCGTCAATCCGCTCGTCCTCGGCTGGAACAAGGGCAATTGGCATTATGTGCTGACGATGGACACCTATGTGCCCACCGGCCGCTACAACAAGAATGATCTCGCCAATATCGGACGCAATTACTGGACGTTCGAGCCGGTGGCCGCGGTTACCTACAAGAACCCCAAGGGCGGCCCCGAATTTTCGGCCAAGCTGATGTACGACTTCAATACCAAGAACAAGGCGACCGATTATCGTTCGGGCCAGGAATTCCACGCCGATTTCAGCGCGTCGTATAATTTCAATCCGCTGACGGTGGGCGTCACCGGCTATTATTACAAGCAGACGACCGCCGATAAGCAGAACGGGCTGCGTGTCGGGCCGGACGGGTTCAAGGGCGAAGCGTTCGCGCTGGGCCCCGTCGTCCGCACGGTGCTGGGCAAGATACCGGTCACGCTGCAATGGCAGCATGAATTCATGGCGCATAACCGCCCGCAGGGAGACAAGCTCTGGATCAAGACGGTTTTCCGCTTCTGATCCGGGGGCCGGTCGCGGGCGCCCTTCAGGTCGCGGGCGCCTGCGGCCGGCTCATGTGAAATTCATTCTCGGGCGAAATCTCGAAATAGCTGGTCGGCCCGCCCGCGCGCATGATCGGCCGCGCGCGCGCCGTCTGGTAGATGCCGTTTTCCAGCAGCTCCTCGGCGATATGCACCCCCACCACTTCGCCCAGCACCAGCCAGGCGTCGATCGCCGCGCCGTCATGCGCCTTTAGGCGCACGATCTCGCTCAACCGGCATTCGAACGAGACCGGGCTTTCGCCAACACGCGGCACGTCGATCACGGTGCTTGGCACCGGGGTAAGCCCGGTCAGCGCGAATTCGTCGACCTCTGCGGGCACCGGCGCGCTGCTCAAATTCACCTGTTCGGCGAGCGGCCGGGTGGCAAGGTTCCATACGAACGCGCCCGTCGCCTCGATATTGGCGACGCTGTCCTTCCAGCTGGTCGAGGAAAAGCCGATGATCGGCGGCCGATAGTTGAACGCGTTGAAAAAGCTGTAGGGCGCAAGATTGGGGACGCCCGCTAAAGAGAGGGTGGAAACCCAGCCGATCGGGCGCGGTGCCACGATCGCGTTGAACGGATCATGGGGCAGGCCGTGGCCCTTGGCGGGTTCGTAGAAATAGCTGTCGGACATGACCCTGCTGTGCCCCGCCTGTCAGACCGCGACGTCGCCGTGGATGGCGGGGTGGGGATCATAGCCCTCCACCACGAAATCCTCGATCCGGTAAGCGTCGATCGAATCCGGCTTGCGGGCGAGGCGCATGCGCGGGAAGGGCCGGGGCGTGCGCGCCATCTGCTCGCGCACCTGATCGACATGGTTGAGGTAGAGGTGCACGTCGCCGCCCACCCAGACGAGTTCGCCGGGGGTGAGCCCGGCTTGCTGCGCCAGCATGTGGAGCAGCGCCGCGCCGCCCGTGAAGTTGAACGGCGCGCCCAGGAACAGGTCGCACGACCGCTGGAAAATGAGGCAATTCAGTCGCCCGTCGGACGTGACATGGAACTGATAGACCATGTGGCAGGGCGGTAGCGCCATCTGGCCAAGCTCGCCGACATTCCACGCATGGAACAGCATACGGCGGCTGGCGGGATTGGTCTTCAGCGTGTCGATCAGCGTCGCGATCTGATCATGCTCGCGGCCCTCGGCATCGAGCCAGCGGCGCCACTGCTTGCCGTAAACCGGGCCAAGATTGCCCCATTGTTCGGCAAAGGCCTCGTCCGCCAGGATGCGGGCCTCGAAATCCTCCTGCGTCACAGCCTCTCCGGTGGCCTTGCGGAACCGGTCGAGCGGCCAGTCGGTCCAGATGCGGACATTGTTCTGCAGCAGTTCGCGGATATTGGTGCGTCCGGTCAGGAACCACAGCATCTCGCGCACCGAGGTTTTCCAATAGACGCGCTTGGTGGTCAGGATCGGCATGCTGCCGTCCGACAGGTCGAAACGCAGCAGTTCGCCGAACACCGATCTGGTGCCGACGCCGGTGCGGTCCATGCGTTCATCGCCCTTGTCGAGGATGCGGCGCATCAGGTTCAGATATTGATATTCGGGGTGCCCTGCGTCCACTGCCTGTTCCTCGGACCGCGCCATCACCAAACCCCTTATAATCTGCAGGCCCTGATCTTGGCCGGTGTGGGCCGGGGCCCCACCGCTTCGAACTGGGCGATATAGCCTTCGACGGAGGGGAGCGGCTGGCTTTCCACCAGCTTGTACCCCACCGCCGCAAATTCACAGCGCAGCAACGCAGAGGGCGTGCCGTGCTTTTCGGTCGGCCGGTCGGCATCGACCACGATCACCCGCCCGCCGGCCTTCAGCGACGGACGCATCCGCCACAGAAACTCATAGGGCTGCGCCACCTCATGATACATATGCACCATGAAGATCCGGTCGAAACTGTTTTCGGGCAGCTTCGGATCGGCGGGTTCGCCCAGCCGCACGCTCACATTGTCCAGCGCGTCGCGGTTGACGCGCTCGGCCAGTTTGTCGCGCACCTCGGGCACGATGTCCTCGGCCAGCACGCGGCCATGATCGCCCACCCGGCTGGCGAGGCGGATGGTGTAATACCCTTCGCCCGCGCCGATATCGGCAATGGTCATACCCGGCTTCACGCCCACCCGGTCCATCACCGTTTCGGCCTCGTTCACTCGGTCGCGGGCTTCCTCGGTCGACCAGCGGCTGGACACGATCTTCGCCACGGGCCGGTCGGGCGCGGGGAAGCTGGGGGCTTCCTCGGCCTTTTTGCATCCGGCCAGCGCGAGCGTGGCCAAGAGCAGGATCAGGGGGCGGGGCGTGCGGCGCATGGCCTTAGTCGACATCCTCCACATCGACCGTTTCACCCGTCACGCGCTGCGACAGCGCGGCGGCCATGAACGGATCGAGCGCGCCGTCGAGCACATCGTCGGGCGCGGTCGAGGTGACGCCGGTGCGCAGATCCTTCACCAGCTGATAGGGCTGAAGGACATAGGAACGGATCTGGTGGCCCCAGCCGATATCCGACTTCGATGCGTGGACGGCGTTGGCTTCGGCTTCGCGGCGTTGCAGTTCGGCTTCGTACAGGCGCGCGCGGAGCATGCTCATCGCCTCGGCCTTGTTCTTGTGCTGCGAGCGCTGGGTCTGCGACGCGACGATGATGCCCGAGGGAACGTGCGTGATGCGGACCGCCGAATCGGTCGTGTTGACGTGCTGCCCGCCCGCGCCCGATGCGCGGTAGGTATCGATCTTCAGGTCGCTTTCGACGATCTCGATATCTATATTGTCGTCGATCACCGGATAGACCCAGACCGACGAGAAGCTGGTGTGGCGGCGCGCCGAGCTGTCATAGGGGCTGATGCGGACGAGGCGGTGGACACCGCTTTCGGTCTTGGCATAGCCATAGGCGTTCTCGCCCTTGATCAGCAGCGTGGCCGACTTGATGCCCGCCTGTTCGCCCGCGTGATAGTCGATCAGCTCGACCTTCATGCCACGGCGTTCGGCCCAGCGCATGTACATGCGCTGCAGCATCGAGGCCCAGTCCTGGCTTTCGGTGCCGCCGGCGCCGGCATGGATTTCGAGATAGGTGTCGTTGCCGTCGGCTTCGCCCGCCAACAGCGCCTTCACCTTGTCCTGATCCGCGCGCTCGGCCAGCGCCTTGAGCGTGGCGACGCCTTCGTCGACCAGATCATTGTCGCCCTCGGCCTCGGCCATGTCCATCAGTTCGGCTGTGTCGGCCAGCTCGCGTTCGATCGCGCGCGTGGCAGAGATTGCTTCGTCCAGACGGCGGCGTTCGCGCATCACATCCTGCGCGGCCTTGGGGTCTTCCCACAAAGTGGGGTCTTCGACGCGCGCGTTCAGCTCGTCGAGCCGGCGCAGTGCGCGGTCCCAGTCAAGGAACCGGCGAAGCAGCGCGAGCGCATCGTTGATCTTGTCGGCATAGGCCTGCGCTTCCGCACGCATCGGTAACTCTCCAAACCAAATCGTCATGCCGGCGCGGGGCCGGCCCAAAATGCCATCAGGGCTTTGTCACGCGGCCCTAGTAAATACCGTCCTGACTTTGCAAGAACTCGCTGTCGCTCGACGGCCCGGTTTCAACGCGCCGTGCGGCGGCCTCGGCGGCCTTCGTCTTCTGATCGGTGCCGATTTCGTCGCGGCGGATAGACCGGCGCGGTTCGCTTTCAGGCTTGAACGCTTCCCAGATCACGGCGGCCTTGGGATCGTCGGTCGGCCAGGTGCCGAACACCTTGCGCCCCGAACGGCGGTCGATCCGCACCATGCGGATACCCGGCGGTGCGCGGAACGGCACGACGGCCATGTCCTTCATCGCCTTCTCGGCGAACTGCTTGAAGATCGGCGCGGCGAGCGTGCCGCCCTGCGCATAGCCGCCCATCGAGCGCGGCTGGTCGAAACCCATATAGACGCCCGCCACCATGTCCGCCGAACCGCCGACGAACCACACATTGGTCGGGCCCGACGAGGTGCCGGTCTTGCCGAACAGCGGGCGCTTGAGATCGCGCAGGACGGTGGCGGTGCCGCGCTGGACGACGCCCTCGAGGATGTGGACCATCTGATAGGCGGTCATCGCGTCGATCGCCTGTTTGCGGCGCATCGCGGGGCGGGGCATTGCCTTGCCGTCCCAGTTTTTGGCGTTGCAGCCTTCGCACGGCCGGCCATCGGCGCGCGCGATCACCTTGCCGTGGCGGTCCTGAACGTAATCGACCAGCGTCGGTTTCAGGTCCTTGCCGTTATTGGCAAGGATCGAATAGGCGTTGGTGAGGCGCAGCACCGTCGTGTCGCCCGCGCCCAGCGCGATCGCGAGCACGGCCGGATAAGGCTTGCCGGGCGCGTTCACGCCCATCGCCGCCGCCGTCTTCACCACCTTGTCCATGCCCGTTTGCGAGGCCGCGCGCACCGTCATCAGGTTGCGTGACTGCTCGACGCCCCAGCGCATCGTCTGGGGTCCCGCGCCGCGCATATTGCCGAAGTTGCGGAAGCATTTCTGGCCCAGCCGCGCGCCCTGATAGACGCAGAAGGGGGCATCGACGATGATCGAGGCGGGGGTCATGCCGCTGTCGAGTGCTGCGGCATAGGCGATGGGCTTGAAGGTCGAACCCGGCTGGCGTTCGGCCTGAGTGGCGCGGTTATAGCTCTGGATGCGCGAATCGAACCCGCCCTGCATCGCCAGCACCTGGCCGGTATGCGGGTTCTGGACGACCAGGCCTCCCGAAATTTCGGGAATGTTGCGCAGGCCCCAGTTGCCGCCCTGCGGCGCCACGGCGATCACATCGCCCGGCTTCATCGCCTGGAATGCGGTCTGCGCCGTGCCGCGCTTGGGCAGCGTCGCGAGCCCGGCGGGAAGTGTGCCGGTGCTGCCGTCTGCAAAGCCGATCGTCGCGCTGCCGCCTTCCTTCGACAGCACGGCGGCGATCCGCCATTCGTCATAATCGGTCGACAAATTGGCCGCCGCCAGATTGCCGCGCCAGCCTTCACCCGGCTCGATCGTGCGGATGGGGCCGTGCCAGCCCTTGCCGCGATCATAGCGGAGCAGCCCTGCGCGCAGCGCCTCGGTCGCATATTGCTGAACCGCAGGGTCGAGCGAGGTGCGCACCCACAGGCCGCCGGCATAGACGCTGTTGCGGTTCTGGCCGCCTTCGTCGCTTTCACCGAACTTGTCGATCAGCTCGCGGCGGACTTCCTCGATGAAATAACCGCCCACGGGGTCGAACTGGCGGCCGACCGTGGCCTTCAGCCCCAGCGGCGCGGCCTGCGCGGTGCGCATGTCGCTTTCGGAAATGAAGCCGTTGCGGTGCATTTCGCTCAGCACGAAATTGCGGCGGGCGACCGCCTTGTCGGCATTTTTGGCGCGGCCATAGGTTTCGGGCGCCTTGGGCAGGATCGCGAGGAACGCCATTTCGGGCAGCGCCAGCTGATCGACATCTTTGTCGAAATAGGCGCGCGATGCCGCCTGCACGCCAAAGCTGTTCCGGCCGAGCGGGATCTGGTTCAGATAAAGCTCGAGGATCTGTTCTTTGGTCAGCACGGATTCGATCCGCCGCGCGAGGATTGCTTCCTTGACCTTGCGCGTCACCGAATATTCGTTCGTCAGCAGCAGGTTCTTGGCGACCTGCTGGGTGATCGTCGACCCGCCCTTGGCGCGGCGGCCCGATCCGAATTTGGTGACGTAATCGAACACCGCGCCGGCAATGCCCGGATAGTCGAGGCCGCCATGATCGAAGAAGGTGCGGTCTTCGGCGGCCAGATAGGCGTTGATCAGCTGGCGCGGATAATCGTCGAAGCTCAGCTGGACGCGGCGTTCGCGCGCATAGCTGTGGATCGGGGTGCCGTCATAGGCGCGCACCGTTGTCGGCAGCGGCGGCTCATAGCTCAAAAGCGTCTGCGCCGATGGCAGATTATGCCCGAATATCAGCGTAATGAGCAAGATTCCGGCGGCGCCTGCGGCCGCCAGATAGGTGAGTATCCGGACCCAACGGCGTTCCCACCATGGCCGGATTGCGGCCAGCAGCCCGCTGGCCTCCCGTTTGATCTTGTAGCTGAAATTCTCGGGCGCCGCTTCGGTCATATCTTCCGGCTCTAGCAATTTTTAAGCGCTTTGCCAGCCGCAAGCCATCTGCCCATCGCAAAACGCAACGGGCCCGGCGTGCAGGCGACGTGGTCAGGGCGCGGTCAGGCTGCGGCGGGCGAAATAGGTTTCCACCGCGCGGGCGGTGCCGGCGGCAATCGTGCTGCGCCCGGTGGGCGAGTTGAGGAACTGCGCGTCGCGGCGGTTGCTGAGATAGCCCGTCTCGAACAGGATCGACGGCATATCCGGCGCCTTCAGCACGATCAGCGACGCGAAGCGGTGGAATATCGCGCGAAAGGGCAGGGTGGCGCTTGTTTCGCGGTGGAGCAGCTTTGCAAAGGCGGTCGAGGCTTCCATCGTTTCGCGCTGGCTGAGGTCGATCAGGATCGAATTCACCGCCTTGTTGTGCGTGCTGCCCAGGTTGACGCCGTTCAATATGTCGGCGCGGTTCTCGCGTTCGGCGAGCCTTGCGGCCTCGCGGTCCGACGCGGTTTCGGAAAGCGTATAGACGGTGGCGCCGCTGGCATCGGGGTTGCCTGCGCTGTCGGCGTGGATCGAAATGAACAGATCGGCCTTCAGCGTGCGGCCGAGTTCGTAGCGATCGGCGAGTGCGATGAAATGATCGTCGTCGCGGGTGAGCGCCACGCGCACGCGGCCGGTGCCCAGAAGCGCGTCGCGCATCGCCTGCGCGATCGCCAGCGTCACATCCTTTTCGCGCCGTCCGTCATGGCTCGATATCGCGCCGGGGTCGTGCCCGCCATGACCGGGGTCGATCATCACCAGCGGTTTGCCGGCGGGGCCGGTGATACGGGGCAGGGGGGTGCCCTTTTGCGTCGCGTCGAGCGGGATGGTGACGCTGTAGCGGCTGCGCGGCGGTGCGCTGCGCGCGTCGAGCATATGGGCCGGGATCGCCGCGGACAGCACCAGCCCGATCGCCCCTGCGGCAATGAATCTCATGATCGACACTGGAAGCTTCCCGCCCTGAACCCCATATGCGTGCATGGCAGCACCGCGCCGTCGAATCGAGCGCAAAATGCGTGATGTCGTTGTGCGATTGTCACAATTGTTGCCGGATGCCGTCGCCTCGCACGGCTTTTTGTTGCATCGCCCGCAGCTGCAATGCTAGCGGTACAAGTTGCCGATAGAGCCTGTGGGTGAAATCGGTTGATCAGTTCGCCCTGTCAGGGCGGTAAATTCAGGTTGTCGCTGCATGAAGCATTTCTCCCCCGCACTGTATCCCGCCCCAGCGGCCGGCGATGCGTGGGGCATGGGGGCGGCCCGGGCCCGAATGGCCCGGCGTGCACACGCAGCACCAGCACAAACAAGCGTTTCAACCCGGACGGTTGCTCAGTGGAGCTTTTATTCCCGGGAACCGTCCCACCAAATTGGCGCGCCGCCGGCCACAGAGCCCGGCGTTCGGCGCGCCCGGAGACTATTTAATGACCATGCGCATGCTGATCGACGCGCGCCACCGGGAGGAGACCCGGGTCGCCGTCGTCAAGGGAAACCGGATCGAGGAGTTTGATTTCGAATCCGCCGAGCACAAGCAGCTCAAGGGAAATATCTATCTAGCCAAGGTTACCCGCGTCGAGCCATCGCTGCAGGCGGCGTTCGTCGATTATGGCGGCAACCGCCATGGCTTCCTCGCTTTCAGCGAAATTCACCCCGATTATTACCAGATCCCCAAGGAAGATCGCGAAGCCCTGCTGCGCGAAGAGGCTGAGCATGCCGCTGAGGAAGAGGCATTGCGCGCCGCACAGGCCGAGGCGGATGAGGACGACGAAGAGGGCGATGACGGGGATGACGGCTTCGACAGCGATGGCGTCGAGGAAGTCGAAAATGGTGGCGAGCCGGTAGAAATCGGCGGCGGCACCGAGGACGATGTCGAAGCTGGCGAAGGCGGTGAGGCAGAGGCGGAAAGCCCGGCCGAAACGCGCCGCCGCAAGAAGCGCGCCCGCGCGCAGGCCGACGACCGTGCGGTCGAAGCGCTGCGTTCGAAGCGCATGGCGCTGCGCCGCCGCTACAAGATCCAGGACGTGATCCGCCGCCGTCAGGTGCTGCTCGTCCAGGTCGTGAAGGAAGAACGCGGCAACAAGGGCGCCGCGCTTACCACCTATTTGTCGCTTGCCGGCCGTTACTGCGTGCTCATGCCCAACACGTCGCATGGCGGCGGGATCAGCCGCAAGATTTCGAACTCGGCGGACCGCAAGCGCCTGAAGTCGATCATGGCGGAAATGAAGCTGCCCTCGTCGATGGGCTGCATCGTCCGCACCGCCGGGCTTTCGCGCACCAAGACCGAGATCAAGCGCGACTTCGATTATCTGGCCCGGCTGTGGGACGAGATTCGCGAAAATACGCTGCTATCGGCAGCGCCCGCGCTCGTTTACGGTGACAGCGATCTGATCAAGCGCGCGATCCGTGATATCTATAATCGCGATATCGAGGAAGTGATCGTCGAGGGCGAGGAAGGGTATCGCGCGGCGAAGAGCTTCATGAAGCTGCTGATGCCCAGCCATGCGCGGCGCGTGAAGCCCTATTCCGATCCGGTGCCGCTGTTCCAGCGCTCCAATGTCGAAGACCAGCTGGCGGCGATGTACAACCCGACCGTCCAGCTCAAATCGGGCGGCTATCTGGTCATCAACCCGACCGAGGCGCTCGTCTCGATCGACATTAACTCGGGCCGTTCGACGCGCGAACATGGCATCGAGCAGACCGCGGTCGCCACCAATCTCGAGGCGGCGCACGAAATCGCGCGCCAGTTGCGCCTGCGCGATATGGCCGGGCTTGTCGTCATCGACTTTATCGACATGGAGAACAGCTCCAACGTCCGTAAGGTCGAAAAGGCGATGAAGGCTGCGCTCGCGAACGATCGCGCACGCATCCAGGTGGGCCGCATCTCATCCTTCGGGCTGATGGAAATGAGCCGCCAGCGCCTGCGCACCGGCGTGCTTGAGGCATCGACCCGCGTCTGCCCGCATTGCGAAGGCACCGGGCTTGTCCGCACCGCATCGTCGGCAGGCCTGTCGGCGCTGCGCATGCTCGAGGACGAAGCTGCTCGTGGACGGGGCAGCAAGCTTACGCTGCGCGCCAGCCAGGAAGCGGCGGTTTATGTGCTCAACCGCAAGCGCGCCGAACTCGCCGAGATCGAGGATCGCTACGGCGTGTCGATCGACATCCTCCCCGATGGCGAAGCCGAAGGCGCGCGCATGACCGTTGAGGCGAGCGGCCCGCCGCCGCTCCACGCGCCGCGCTTCACCCCGGTGATCATCGAGGAAGACGAAGACGATTTCATCCCCGAGGATGAGTTCGACGAAGAAGAGGCTGAAGCCGAAGAACAGGCCGTGCGCGAAGAGCGTGAGCCGCGCGACGACCGCGAAGGCGGCCGCCGCCGCCGCCGCCGCCGCCGGGGTCGCCGCCGGGAAGAAGGCGAAGGCCGTGGCGCCGATGAGGCCCATGATGACGCCGAGGATGCCGAAGCTGACGAAGGCACCGTTGAAGACGGTGGCGAAGGTGAAGCTGCTGTGGATATCGAGGCAGATGGCGAAGCCGAAGCCGAGACTCCGGAACAGCGCGCCGAGGGTGAGGAAGGCGAGGGTGGCAAGCGCCGTCGCAACCGCCGTGGTCGTCGCGGTGGCCGCCGTCGGCGTGGCGAAAATGGCGATCATGCGCGCGAAGGCGAGGCTGCTACCGAGGGTGGCGAGGCTGCGGACAATGCTGCGGATGCCGAACCGGCACCGGTTGACGTTGCCGCCGAGGCACCCGTTGTCGCAGCGCCTGTCGCTGGCGCACCGGTGATCGCGCCCGCGCTTGAAGCCGTTGCCGAAGCCGCGCCTGCGGTCGAAGAAAAGCCCAAGCGCACGCGCCGCCGCCCCAAGGCCGAAGCCAAGGTGGAAGCCGAAGCCAAGGTAGAGACCGAAGTAGCCGCACCCGCGCCTGCAGAAGCCGAGGCCGCGCCCGAGACAGAAGCACCCGCCAAGCCCAAGCGCACGCGCAAAAAGGCGGCACCCAAGGCCGCTGAAGCGCCTGCCGAAGTCGCTGAGGACGCTGCCGCACCCGCCGAGGGCGACGCCGAAGCACCTGCCAAGCCCAAGCGTGCGCCGCGCAAAAAGGCCACGCCCAAGGCAGAGGCCGCCGATGCCGACGCCGCAGCGGAAAAGGCCCCGGCCAAGCCGAAGCGCGCGCCGCGCAAAAAGGCAGTGGCTGAGCCCGCACCCGCCGAGGCCGAAGTCGAAGCAGCGGTTGCCGCACCGGTAGCCGCCGCCGAGCCCGCGCCGGTCGAAACGCCTGCACCTGCCAATGAGGCAGGCTCTGCCGACGATGCGGCTGCGGAATCGAACGATCCGCCGCGCCGTGGCTGGTGGCAGCGCACCTTCGGCCAGGAATAAGCTGTAAAGGGGCAGGTTTTCGGGGATTTCCCACGAAGGCCTGCCCCGCTTTCATCCGTCGTTCAGGCGGGAGGGGAGAGGAAGCAACGCCATGGCCAGTCGACCTCGTTCCATCGCCGGCATGCTGCGCGCGGCCGTTGCGCTCATTTTGTCGCTCACGCTGCTCGTCCAGCCCGCGATGGCGCAATCGATCCTGCGCGATGCCGAAACCGAGGCGCTGCTCGATGAAATGTCCGCGCCGCTCATCCGGGCGGCGGGGCTCGATCCCAAAAATGTGAAGGTCGTCCTGGTCGGCGACAATTCGATCAACGCCTTCGTCGCGGGCGGGCAGATCGTCTATATGAACTCCGGCACGATCATGCAGGCGGATAACGCCAATGAAGTGCAGGGCGTCATCGCCCACGAACTCGGCCATATCACCGGCGGCCATATCGTCCGTTTTTCCGAAGGCGCCAAGGCCGCGACCGGGATCACGCTGCTCAGCCTCGTGCTCGGCATCGCTGCGGTGGCGGCGGGCGCGGGGGATGCGGGCATGGGCATCATGGCGGCAGGCCAGCAGGCGGCGCTGGGCAAGTTTCTGGCGTTCACGCGCACGCAGGAATCGAGCGCGGACGCCGCCGGGGCCGCCTTTCTCGAAAAGGCGGGGATCACCGGCAAGGGCTCGCTCGCCTTTTTCAAGCGCATCGAAAATCTCGAATATCGCCTCGCCATCCCGCAGGACGACAGCTACGGCCGCACCCACCCGCTCAGCCGCGAGCGTATCTCGGTGCTCGAGCATCAATATCAGGCGTCGGCGAATTGGGACAAGCCGAGCGATCCGGCGCTTGAGGAGCATTTCAAGCGCGTCCGCGCCAAGCTGAAGGGTTTTGCCTCCGAACCGGCGACGACGCTGCGCGAGTTTCCCGAACGCGACAAGACCGAACCCGCGCGCTACGCCCGCGCCTATGCCTGGCATAAGTCCGCCTATCCGGACAAGGCGCTGGAAGAGGCGAACGCGCTGCTCGCCAAGGCGCCGCACGATCCTTATTATCTTGAACTCAAGGGCCAGATCCTGCTGGAATCGGGCAAGCCCAACGACGCGCTTCCCTCGCTGCGCGAGGCGTTCGAGCGCACCCGCGCGCAGCCGCTGATCGCGGGGCTGTTTGGCCATGCGCTGATCGCGACCGAAAATCCCGCCAATTTCGCCGAGGCCCGCAATGTGCTGAAGGCGGCGGTGGCCAAGGACAATGACAATCCCTTCGCCTGGTATCAGCTCGGCGTCGTCTATGAGCGCGAGGGCGATCTGCCGCGCGCGATGCTGGCGACCGCCGAACGCTATAATCTCCAGGGCCAGTCCCAGCTCGCGCTTGCCAATGCACGGCAGGCCATGCAGGGGCTTAAGGAAGGAACGCCCGACTGGCTTCGCGCGCAGGATATCGCGATGGTGTCGGAGGCGGACGTACGCAAGGACCGCAAGAAGAAATGACCTTTACCGGGGGTAGAACCATCATGATCGCAGTTGCCGCCTTTTTGGCCGGAGCAGCCGGAACGGCCCTGGCCACGGGGGCCGTGTCGCCGTCGCCGCAAGTAAGCGCGGGGGAGCGGGCCAAGATCGAGGCGGTGGTGCGCGATTATATTCTCGCCAATCCCGAGATCATTCCCGAGGCGATCGAACGGCTTCAGAACCGCGAGGTGAGCAAGTCGATCGATGCGAACCGCAAGGCGCTGGAAACCCCCTATGCCTCGGCCTGGGCGGGCAATCCCAATGGCGATGCCACGCTCGTCGTCTTTTATGATTATGCCTGTGGCTTCTGCCGCCGTAGCCTGCCCGATATCGAACGGCTGCTGAAGGAAGACAAGAATCTGAAGGTCGTCTTCCGCGAACTGCCGATCCTGAGCGACGACAGCACCAAGGCGTCGCGCGCCGCGCTTGCCGCCGCCGAACAGGGCAAGTTCAAGGCGTTCCACGACGCGCTGTACGAAACCGGTCGCCCCAATGCGGCCAATGTCGAACGCGTGCAGAAACAGCTTGGTATCGATCCCGCCAAGAGCGCGGCGGCCATCGCCTCGCCCGCCGTCCAGAAGGAAATCGACGCCAATCTCGAAATCGCCCGCGCGCTCCGCTTCACCGGCACGCCCAGCTGGGTGGTCGGCGATCAGGTGCTGAACGGTGCGATCGGCTATGAGGCGCTGAAGGCTGCGATCGCTAAGGCTAGAACCCGCGCTGGCGGCTAAGCACGGTGCCGGGTGGGATTGGTTCGCATGCGATGCCGTCCCCATCCGCATCCAGCTGTGATCGATAGCCTGGCATGCCGCGATGAATTGGCGCGGCTCCCGCGGCACGCGCGAAATCGCAATAAGGATAATAGCGGTAACTGGCTACGCTCGAGGCGATCGGGCGTAGCGTGTCCCAGAAGAAGATTCCGCAAAATGTAAGGGTGCTGAGCGCCGCAACGGTCAGTGGAAAGCGCCAATCCTTTCGCGGTGGCCTTGCGTCGGGCCGCCAGTGCCATCGTTCCTGCGGTGCCTTGCGGAAAATCGGAAATTTCCTGATCATTTGTCCCATCCCCTGCCGGCCAGCGTAATCCGCTTTTCGCCTGCCGGGAATATCTGTGCGCGCCGGGGCAGAAGCGCTATGGCGGGAAGTCCGTGCCATCTTGGGATTATTCCATGACGATCGCCCAGTCGATAACCGCGTTCATCCTCGCCGCCGGGCTGCTCACCATCACGCCGGGGGTCGATACCGCGATGGTGCTGCGCACCGCGGCGGTGGAGGGTACGCGGCGGGCGGGCTTTGCGGTGATCGGCATCGCGATCGGCTGTCTCGTCTGGGGGGCTGCCGTGGCGACGGGGCTGGGCGTGCTCCTCGCGGCATCCGAATTCGCCTTCACCCTCGTCAAATGGGCGGGGGCGGCCTATCTGCTCTGGCTGGCTTATGGTCTGCTGCGCCATCCGCGTTCGGGGCTGGCGATGGACGGGGCGCCGGGCGGCGGCGATGTCTCCGTGCTCGGTTGGCTGCGGCGCGGGCTGACGACCAATTTGCTCAACCCCAAAATGGGTGTCTTCTATATTTCCTTCCTGCCGCAATTCGTGCCGCAGGGCATGCCGATGGGGCCGTACAGCTTCATGCTGGCGTCGATCCATGTCGTGCTCGGCATATTGTGGCTTGGCATCGTCATCGCCGCGACGGTGCCGCTCGGGCGTCTGCTCACGCGCCCGGCGGTCATTCGCGCGCTCGACCGGATCACGGGCGCGGTTTTCGTGATTTTCGGGGTAAGGCTGGTCTTCGCCCAGCGCTGAACGCTCAGCGCGGCGTGTCGTCCGACGCGGCAAAGCCGGGGTGATATTGGACTTCGCCGTAAGGCCGCGTGTCGGTGAAGGACAGCCATTGGAAATAGCCCGGAGGCACATCGCCATATCGTAGGTGATCGTCGCTCACGAAGCCGAAGCGGCGATAATAATCGGGATCGCCGAGCAGCACGCACCCCTTGGCGCCCTCCGCCCGAAGACGCGCCAGCCCCTCGTTGATCAGCGCCGCGCCAATGCCGCGTTGCTGCCGGTCGGGCCGCACCGCGACGGGGCCAAGGCCAAGCCAGCCGTCCTCGCGCCCGTCGATCTGCACCGGCGAGAAGGCGATATGGCCGATGACCTCGCCGTCGTCTTCGGCGATCAGCGACAGGCTGAGCGCGCCGGCGCTGCGCAGCGCCTCGACGATCGCCGCCTCGGTGCCGCTGCTGTGCGGCGCGGTGGCGAAGGCGGCGGTGACGACCTGCCGGATCTCGGCCGCGTCCCCGGCGGTTTCGGGACGGATGATCATTGGATCAGGCGTCTGCCTCAGCACGGCCCTTGAAACCCTGCGCCACGACATACCATTCGGACGAATCCTTGCGGCTGGCCGGTGGCTTGGCGTGCTTCACGGTGGTGAAGTTGCGCTTGAGGATGGTGAGCAGCGCGTGATCGGTGCCGCCTGCAAACACCTTGGCAATGAAGGTGCCACCGGGTTCGAGCGTGTGGATCGCGAAATCGACTGCGGTTTCGACCAGCGCCATGGTGCGCAGGTGATCGGTCTGCGCATGGCCCACGGTGTTCGCCGCCATGTCCGACATGACGAGATCGGCGGGGCCGCCCAGCGCGGCTTCCAGTTGCTCGGGTGCGCGGTCGTCCATGAAATCCATCTGGAAGATGGTGACGCCGTCGATCGGGTCGGTCGGCAGCAGATCGATGCCCACCACTTCCGAACGGGGCGATTTTTTGCGTGCCACCTGGCTCCACCCGCCGGGCGCAATGCCAAGGTCGACGATGCGCTTGGCGCCCTTCAGGATCCCGAACTTCTCGTCGAGCTCAATGAGCTTATACGCCGCTCGGCTGCGATAGCCCTCGGCCTTCGCCTTTTTGACATAGGGGTCGTTCAGCTGCCGTTCCAGCCAGCGCGTCGACGCCGCAGTGCGCCCCTTGGCCGTGCGCACGCGTTGCCGCGTACCCGATCCACCCCGGCTCATCTGAACGTCCTTTCACGCGCCATCAACAATCTCAAAATCCCTTCGCGAATCCCGCGGTCGGCGATCCCTAGCCGTTCGGCCGGCCAGATGTCGATGATCGCTTCAAGGATCGCGCAGCCCGCAACGACCAGATCGGCGCGCTCGGCGCCGATACAGGGCTGGCGCTGGCGATCGGGCATCGACATGCGCGACAGCCGGTCGCTGATGTCGCGCATCGCATGGGCGGGCACGATCAGCCCGTCGATCGCGTTGCGGTCATAGGAGGTGAGCTTGAGGTGGACGCTGGCCAGCGTCGTCACCGTGCCGCTTGTTCCCAGCAGGCGGATGTCGTTCCGGCCGGGCTGCGGCAGGCGCTTCGCGAATCCGGCAAAGCTTTGGGCGACGC
The DNA here is from genome assembly GCF_033025475.1 of Sphingomonas sp. C3-2. Taxonomy (NCBI): domain Bacteria; kingdom Pseudomonadati; phylum Pseudomonadota; class Alphaproteobacteria; order Sphingomonadales; family Sphingomonadaceae; genus Sphingomonas; species Sphingomonas sp. C3-2. The sequence continues at coordinate 2,602,952 of NZ_CP130322.1, forward strand.
GCGTCTTCATCCGCTGATAGGCGGCGATCCGCGCGCCTTCGTCATCGCTGCACGCCTCGGGCTCGCTCTCGGTCAGCGATACCACGCCCCAAGGCGCGCTCAGCCAGTCGACGATACGCGGCGCGCCGTGTTCGGTGTCGACAAGCACCAGCTCGGTCGATCCGCCGCCGATGTCGAAGATCAGCGCGGGGCCGTTGCCGGGCTCCAGCAGGACATGGCAGCCCATCACCGCCAGCCGTGCCTCTTCCTCGGCGCTGATGATGTCGAGCGCGATTCCCGTCTCGCGGTAGACGCGGTCGATAAAGGCCTGGCCGTTGGTCGCCTGCCGGCACGCCTCGGTCGCCACCGAGCGGGCAAGCGTGACATGGCGTCGCTTCAGCTTTTCGGCGCAGATCGAAAGGGCAGCGATCGCGCGTTCGATCGCGGCGTCGCTCAATTTCCCGGTTGCGGCCAGCCCTTCGCCCAATCGCACGATTCGCGAAAAGGCGTCGATCACGACAAAGCCTTCGCCCTCGGGCTTGGCGATTAACAATCGGCAATTGTTGGTGCCGAGATCCAGCGCCGCATAGGCGCCTTTTTGAGACCAGCGCGTCGGAACGGGCTGCCTCCTTGCCGCTTTGCCCGCAATACGTTCGGGCCGCCGCGGCGATGGCATGGAACGCTGCACCATGGCCGTGTGTCACTCTTATTTCTCATCCGGAACGGGAATACCGCCGGTACTTGGTGCCCAGACTATCGATTGGCAGAAAAACGTGCAAGGCGGCGTTGACAGGCGGGCAACTCCCCCGTATTCGGCCCCCCACACGCTGCCCCGTCGTCTAAAGGTAAGACTACGGACTCTGACTCCGTCAATCGAGGTTCGAATCCTCGCGGGGCATCCAACCTTCCGAAAAATCTATGAAATTTCCCTTCGGGGATCGCCGCGTGGCGCTGCGCTGCCGCGCCGTTGGCGCGCTCCCGCCTACGCACATCTACGCATATCGCGCGCCCGCTTCGGCCGGGTAGGGAAAGGACATCATTCCTCTCTACTTGCCCCGCTGGCCCACGGCGGGGCATTTTTTTGTCCGCTGCACGGCAAAAGGCGAGGGGAAGCGTTGCTTTCCCTCGCCTGCACTGGGGTCGTCATGTGTGCGGGGCCATCCCCGAAGCGCTTATTGACGCGATGCGAGCCGGTCGGTGCCGCTCACCGCCATGGCGATGATTCGGTCGCGTTCGGTCGAAACCCGTGCCAACGTCTCGGTCTGGCACTGGTGGACCTTGTTCTGCGCGGCCAGATCGGAACTCGATGCCATGCCGCAGGCATCTGCGACCGCCATCTCCAACCGGCGGTCAAGCGTCGCGCGGCCCTTGGCGGTGCTCAGGTCGAGATCGGCATAGTGCACCGTCCGGGTTTGCGGGCCATAGCCCAGGGTCTGGGCGATCGCGGGTGATACGCACAACGCACTGCCCAGCGCGAAAAGCGCAAGCATCGTCTTCATATGTCTCTCCATGAAATGCCCGAAAGCCGACAGCGCTGGCGTCGGCCTATTCCTAGCGCATCCCGCCGAGTCCCGACGAACAACGATGTTGCGCACCCGTTCTGCGAAAGTGCAGAATGCGGCATGCTCGACTGGAACGACCTGCGGTATTTCCTGGCGGTGGCGCGAACCGGCAGCACGCTCTCTGCGGGGCGCAGCCTGCGGGTGAGCCAGACGACGGTGGCGCGGCGCGTTTCTGCGCTCGAGCAGGCGCTGGATCTAGTCCTCTTCGATCGGCTGCAATCCGGCTATGTCCTCACCCCCGCAGGCGAGGCGCTGGTGCCGCAGGCCGAGCAGGTCGAAGGCGCGATTGCCGTCTTCGCCGATTCCGCCGCCGGGCAGGCGCGCGACCTGAAGGGCACGGTGCGGCTCACCACGCAGGAAATCTATGCGATCACGGTGCTCGCCCCGCTGCTGCGCGATCTCCACGAACTCCATCCCGATATCCGTATCGAGCTCGATACCTCGGACGAACTGCGCGATCTGGCATCGGGCGGGGCAGATATCGCGCTGCGCACCGAGATCCAGCCCAGCGGCGCCGGGCTGGTCGGGCGCAAGATCGCTGCCGATAGCTGGACGGTCTATTGCTCAAAATCCTACGCCGCCAAGCACGGCAAGCCGCGCCGCCCGCGCGATCTGCAGGGGCATACGCTGATCGGCGGGGGCGGGGAGGGGGTGTGGCGCATCTACGGCGCGTGGCTGCGGCAGCATGCGCTCGAGGAATCGGTGGTGATCCATCACGATTCGCCCACCGGGCTCTTGTCCGCCGTCCGTTCGGGCTTTGGCATCGCGGTGCTGCCCTGCTTCATCGCCGACGGCGAATCCGATCTCATCCGCTGCATGCCCCCCGTCCACGGCGAGGAACGCGGGCTGTGGCTGATGACGCACGAACGGCTGCGCCACACCCCGCGCGTGCGCGCGGTGCTCGATTTTCTGGGGGAGCGCCTCCAGCACGCCGCGCGCGCATCGCTTTCGGCGCTGGTGTGAAGCACTGGGCGGCGTGAGCATATTCGAAACAGGCAGCTGCCACGTGTCATAAAAAGCCGCCGTTCCGGATGCGCCGGCGAAGCGGCTATTGTTTGAAACGGCAGCTAACGACCACTTGTTGCCGTTTAAGCTATCCTCTGTAACACCACATAGCGGCCATAGGCATTTCCCCTTGATTATGGCGAAGGGGCGAGGCCGCAGAGGAAAGATATGTTTGCCGCGAGACTGAAATGATACTCATTCCTTACCTCCTATTGGCCGCCGCAAGTGCGCCCCCATCAACCATGCCGCCAATTACGCTGGTTTGCCGTCGTGACAACGCTGGGCATTGCTTGCCAGTCGGGCTTTCGCCGCCCGCCCAATTGCTCCGTGAAGAGCATGATCGGGCGGCAGCGATCTATGAGCCTTATTGGGTTTGCTATTGGCAAGCGCTGAAAACCCATAAAGATTTTGGAACGTCCGATGCTCAAAGGGCAAAGAAAACTATGTCTTCTGCTGTCGATGCATGCGCAAGTTCAAAAGCATCAGCTGACAGCAACATGGATACCTTTCTTCGTCCTCTAGAGATTTATGGAGACGATACACACAAACGTTTTATTCGTGATTACTTCCGTAGTTCAGCCGGAGATATATTTCTCGACAAAAGAGCTTTTGCGGCGGGACAGCATGACGCATATATTCGGACGCACGAAGCATACCAGAAATTCTTATTGGGGCAGATAGAAAACGCTCTAAATCAGACATCACGGCATAAAGCTGACAAAGACTAAGGCTTGTTTGCTGCGCCCAGTTCGAGGTCGCCACAACGGCCAAAGTCGGGCTGCGCTTTTCCCTAAGCGGCCGTTCTGCAAGCCACTCAAGCAAGACATCACGGAATGCGTTGGGAAAGTCCGCTTCCCCGACAAAGTTGCCGATCCGCCCCATAAGTCCGCCGCGTGAGCCCCCACACTTCGTCGGAATGTAGCCACGCCGCCTGACCTGAGCCGCCCCGCCTTGTGCGCGGTGCATCGGGTGTGCGCGACGACGCACTTGCATCTTGCGCGGGGTTGCACCACCACCCGCCACCATGTTTGCGGCACTTGGCGTGGTTCTTCCGGTATTTTCGCTCATCGCCATTGGTTGGGCGGTCGGGCGCAAGGGATTGCTCCCCGATAATGCCGTCGATGTCCTGAACGGTTTCGTCGTCCGCCTCGCGCTGCCCGTGCTGCTGTTCCAGTTCGTGGCCGAGGCCGATTGGAAAACGCTTTGGCATCCGGGCTTTGCCGCCGCCTTTGCGCTGGGCGTCGCATCGGTCTTCGGGCTTACCTATATCGGCTATGCGCGCGGCGGCTCGGTTGCCGATCGCAGCATCGCTTCGCTCGCCGCCGCCTATGCCAACACCGCCTTCATGGGCATCCCGATCAGCGTCGCCTTGTTCGGGCAGACGGGGATGGCGGCGGCGGTGGTTGCCTCGCTGCTCACGGTCGGCGCGATTTTCGCCATCGCGATCCTGCTCGTCGAGATCGACGTGCACCGCAGCAAGGGCTGGGCGCAGGCCAGCGCGGGGGTGGCGATCTCGCTTGCGCGCAACCCGCTGGTATCGGGCCCGATATTGGGGGGCGTCTGGGCGCTGGGCGGGCTGCCGCTGCCCGCCCCCGTCCATCAATTGCTGAGCCTTTTGGGCGCGGCGGCATCGCCCGTCGCGCTCGTCACCATCGGGCTGTTCCTGGCGGCGATGCCGCGCAGCGCGGACAAGGCGCCCGTCGCGCCGCTCGTCGTGATGAAGCTTTTTGTCCAGCCGCTGGTCACGGCATTCTTCGTCTGGCTGCTCGCGGTGCCAGCCCCCTGGGGCGGGCTCGCCATCCTCATCGCCGCGTTGCCGACGGGAACGGGGCCCTTCATGGTCGCCAAGCTCTATGAGCATGAGGCCGCGCTCACCGCGCGCGTGATCCTCATCACCACCATCCTCTCGGCGGTTACCATCTCGGTGCTGATCGCGCTGCTCGGCGTCTGATCCCCACGCGCGGCTTGCCTTTTGCGCCCGCAGACGCCACATCTGCGGCCGTACCAGTAGCGGGAGGATATCATGAACGACCGGAAGACCATCGCAACCTGCTGTGTCTCCCCTCGTTTCCTGGTGTCTTATGCCCGCCTTTCTCACACTGGATTCCATCACTGCCGCAACGCCTGATCGGCAGCCGCTTTTTACCGATCTGACGCTTTCCATCGGTCGCGAACGCGTCGGCCTGGTCGGCCGCAACGGTTCCGGAAAATCGACATTGCTGCGGATCGCGGCGGGAACTGCCGCGCCATTGTCCGGCCATGTCGTGCGTTCGGGCACGTTGGGCGTGCTCGAACAGCATTGGCCCGATGCGCTCTCCGTGGCGGATGCGCTGGGCGTCACCGCGCACCGCGACCGGCTTGCGCGGATCGAGGCGGGTACCGCCGACGAGGATGATTTTGCCGAGGCGGACTGGACGCTCGAAAGCCGGATCGACGCCGCGCTCGCCGAAACCGGGCTTGGCAGCACCGCGCTCGACCGGGTCATGGGCAGCCTCAGCGGCGGGGAGCGGGTGCGCGTCGCCACTGCGCGGCTGCTGCTCGACCGGCCCGATCTCCTCCTGCTCGATGAACCGACCAACAATCTCGATGTCGATGGCCGCGCGGCGGTTGCGCGGCTGATCGACGGGTGGCGCGGGGGCGTGCTGCTCGCTAGCCATGACCGCACACTGCTCGGGCGGGTGGACCGGATTGTCGAGCTTACCCCCATCGCGACCACCATCTTTGGTGGCGGCTGGGCGGAATTTGCCGAGGCGCGTCAGGCGCGCCGCGCCGCCGCCGAAGGCGAACTCGCCCGCGCCGATCAGGCATCGCGCGAGATGGGGCGTGCGGTCCAGAAACAGCGTGAGGCCAAGGCAAGGCGCGATTCCGCCGGCAAGGCTTTTGCCGCGCGCGGCTCCGAGCCCAAGATATTGCTCGGGCGGCAGGCCGAACGTGCGGAGAATAGCGGCGGGCGCAGCACGCGGATCGCGGATCGGCAGATGGCCGAGGCGTCCGAACGGCTGGATGTTGCGCGCGCGCAGGTCGAACGCATCGTTCCGCTCACCATCGCCGTGCCGCCCACCGGGCTTCCGTCGCAGCGCACGCTCATTCGGATGGAGGCGGCAACGCTCGTCATGGGTGCGCGCAAATTGGGGCCGTGGACGCTGTCGATTGACGGGCCCGAACGCATTGCGCTCGCCGGGCCAAATGGTGTCGGCAAGACCAGCCTGCTCCGCCTTGCCGCCGGGCTGGTGCAGCCGGCCAGCGGAACCGTCCAGCGCGCCGAAGGGCGGATCGCGATGCTCGATCAGCACGCGGGGGCGCTCGATCCCGCGGCCAGCGTGCTCGACAATCTGCGCGCGGCGTGCCCCATGCTCGATATGGAGGGCGCGCATGCGGCCTGCGCACGCTTTGCCTTTCGCAACCGCGATGCGCTGAAGCCCGCCGGGGTGCTTTCGGGTGGCGAGCGGCTGCGCGCGGCGCTCGCCTGCCTGCTCTCGGGCGATGCGCCACCCTGGCTGCTCCTGCTTGATGAGCCGAGCAATCATCTCGACATCGAATCGCTCGAGATTCTCGAACAGGCGCTGTGCGCGTTCGACGGTGCATTGCTCGTCACCAGCCATGACCGCGCCTTTCTGGACGCGATCGGGATCGAACGGACGCTGACACTCAGCGGCTGATCGCGGCGATCCCTTGTGCCAGCGTTGCGCGCGATATCTCGCCGACATGCGTGCGCACGATCTGCCCCTGCGCGTCGACGAAGATCGTCGTCGGCAGCGCGGGGCTTGCGACCGCGTGGCCGATCGCGCCCGCCGCGTCCAGCCGCACCGCGTCGATTGCAAGGCCTTCCTTGGCCATGAAGGCGCGCACCGTCGCGGCATCCTCGCCCTGATTGACGAGCAGGATCGGCACGTCGGGGCTTTGCCCGGCCATGTCGATCAGCATCGGCATTTCGCGGCGGCAGGGGCCGCACCAGCTGGCCCAGAGGTTGAGAACGAAGGGGCGTCCCGCCAGCGCGTCGATCGATACCGGCTGCCCGTCGAGCGTGGCGGCCACCAGATTGCGCGGCAGCGGCCGGACGCCCGCCTGTTTGGACAGCGCGGCCACCGCCAGCCAGCCGCCCGCGCACAGCGCAAGGCAGGCGAGCAGCGCTGCGCGCGCCTTGGCGCGTGCGCGCAGCGCAACGAGCAGCGCCGCCGCCATCACGCCCCATAAGGGGGCAAAGCCGCCCTGCCACAAATAAAGCGCGGTCAGCGGCTGTTCGGCAAAGCTGGCATGGTTTTCGACGACATGACCGATGCGGGCGCCCGCAATGCCCACCACCACCGCCCAGAAGGGCAGGTTGGCCGGCGCGCCTTGCCAGCGCCGCAGCGCCCAGCCGCCAAGCGCGATGAAAAGCCAGAGTGCGGCGATCGCGGTGAGGCGGTCGAGCGGCAGCACGAGCGGCCCGATCTGGATGATGTTGCTCATCGGGTCCTGGCTTATCAGAGAATGCGGGCGAAGCGCGCGGCGCCCCGGTCGGGCCCGGCCGCTTGCGCGGCGGCGGCGCGGGGCGCGCGCACCGCTTCGATCAGCGCGCGTTCGGGGTTGTCGCCGCTGCCGAACATCGCCTCGATGCTGCGCACGCACAGCAAGGTCGCGTCATCGGCGAGGCTGTAATAAACCTGCTTGGCCTCACGCCGCGTCTTCACCAGCTCGGCGCGGCGCAGGCCGGCAAGCTGCTGGCTCACCGTCGGCTGGCTCATTCCCGTCGCGCGTTCGATTTCGCTCACCGATCGCTCGCCTTCGAGCAGCAGCGACAGGATCATCAGCCGCTGCGGCTGGGCAAAGGCGCGCAGCTTTTCGGCCGCACTTTCGGCCTGCTCGCGTGAGGCGTGGAGCGCCTTCACGGCGCGGTCCGGCAGAACCAGTCCGCGCCCTCGGCGTCCGGGTCGGGGGGGAGCAGCATCGGCGCGCCCGGCGTCCATCCCGCGGGTGCCAGCCGTTCGCCCGAGGCGCTCGCCTGAAGCGCTGCCACCATGCGCAGCATCTCGTCCACCGAGCGGCCGATGGTCATCGGATAATGGGTGATCGCGCGGACGATCCCGTCGGGGTCGATGAAATAGGTCGCGCGCACCGCCGCGCTGTCGGCTGCATCGTCGTCGATCATGCCATAAGCACGGCCGATCTCCATCGACGGGTCCTCGATCACCGGAAAGCGTATCTCGACGTCGAACAGATCACGGATCGCGCGCGTCCAGGCGATGTGCGCGTACAGGCTGTCGACCGAAAGTCCCAGCAGCGTGCAGCCCAGCGCCTCGAACTGGGCATGCGCCCTGGCCAGCGCCACGAACTCGGTGGTGCAGACGGGGGTGAAATCGGCGGGGTGCGAAAAGAACACCAGCCAGCGTCCGCGCAGATCCGAAAGCCGCAGCAATCCGTGTGTCGTGCGTGCTTCGAAATCGGGCGCAAGGTCGCCCATGCGCAAGGGGCGCCGCCCGGTGGGCGCGAAGTCATTCTGTCCAATGCCAGTCATGCAACCTGCCATGCCACGCGCTCCGTGTTGACGCCAAACATATTCAAATATACATATATGTGAAATTGAATTGAAAGTGAAGCGCGATGACCGACCCGATTCTGCAACAGGCCGCCACCCAGATTGAAGAGAGCGGCACCGCAAGCCCCGTGATCCGCGCGTTTTTCGATGAAGACAGCTTCACCGCCAGCTATGTGGTGCATGATCCCGAAACGCGCCGCGCGGCGATCATCGACAGCGTGCTCGATTATGATCCGGCGGCGGGGCGCACGGCGACGGCATCCGCCGACGCGGTGATCGCCTATGTCGAGGCCGAGGGGCTGGGCGTCGACTGGATTCTCGAAACCCATGCGCATGCCGATCACCTGTCGGCCGCGCCCTATCTGCAGCAGCGCCTGGGCGGAAAGATCGCGATCGGTCGCCAGATCCTTCAGGTGCAGGCGGTGTTCGGCAAGCTGTTCAACGCAGGGACCGATTTCGCGCTCGACGGGTCGCAGTTCGACCGGTTGTTCGACGATGGGGAGATCTTTTCGATCGGCACTCTGCCCGCGATGGCGCTCCATGTTCCCGGTCACACCCCGGCCGATCTCGCTTATGTCATCGGCGACGTCGCCTTTGTCGGCGATACGCTGTTCATGCCCGATTATGGCACCGCACGCGCCGATTTTCCGGGCGGCGATGCGCGCATCCTCTACCGCTCGATCCGCCGGCTGCTTGGCCTGCCGGGGCAGGCGCGGCTGTTCCTCTGCCATGATTACAAGGCGCCGGGGCGCGACGAATATGTCTGGGAAACCACGGTCGCAGCACAGCGCGCGGGCAATATCCATGTCCATGACGGGGTGGATGAAGACGCTTTCGTCGCGATGCGCGAGGCGCGCGACGCCACGCTCTCCATGCCACGGCTGATCCTGCCTTCAGTGCAGATAAACATGCGCGCGGGTCAGCTGCCCGCCGCTGAGGATAACGGCGTCCGCTACCTCAAAATCCCGCTCAACGCGCTCTGACGCGCGGCCCCCTTCACATCCCCAAAGGAGCCACCCCAACATGGCTTTCACCGCACTTTCCCCCGATTTCTCGATTGCGCCCCAGCTTGGCCTTGCCGATGTGCAGGTGGCGGCCTCCGCCGGGTTCCGCACGCTCATCTGCACCCGCCCCGATGATGAGGAGCCGGGCCAGCCCGCCGCCGCCGAAATCCGCGCGGCCGCCGAGGCGCTCGGGCTTGCTTTCGTGCATATTCCGGTCACGCCCGGGCTGATGCTCGATGCCGATGCGCGCCAGTTGCGCGCGGTGCTCGATCGCACGCCGGGGCCGTTCCTGGGCTATTGCCGCTCGGGCGCGCGGGCTGCGCGGCTGCGGGATATGGCGCTGGCTTTGCCCGCGCCTTCGGGCACGCCGCGCACCTATGATGTGGTGATCGTGGGCGGCGGCAGCGCAGGCATCGCCACCGCCTCCAGCCTGCTCAAGCGCAACCGCCAGATCTCGATCGCGGTCATCGATCCGGCCGAGCTTCATTATTACCAGCCCGGCTGGACGATGGTGGGGGCAGGGGTGTTCCGCCCCGAATTTACCCGCCACACCATGGCCTCGGTCATGCCGCGCGGGGTCGACTGGATCCGCCAGTCCGTCACCGGCTTCGCGCCCGAGGACAATGAAGTGTTCCTCGCCGATGGCAGCCGCATCGCTTACCGTACGCTTGTCGCCGCCCCCGGGGTGAAGCTCGATTGGGGGGCGATCCCGGGCCTTGCCGAAACGCTTGGGCAGAACGGTGTCACCTCCAATTACCGCTATGATCTCGCGCCCTATACGCGCGATCTTGTCGGCGCGCTGAAAGGCGGCCGTGCGCTCTTCACCCAGCCGCCCATGCCGATCAAATGCGCGGGCGCGCCGCAAAAGGCGATGTATCTTTCGTGCGATCGCTGGGCGCGTGCGGGCGTGCTCGGGCAGGTCGGCGTTGAATTTCACAATGCCGGCGCGGTGCTGTTCGGTGTGGCCGATTATGTCCCTGCGCTGATGGATTATGTCCGCCGCTACGGCATCGACCTCAACCTTGAATCGCGGCTGGTCGGCATCGATGGCCCTGCGCGCGTCGCGCTGTTCGAACGCAAGAACGCGGCTGGCGCGGTCGAGCGTGTCGAGCGCCGGTTCGACATGCTCCATGCCGTCCCGCCACAGGTGGCGCCCGATTTCGTGCGGAACAGCCCGCTTGCCGATGCCAGCGGGTTCATCGCGGTCGATCCTGCCACGCTGCGCCATCCGGTTTACGCCAATGTCTTTGCGCTGGGCGATGCCTGCGCCACATCGAACGCCAAGACGGCGGCCGCCGCGCGCAAACAGGCGCCGGTCGTCGCGGTGAACGTGCTCGCCGCGCTCGACGGGCGCGATCCCGTGGTCGGCTATGACGGTTATGGCTCGTGCCCGCTCACGGTGGAACGCGGCAAGATCGTGCTCGCCGAGTTCGGCTATGGCGGCAAGCTGCTCCCCAGCTTCCCGCGCTGGATGCTCGATGGTCGCAAGCCCACGCGCCGCGCCTGGTTCCTCAAGGATCGCATGCTCCCGCCCATCTATTGGCAGGGCATGCTCAAGGGCCGCGAATGGATGGCGGCGCCCATTCCGCTGGATCAGCTCAAATGACGCTCGAACCGCTTCAATATCTGCTCGGCGCGGGATCGGGCGGGCTGGTCGGCTTTACATTGGGCCTGGTCGGCGGCGGCGGGTCGATCCTCGCCGTTCCGCTGATGCTCTATCTGGTCGGTGTCCAGAACCCGCATGTCGCGATCGGCACCAGCGCCTTTGCAGTGGCCGCCAACGCGGCGATCGGGCTGGTCAACCATGCCCGGCTGTCCAATGTCAAATGGCGCTGCGGCGGGATCTACGCCACGGCGGGCATCGCGGGCGCACTGGCAGGCTCCACCTTCGGCAAGATGGTCGACGGGCAGAAACTGCTCGCGCTCTTTGCGCTGGTGATGATCGTCGTCGGCGTGGTGATGCTGCGCGGGCGCGGCAATCCCGGCAATCCGGGCGCCGAGTGCAACCGTGAAAAGCTGCCCAAGGTTGTCGGCTACGGCCTCGGCTCGGGGCTCTTCTCGGGCTTTTTCGGGATTGGCGGCGGTTTCCTCATCGTCCCCGGGCTCGTCGCCTCCACCGGCATGCCGATCCTGATGGCGGTGGGCACCTCGCTCGTCGCGGTCACCGCCTTCGGGCTGACGACCGCGCTCAATTACGCGGCCTCGGGGCTGGTCGATTGGCCGCTCGCGCTGCTCTTCATCGGTGGCGGTATCGTCGGCAGCGCGGTCGGCGCCCGCGTCGCGCGGGGGCTGTCGGGCAAGACCGGGCGGCTGACGACCGTGTTCGCCGTGATCATCTTTGTGGTTGCCGCCTATATGCTCTGGCAGAGCGCATCGGCGCTCCTCTGAATGGGCAGGGGCGGGGCGGGTGCCCTCGCCCCGCCACCCTTAATCGCCGAGACCGTCGGTCCCGCGATATTTGAGTTCGAGAAACTTGTCCTGCGTCGCCAGCTTGTGCAAGTCGCCCGCCGCGATGTTGCGGGTCACCTCGTCCAGTTCGCTGTCGATCAGCTTCAGCCCGTCGGTCAGCTGTTCGTCGGGCGTCTTGCCGCTCGGCTGGCGCTCGCGGCGCAGCGTTTCGGGAACGCGGCGATAGCCCGATACCAGCTCGGTCAGATGTTCGGACAGGATCTTGCGCGCTTCCACCGCCACCGGTTCGCGCGGGTCGATCGTCTGCAGTTGCGGGCCCAGCGTCTCCAGCCTCAGCGCAATCGAATCAAAGGCATGCGCTGCGGGGGCGGGCAGCGCCTTGCGCTGCTGCGCCATCCAGATTTCGGTCTGGGCAGGCAGCAGGCGGATATCGGTTTGCGCCAGCGCGGCCTCGTTCGCCGCCGGATAGCGGGGGAAGTTCAGGAGGAACGCGGTGATCAGGATGAACAGCCCCGCCGCCAGCATCACCCCGGTGGCGCCGAGCGGCTGGACGAGCAGCCCGAACAGCGCAAGGCCGACGAGCAGCGCGCCGCCCGCCACCACCACGCGCCCCAGCTTTTTAAGCAAAAACTGGCGCCGGCGCTTGCGCTCGCGCACCATCAGCCGCTGCGCCTGGGGCGATAGTCTGCCAAGCAGCGCCCCGGCCCGTTCGATCGCGCGATCGACATCGGTGCCCATGTTTCTATGCCTCGATCGACGACAACAGCGATCCGCCGGCCGACGAACCCGCCTGTGCAGCCCCTTCGGCGCGGGCGATATAGCCCTTGGACTTTTCGACCTCGTTCGACAGCGTGTTCACCGTCGTCTTCATCGATTCCAGCGCCTTCAGCTTGAACGCGTCGATATTGTCCATCGTGTCGTAGATGTTCTGGAACGCGCGCTGCAGCGTTTCGAGCGGGATCGTGCTCGACGCCGCTTGTTCGTGGATTGCGGCGGTTTGCGTCTTCAGCATCTCGCCAGTGCTGTCGATGATCTTGGCGGTCGTGGTGTTGAGCGCGGTGATCTGTTCGAGCACCAGCTTCTGGTTGGTCAGCGCCTGTGCCACGGTTACCGCGGTGCGCAGCGCGCCCACCGTCGTGGTCGAGGCGCGGTCGACGCCTTTCACCAGCTCGACATTGTTCTTCTTGACGAGGTCGAGCGCCAGATAGCCCTGCACCGTCACCGCCATCTGGGTCAGCAGATCGGTGGTGCGCTGGCGGACATAGAAAAGCGCGGTTTCGCGGATCGCCTTCGACTTGGCCGGATCGGTCGATTCCAGCTCCATCGCCTTGGCTTCCAGCTTGGCGTCGAGCGTCTTGGAAACATGGATCATCTGTTCGAGCCGGCCCATCGCCGCCCAGAGGTTCTGGCGCTCCACCGCGATCGCTGCATTGTCCTTCAGCAGTTCGTCCTTGCCCGAGGCAAGCCGCGCGAGGATCGACGAGATATGGCCCTGTGCCGATTTATAGCCGTCGAAATAATTGCGCAGCTTCGATCCGAACGGGATGATCCCGAACAGCTTCTTGGGCGCCATCAGATTGCCCTGGCGGCCGGGATCGAGATCTTCGATCGTGCGGCGCAGTTCGGCCAGGTCGGTGCCGACGCCCGTTTCCTGATCCATCGCGCGCACGGGGCGGTCGAGAAAGCGGTTCGATTGGCCGGCCGCATCGGCGATTTCCTTGCGGCCCATATTGGTGATCTGGTCCACGCGCGCGCCGAATTCGGGGCTGTTCGCGTCCTGCGCCACCAGATCGTCGATAAACGCGTCGACCTTCAGGTCGAGCTTCGATTTCTGGCCCTCTTCCAGCGGCACGAGCCCGGCCGCCTTTTCGGCTGCAATCGGTGCAACGGGCTCGGGTGCGGAAAGCTTCAGTTCTTCCGCCACCAATGTTTCATTCGCCATCTACTTCCTCCTGCCCTTGCGCGGACCAAGATGGAGCGAAAGACTGTATGGTTCAAGTAGAACGCAGCGCGGCTTCAAGGCGTTGCAGCGGAAAAACGGCGTTTATCCCGCGCTTTTGCCGTCGTCCGCGTCGTCGTGCCGCGCCAGCCGGCCCGAGAGGACGGCCGACAGCATCAGCTGGAACTGGTGATAGAGGATGAGCGGAAGGAGGATCGCGCCCGCTTCGGGGCCAGTAAAGAGGATGCGGATCATCGGCGCGCCGGTGGCAAGGCTCTTGTGCGCGCCCGAATAAAGCAGCGTGATCCGATCGGGGCGCGATTTGCCGAGCAGACGGCCCAGCCCCCAGGCCGAGCCAAAGGCGAGCGCGAGGAAGATCAGCACCGCCGCCACCAAAATCCCCATTTCCGCCGCCGAAATTCGGCTCCAGATCCCGCCCGTCACCGCTTCGCTAAAGGCGACATAGACGGCGAGGACGATGGTCGCCTTGTCGAGAAAACCGACAAGCTTGCGGTGCCGCTCGACCCAGCCCTTCACCAAATTCTGCAGCAACTGGCCAAGGCAGAAGGGCAGGAGAAGCAGAAGCATGATCTTGCCGATCGCCGACAGCCCGGCATCGCCGCCCTGCGTGCTTGCCAGCGCAGTGAAGAGCAACGGGGTCAGGATCACGCCGAGCAGGTTCGACGCCGCCGAGGCGATCACCGCGCCCACGACATTGCCGCGCGAGATCGAGCTATAGGCGATCGACGATTGCACCGTCGTCGGCAGCACGGCGAGGAAGATGAGGCCGAGCACCAGCCCAGGGCTCAGCCATCCATCGAGCAGCTGGGAAAGCCCCAGCCCGAACAGCGGCATGATGCCATAGCCGAAAAGCAGGATCGTCAGTTGGAGCCGCCAGCGTTTCAGCCCGTCGATCACCGACTGATGGCTCAGCCGCGCGCCGTGCATGAAGAACAGCGTGAAGATCGCGATCGTCGAGACCGTGCCGATCCCCTCCAGCGCGATCCCGCGCGCCGGCAGCAGCGAGGCGATAATCACCGTCGCGATCAGGATTGTCAGGAAGCGGTCGGGCAACAGCCTTTTCAGAAGCGACATGGCCCAAGGCCTTAGAGCCAATCGAAAGCAGATGGAAACATCTGCTGACTCGGAAATCGTGTAGGGGAGAGCGAAGAGCAATGCGCCGTTGAAACATGCGCTGCACCGCGCCGATCGGCGCGATGCGGAAAAAACGCCGTGTCACTTTCTTGCTCATAATCGCAAGGCTCTTTCGTTCCTGACTATCCGTGGCCCCTGAAATCCGCTAAGGGCGCGCGCGATAAACCTACTCCTCTAAATCGTCAGGACTCCCTATGAGCCTCCGCAATATTGCCATTATCGCGCACGTCGATCATGGCAAGACTACACTGGTGGACCAGCTTTTCCGCCAGTCCGGTACCTTCCGTGAGAACCAGCGCGTCGAAGAACGCGCGATGGATTCGGGCGACCTCGAAAAGGAACGCGGGATCACGATTCTCGCGAAGCCGACCTCGGTCGAATGGAACGGCACGCGCATCAACATCATCGATACGCCCGGCCACGCCGACTTCGGCGGTGAAGTGGAACGCATCCTCTCGATGGTCGACGGTGTGATCCTGCTCGTCGATTCCGCCGAAGGCCCGATGCCGCAGACCAAGTTCGTCACCGGCAAGGCGCTCGCGCTCGGCCTGCGCCCGATCGTCGTCGTCAACAAGATCGACCGTAGCGACGCGCGTCCGCAGGAAGTGCTCGACGAAGTGTTCGATCTGTTCGTCAACCTCGACGCGAACGACGAACAGCTCGATTTCCCCGTGCTCTTCGCCTCGGGCCGCAACGGTTATGTCGGCCAGACCCCCGATGTGCGCGACGGCGATTTCACGCCTTTGTTCGAAAAGATCGTCGGCCATGTGCCCGAACCGGGCCTTGATGAAAACGGCCCCTTCAAGTTCCTCGTGACGCTGCTCGATCGCGACAACTTCCTCGGTCGTATCCTCACCGGCCGTGTCGATTCCGGTACGGTCAAGGTCAACCAGCCGATCCACGCGATCGACATGGACGGCAATGTGATCGAAGCTGGCCGCGCGTCGAAGATCTTCTCGTTCCGCGGGCTCGACCGCGTTCCCGTCGAAGAAGCCAAGGCAGGCGATATCATCTCGCTCGCCGGTCTCACCGTTGCCACCGTGGCCAACACCATTGCCGATACCTCGGTGACCGAAGCCATTCAGGCGCAGCCGATCGATCCGCCGACGCTGTCGATGCGTTTCGCCGTGAACGATTCGCCGATGGCAGGCCGCGAAGGCAGCAAGGTGACGAGCCGCATGATCCGCGACCGTCTGTTCCGCGAGGCGGAATCGAACGTCGCGATCAAGATCACCGAATCGGCCGACAAGGACAGCTTCGAAGTCGCCGGTCGCGGTGAACTTCAGCTCGGCGTTCTCATCGAAACGATGCGCCGCGAAGGTTTCGAACTCGGCATCTCGCGTCCGCGCGTGCTGTTCGGCACCGACGAGGCCGGCAACAAGACCGAACCTTATGAAACCGTCGTCATCGACGTGGACGACGAATTTGCCAGCACGGTCGTCGACAAGATGAACCAGCGCAAGGCGGAAATGACCGACATGCGCCCCTCGGGCGGTGGCAAGACCCGCATCACCTTCTCGGCACCGTCGCGCGGCCTGATCGGCTATCACGGCGAATTCCTGTCCGACACGCGCGGCACCGGCATCATGAACCGCCTGTTCGAGAAATATGGCCCCCACAAGGGCAATATCGAAGGCCGCAAGAACGGCGTGCTGATCTCGAACGGCGCGGGTGAAGCCGTGGCCTATGCGCTTGGCCCGCTCGAAGAGCGCGGCATCCTGATGGTCGGCGTGGGCGAAGCGCTCTACGAAGGCATGATCATCGGCCAGAACGCCAAGCCCGAAGACCTCGAAGTCAACCCGATGAAGTCGAAGGCGCTCACCAACTTCCGCGCCTCGGGCAAGGATGACAGCATCCGCCTGACCCCGCCGTGGAAGATGACGCTCGAACAGGCGATCGCCTATATCGACGACGATGAAATGGTCGAAGTGACGCCCAAGAACATCCGTCTGCGCAAGCGCTATCTCGATCCGAACGAGCGCAAGCGCATGTCGCGCGCCAAGGCTGCGGCCTGACGCTTTAAGCGCGATTTCCGACCCGGAAATCGCAGCGTTATAAAGACATGGAGCCGCAGGCCCGGAACAACCGGGTCGGCGGCTTCGGTCTATGAACCCCCGGTGAATTTCCGGTTCGCCGTGGGTTCAGTCGCCTGCCGTTACCGTCCTTTGCTTACCGGACGCCTGGCCGCGCCCACGAGTCGGCCGACGCCCTTTGCAAGGGGGAC
This sequence comes from Sphingomonas sp. C3-2, assembly GCF_033025475.1. NCBI lineage: Bacteria > Pseudomonadati > Pseudomonadota > Alphaproteobacteria > Sphingomonadales > Sphingomonadaceae > Sphingomonas > Sphingomonas sp. C3-2. The sequence goes on from NZ_CP130322.1 coordinate 2,619,744, forward strand.
GGACGACAGGAGTGCAGGCGATGAATTCGATTCTGGACAAGGCCGCCGCGATGGCGGTTGTCGCCGCCACGCTGGCGGCCAGCGCCGCCCCCGCAGAGGCGCGGCGCTATTACCGGCACAGGGACAATGACGCAGGCGTCGCGATCGCGGCGGGCGTTGTCGGCCTCGCCATCGTGGCGGCGATAGCCTCCTCCTCGCGGCGCGACCGCTATTATGACGATCGCTATTATTATGATCGCGGCTATTCTCCCCGCTATCGCTACGATTATGACTATCGCGATTACCGCGATCGCTACCCACGCTACCGGTATCGTGGCGATCATTATGATTATAACCGGTCCTGGCGCGACGACCGTCGCTGCACGACGCGCAGGGTCTGGGATCCCTATGAACAACGCCGGGTCAGGGTGCGCTACTGCCGCTGAGGGCGCGTGGCGGCGGCGCTTTGGGCGGGCGGGCGACCATCGTCGCCCGCCCCTGTCCTATAATGGTTTCATCGCTGTGGTTTTGATGCCCGTGTGACTGCACCGGGGGAGGGTTTGCGTAATGCCGTTTCTGTCGGCCGAAAATATCGACAAGGCTCGTTCCTATTCGGTGCGGATTAGCCCGGAAGCCTCATTCGGCAAGCACATTGCCAAGCCGACGGTTATTGAAAGCAACGTCACTATCGGCCGGGGCATATACGAAATCGACTTTATCGGGGCGTATACGTTTTTCAGCGGCCGTAACACCGTGATGCAGAATGTGGCCTCGGTCGGCCGATTCTGTTCGATCGCAACCAACATCATCTCCGGCCAGGTCGAACATCCGACGGATTTTCTCTGCGCCGCGCCCATGTTCACCGGAACAAGTGTTCCAGGATCGGGCAGCCTCGATTTCTACAACGCCAATCGCGCAATGGCGGACAAGGCTGCGGCGGCGCTCGCGGAATCGATGGCCGGACGCATCGACAAGATCGTGATTGGAAACGATGTCTGGATTGGCGAGGGGGCCTTTATCCGCAGCGGCGTGCGCATTGGGGATGGTGCGATTGTCGCGGCGCGCGCGGTCGTCACGCGTGACGTTCCGCCCTATGCCATTGTCGGCGGATCACCCGCGCGTATCATTCGCTATCGCTTCGATCCGGACGTGATTGCCGATTTGCTGAACCTCGAATGGTGGAAATATGGCGTCAGCGCGGTGACGGGTGCCGATTTCACGGATATCCGGTCGGCGATCGATACCATAGCGGCGAACATTGCCTCGGGCCGGGCAACCTTGCGTGATGAGCCGCTTGTGCTGATCGACAAGGCGTTAGGGGTGAGCGCAAACTGGTATGATCCGCAAAGCCAGATGCTCTTTCCGATCGATGAGTTTCGCGTGGCGACGGGGAGCGCTCCCGACACCGCCGCTTATTGACGGCGCCCGCCCCGGTGCCACAGAAGGGCGCTGAACCAAGGGGGGCGTGATGGAACCGGTATTGCAGAGCCTTGTGTCGGGGCTGCCCATATTGCTGTTGCATCTGGGTGTCGCGTTGTCGGTCTTCCTGCTCGCGCTGTTCGCCTATTTGTGGCTCACCCCGCACAAGGAAATGGCACTTATTCGCGAGGGCAATCAGGCCGCCTCCATCTCTTTGGGCGGGGCGGCGATCGGGCTCGCCATCCCGCTGGCTTATTGCCTGCAATCATCGATCAACATCTGGGATCTGGTCGTCTGGGGCGCGGTGACGCTGCTCATCCAAATCATCGCCTTTCGCGGCGTCGATCTCATCCTCCACGATCTGCCCAAGCGGATCGAGCATGACGAGCGTTCGGCCGCGATCTTCCTCGCCACGGTCAAGATCGCCGTCGCGATGCTGAACGCCGCCGCCGTTTCGGGCTGATCGCGTGGCGCGGCACGGCAGGGAAGGGCGGCGCGGGGGCTGCACGCTTCCGATCCTGCTTGTCCTGTTCATCGCCGCCGCGCTCTGGCAGGGGCGCGACGAACAGGGCGTGCCGCGCCGTCCCGGCCTGTTCGACCGGCGCGACGAGGCGCTGCCCGAATTCGGCATCGCCGATGACGAACGGCGGCAGGACAGCCAGGGCACCGCCTTTGCGGTCGGCACCAACGGGCTGTGGCTCACCGCCGAACATGTCGTGCGCGGCTGCGCGCGCATCGGGCTCGCCACTGGGCCGGGGCAGGCGCAGCGCGTGGTGGAGGTGCATCAAAGCCCCTCGGCCGATGCCGCGCTGATCGCGGACGGCATGCCCGGCCCCATTGGGCTTGCGCTTGCCGCCACCGCGCCCGTTCCCGGTGCGCGCGGCTATCATATGGGCTATCCGGCGGGCGAGCCGGCGATCGTCGAGAGCGAGTTGATCGGCCCCGGCAATGCGGTGCGCGGATCGGGCCGGTCGGAAGCGGTGCTCGCCTGGGCGGAAATCGATCGCTTCCCCGATTTCGACCATACGCTGGGCGGCATCAGCGGCGGCCCCACGCTCGACAGCGCGGGGCAGGTCGTCGGCATCAACTCGGCCGCCAGCGAGCGGCGCGGGCGCGTGCTGACGACGCGGCCCGGGGCGGGAATGGAACTCGTCCGCGCGGTGCGCCACAGCTATCGCCCGGCCGCCGAGCCGCCCATTGCCGGGCTGCACGATGCGGTGCGCCGCTTTCGGCATCTGTCGGCGCTTGGCGCGATCCGCCCCGTCTACTGCGATGTCGCCGAATAAGCCGCATTGACGCTGGCGGCATGGGCTGGCTACTGCCCGCTATCATTCATTCCGGAAAGCAACGCCCATGACCGACACGCCTCCCGATCGTCTTGCGATCGATCCCGACAGCCCGTTCCACAATCCCGAACTGCTCGCGCGCGGGGTGGGGATCCGCTTCAAGGGCGTGCAGAAGCACAATGTCGAGGAATATTGCATTTCCGAAGGCTGGATCCGCGTTCAGGCGGGCAAGACGCTCGATCGCCGTGGCAAGCCGCTGACGCTCAAGCTGAGCGGCCCGGTCGAAGCCTGGTACGAAGACAATGAGCAGGCCGAAGGCGAAACCGAAGCCTGATATCGCGTTTCAGGGGTTCCCCGCTGCGGCGGGGGGCCACCGGCCGGCTCAGTTGGAGCGCAGGCCTTCGATGACGCCGGCGATTTCGGCCAGACGGTTGCCGACGAACTTCAGATCGTCGTTCGCGCGGCCGGGTTCGGCCTTTTCACCATAGATGAAGCCGTAAGCGGGGTACGAGGTCAGGCCCAGATCGCCCATCGGCGCGTACCAGACGCGCACCTTGCTCCAGTCGCCAGCCGCCGAGACGTCCATCGCGCGGACATTGCGCTCGATCTTGCCGCCATGCGACCAGTTGGCGTGGGTCAGCAGCACTTCGCGGTCCGAAATCACTTCCGAAACCATCGCGACATGGCCTGCGCGCATCTTGCCGTGCGACTTCATCGCCAGCACCGAACCGACCATCGGCACATTGCCACGGGCATATTTGCCGTCGGCCTGATCCCACCAGCCGCTGGCATTGCCGAACAGCTGGATGCCCGAAATTTCGCGCGCATAGGGGGCGCACTGCCAATATTGGGCCATTGCCGGGGCAACGCTCGAAACCATCATGCCGAAGAACAGGGCTGCGCCCATTGCTCCGCGTGCAAGCTTCGATGCCATTGAAAAACCCCCGTTTTGAACCCGTGCCAGTGTCTAGACAGGTCTATAGGAACGAGGGAAGGGGGCCGCGGCGGCTCAACTCATCCTATGCGGTGAGTTGTTGGCCGCCTGCGTTGAACGGCGGAACTGGCCGATTATCCTTGCCAATCCAGCGTTTTGTCGACCGCGCCAACCGTTACCGAATGGTAAAGCGGGCGCGCCTTGGCATAGATTCGCCGCGCGATCGGCAGGCCCCAATCGCCCTGCGCCTTCAGCGTCGCGAACAGCGGATCGACGAACTTGCGGCGGCCCATGCTCGTCAGGAACTGTTCGGCCGACGGCACCGCCGGGTCGAAGCGATTGCCCAGCGCCAGCATCAGCCAGGCAAAGCGCACCTCGCTATTGCCCGTGTCGGACAGTTTCCAGCGGACATCGAGCGCGGCGAGCTGATCCTGCGACAGCTTGCGCGGCAGCGCGTTGAGGAAGCGCACGCGTTCCTGCGTCGTCCAGCCATCGGCGCGAATGTCCGATGCCTTGCCGCCCGCCGCAAAGGCGCGCGCCGCCGCGTCCACCGCCGCAAACCGGCTCGACTGGACGTGGACCGCATTGTCGGGAAGCCCCGGCTGATAGATCCAGCGCATCACGCCGATCTTGTCCTCAAGCGCCTTGTCGTCCTTGAACAGATTGGCGCGCATATCCTCGATGAACCCCGCACTCGTCTGCGGCTTGAAGGCGAAGCGATCGAAATAGCTGCGCAGATAGGCGTCCCATGCCGGGCGGCCCACCGCGCGTTCGATCGTGCGCAGGAACACCGCGCCCTTTTCATAGGCGATGTCGCTCATCCCGTCATCGGGGTCGCGCCCGTCAAGGTTCAGGTGCAGCTGGCTGTCGGGCGCCTCGAGCCCGCCGGCTGCTGCAATCGCCTTTTCCATGTCGGACCAGCCCAGATCGGCGAGCATGGCGGCGCGTTCCTTGCCCTCCATCTCCTCCATGATCCGGTTTTCGAAATAGGTGGTGAAGCCCTCGTTCAGCCAGAAATCGTTCCAGTTGGCGTTGGTTACCAGATTGCCCGACCAGCTATGGGCCAGTTCATGCGCGATCAGGCTGACGAGCGAGCGGTCGCCGGCAATCGCGGTGGGGGTGACGAAGGTCAGGCGCGGATTTTCCATCCCGCCAAAGGGAAAGCTCGGGGGCAGAACAAGCAGGTCATAACGGCCCCAGCGATAGGGGCCGTACAGCTTTTCCGCCGCCGCCACGAATTTCTCGAGATCGGCGAACTCATAGGCGCTCTTGTCGAGCATCGCAGGTTCGCTCCACACGCCGGTGCGCGGGCCCAGCGGCTTGAAGGCCAGGTCGCCCACCGCGATCGCGATCAGATAGGGGGCAACGGGCTTGTCCATCCGGAAGCGGAAGGTGCGGCCGCCATCGCTTTCCTCGCCCTCGGGCGTCAGCATCTCGCCGCTCATCACCGCCTTCAACTCCTCGGGCACGGTGATGCTGGCTTCCCAGGTCTGGCGAATGCCGGGGCTGTCCTGCGTCGGGATCCAGCTGCGGTTGAGGATCGCCTGACCCTGGCTGAACAGATAGGGATATTGCTTGCCGGCCGTTTGCTCGGGCGACAGCCATTGCAGCGCGGGCGCGCCGGGCGAGGTGACGTAATGGACCACGATCCGCTTGGCGCCGTTCAGGATCACCGACAGCGGCTGGCCGTGCACGGGATCGCCCTTGCCCTGCGAATAGGCGAGCGTGTTGCCCGCGGCGTCGGTCACGCGGCGGATCGTCAGCCCCTTGCTGTCGAGGATCACGCGCTTGGCATCGGGGGCCAGTTCCAGATCGAGCGTCGCGGTGCCGCGCAGCACCTTTTCCTCGAAATCCACCGCCAGATCGAGCGCCACGTGCTTGACGCGCGCCTCCTCGGGCTTGGCAAAGCTGTGCGTGTCCACGCCCTGTTCCTTCATCGCCACGCTGCCATCCTGCGATGCTGCCATATTCTCGTTCTTCGCTGTGCCGCAGGCGGACAGCGCGGCAAGGGCGAGAATCGAGGCGGCAAGACGCAGTTTTTTCATCAATGGGGCTCTTATGGGCTGTGCCGGCGGCGCGGCGGTGGGGATGGGTGACGCTAGAACAGCTTTGGCCTTGAGAAAAGCGTTCGCGCGCGCTTTTTCTCAGCGCAACAGGCGCTGCGCACCCAGCGCGACAAAGCCGATCACCAGCCCCCAAAAGGCCGATCCGATGCCGAAGAGCGACATGCCCGATGCCGTCGCGATAAAGGTCAGCACGGCGGCTTCACGGTGCGTGTCCCCCGCCATCGTCGCGCCCAGCGCGTTGGTGAGCGGGCCAATGAGCGCGACGCCGGTGATGGCGGCAATGGCGCTGGGCGGCATCGCCATGAACAGGCTGACGAGCGGCGCCGAGAACAGCGCGAGGAGAATATAGAACCCGCCATAAGCGATGCCGACCAGCCAGCGCCGCGTTGGATCGGGATGCGCATCGGCATCGGTGCAGATCGCGGCGGTGATCGCCGCCAGATTGATGCCGTGCGCGCCAAAGGGCGCGAAGACCAGCGACAGCGCGCCGGTGCTGAGCAGCAGCGGCTGGACGGGGGGCGCATAGCCCGCCGAACGCAGCACGACGAGGCCGGGCAGGTTTTGCGAAACCAGCGTGACGAGGAAAAGCGGGATGCCAAGGCTCACCACCGCCTTCCAGTCGAAGCTGGCAAGCGTCGGGGTCAGTGATCCGAACAGCGCGCCCGAAACCCCGCCGCCCACATCGCCGCGTCCGGTGACGACGGCGATCGCCACCGCCAGCGTGATCAGCAGCGCATAGGCGGGAAAGCGCACGCGCGCGGTGATGAACGTCACCACGAGCACGCCCGCCATCAGCGCGTCGGACTGAAAGGTGCGGAACAGGCCGAGGCAGAAAGGCAGCATCACCCCCGCCAGCATCCCCGATGCCACCTGTGCCGGAATGCGCGCCGCCAGCCGCCCCAGCGCGGGGATCAGCCCCAGCACCACCATCATCGCGGCGGCCGCCACGAACACCCCCGTTGCCACGGGCCACCCGGCGGCGGTCGCGCTTGCCGCGATCAGCGCCGCGCCGGGGGTGGACCAGGCCAGCACCACGGGCATTTTCTGCCACCAGCTGAGGAGGATGCTGCCGATCGCGATGCCCGCGCACAGCGCGGTCACCATCGATCCGATCTGCCCGGCATTGCCGCCCAGCGCCTGCCCGGCCTGCACCACCAGCACCACCGTGCCGCCAAAGCCAATGAGCGCGGCGATCGCGGCGGCGGCCCAGCCGGAAAGGGGCAGGGCGGGGGTCAGGCGGGAATGGTTGGAAGGCGCATCATGCATCATGCCTCTCTAGGCACAGCGTGGCCCTTGCGCAAAGCGTCAGCTGCGCGCCTTCTGACCGAACAACACGGCGCGCTGGCGTGCAGCGTCCTCGGTATTCGCCTCGATCGGCTTGCGCAGCTCGGCGCCCACCGCCATCCCCTTTTCAAACGCCTCGCGCTGGCCGCAGCGTTCCAGCCACGCCGCGACATGCGGGAAATCGGCGATGTTCTGCCCCACGCGTTCATGGTGGATCGCCCAGGGGTAGATCGCGAAATCGGCGATCGACAGCGGGCCCGCCACATAGTCGCGGTCGGCCAGCCGCGTGTTCAGCACGCCGTACAGCCGGTTCATTTCGTTGGTATAGCGTTCCTGGCCGTACGCCAGCTTGGTGGGATCGGGTTCGATGCTCGGGGCATAGATGCGGAAATGATTGGCCTGCCCCGCCATCGGGCCGAACCCGCCCATCTGCCACATCAGCCAGCTTTCCACCTCGGCGCGCTCGCGCATATTGGCGCCGCCGAACAGCCCGGTCTTGCGCGCCAGATATTGCAGGATCGCCCCGCTTTCGAACAGCGCGATCGGCTGCCCGTCGGGGCCGTCGGGATCGGTGATCGCGGGCATGCGGTTATTGGGGCTGATCTTCAGGAAATCGGGCTTGAACTGGTCGCCCGCGCCGATGTCGACGGGATGGATCCGATAAGGCAGCCCCATTTCCTCCAGCGCGATGGTGATCTTGTGGCCGTTGGGCGTGGGCCAGTAATAGAGCGCGATCGACATGGTATCTCCCTGGGGCAAGCCGTGTTCCAGAACGATATAGGGGCGCCCCGGCATCGTGCCAGATGCGCCCCCCGGGTGCCTGTTCGCTTGGCGGTGATCCGGGCATTGCTGCCCGGACCCAGCCCGGATGGCTCAGCCGTTGAACCGGCCCTTGCTCGCGGCCTTTTCCTTCAGCAGCGGGGCAAGTTCGAAGCCGTGTTTTTCAAGCCCCTTGGCAATCTTCTCGGCGCCTTCCAGATCGGCCCAGAACATCGGGCCGCCGCGATACACCGGCCAGCCATAGCCATAGATCCAGACGACATCGATGTCCGATGCCCGCTGCGCCTTGCCTTCGGTCAGGATGCGCGCACCCTCGTTCACCATCGTGTAGAGCGTGCGCTCGATGATTTCTTCGTCGCTGATATCGCGCTTGGGCTTACCCGATTTGGCGGCGAAATCGTCGATGATCGCCTGCACGTCGGTCGAGGGGGTGGGGGTGCGCTTCTCGTCATAATCGTAAAAGCCCTTGCCCGTTTTCTGGCCCAACCGCCCGGCCGCGCACAGCGCGTCGCGCACGGTTTCGATCCGGCTCGGATCGCGGTGCCAGCCAATGTCCAGCCCGGCGAGGTCGCTCATCTGGAACGGCCCCATCGGCATGCCGAAATCGACATGCACCTTGTCGATCTGCTGCGGCGTCGCACCTTCCATAAGCAGCTTCTGCGCCTCCTGCTGGCGCGGGCGCAGCATGCGGTTGCCGATAAAGCCGTCGCATACCCCGGCCACCACGGCCACCTTCTTGATCTTCTTGGCGATCGCCATCGCGGTGGCCAGCACATCATCGGCGGTCTTTTCGCCGCGCACCACTTCGAGCAGCTTCATGACATTGGCGGGGGAGAAGAAGTGCATGCCCAGCACATCCTGCGGGCGGCTGGTGACGCCGGCGATTTCGTCGATATCGAGATAGCTGGTGTTCGATGCCAGGATCGCGCCGGGCTTGGCAATCTTGTCGAGCTTGGCGAAAACGTCCTTCTTCACCGCCATGTCCTCGAACACCGCCTCGATGATCAGGTCGCAATCGGCCAGCGCCGCGAGGTCCAGCGTCGGGGTGAGCAGCGCCATCGCCGCCTCCACCTGTTCGGGCTTCATCCGGCCCTTGGCGGCGGTCGCGTCGTAATTCTTGCGGATGATCCCGGTGCCGCGGTCGAGCGCCTCCTGCTTCATCTCGACGATGGTGACCGGAATGCCCGCCGACAGGAAGTTCATCGAAATCCCGCCGCCCATCGTGCCGGCGCCGATCACGCCCACTGTGCGCACCGGGCGCAGCGCCACATCGTCGGCGATGCCGTCGATCTTGGCGGCCTTGCGTTCGGCGAAGAAGATATGGCGCTGCGCGGCGGACTGGCTGCCCATCATCAGCTTCATGAACTGCTCGCGCTCGAATTTCTCGCCCTCGTCAAAGGGCAGCCGCGTCGCCGCCTCGACACAGGCGATATTGGCGGCGGGCGCGTCAAAGCCGCGGAACTTCCTGGCATTGGCCTTGGCAAAGGCCGCGATGCTGGCGGGATCGCCCTTGACCGGCATCTCGCTTGCCTTGCGCGGGCCCTTGGCAATGGCATTGCGGGCATAGGCGATGGCATCGGCGGCAAGGCTGTCCTCACCGGTCAGCTGGTCCACCAGCCCCAGGTCGAGCGCGCGTTTGGCGCTGATCGGATTGCCGATCGCGCACATTTCGACCGCCGCCTCGATCCCCGCCACGCGCGGCAGGCGCTGGGTGCCGCCGCCACCGGGCAGCAGGCCCAGCTTCACCTCGGGAACGCCTAGTTGCGCCGACGGAACGGCGACGCGGTAATGGCAGCACAAGGCGGTTTCCAGCCCGCCGCCAAGCGCGGTGCCGTGGATCGCGGCCACCACGGGCTTGGGGCAATCCTCGATCATCGCCAGAATCTCGTGCAGGCCCGGCTCCACCGGCCCCTTGCCGAATTCGGTGATGTCGGCGCCCGCGAAAAAGGTCCGCCCGTCGCAGCGGATGACGACCGCCTTCACCGCGTCATCGCCCAGCGCCTCTTCCAGCCCGGCCTTCAGGCCCTGGCGCACCGCTGCGCCCAGCGCGTTGACCGGGGGATTGTTGGAAATGATAACAAGCACTTCGCCATGGCGTTCGGTGGTGACGACGGACATTTTTCTCTCTCTCCTTGAATTTCGGGTGCGCGGCTAAGGCGGGTCAGTCGGCCAGCGCCGAATAGACCATCGTCTTCAGCTCGCGACGGACGGGATAGGTGCTGCTCGGCATCAGCTGGGTCATGAAGATCATGATGACCGCTTCGGTCGGGTCGACGAAAAAGGCGGTCGAAAACATCCCGCCCCAATAGAAATCACCGCGCGATCCGGGGATCATCGTCTGCGCGGGGTTGAGCGTGGTGGCAAAGCCAAGGCCAAAGCCCACGCCCGCATTTTCGGCCTCGCTGAACAGCGAACTGGACAGCTGGGTCAGGTCGCCGCCGCCGGGCAGGTGGTTGGCGGTCATCAGGTCAAGCGTCTTGCGACCGATGATGCGTTCGCCCTCCAGCTCGCCCTGATTGAGCAGCATGCGACAGAAACGGTGATAATCAGCAAGCGTCGATGCCAGCCCGCCGCCGCCCGAAAGCTGGTTGGGCTTGCGGCCCCAGGCGGTCTTTTCGCCCGCATCCCACAGCTTTTTCGTCTTTTCGCGGTGAAAGGCATAGCAATCGGGAACGCGGTCGATCTTCTCGGCCGGAATCTGGAAATGCGTATCGACCATCCCCAGCGGGCGGGTGATCCGGTCGGCGATCACCTCGTCCAGCGGCTTGTCGTCCATCCGCTGGAGGATTGCGCCCAATATGTCGGTCGAGATCGAATAGTTCCACGACGTGCCGGGATCGAACTGGAGCGGAATCTTCGCCAGCACCTTGATGAAGGTCTCAAGGTCGGGGCCGTTGAACGCCTCCAGCTTCTCGCGGCGATAGGCGGCGTCGATCGGGGTGCGTTCCTGAAAGCTGTAGGTCAGGCCCGATGTATGGCGCAGCAGGTCGATCATGCGCATTTCGGTGGTGGCGGGGCGCGAGACGAAGGGCACGTCGCCGCCGCCCGCCACGAACACGCCCAGATCCTTCCATTCGGGGATCACCTTGCTCACCGGGTCGGCGAGCGCGACGCGCCCTTCCTCCACGAGCTGCATGAACGCGACCGAGGTGATCGGTTTCGACATCGATGCGATACGAAAGATCGCATCCTCGCGCAGCGGCTGGCCGGGGCGCGCCTCGCCCTGCAACGCCAGATGCGCAACATCGTCGCCGCGCCCGATCAGCAGCGCGCTGTGCGGAAAGCGGCCGGTATCGATATAGGTGGATTTCAGAAAATCGTCGATCCGCTCCAGCCGCTCGGGAAGGAAACCCAGCTCTTCGGGATCGCTGATCGTCAGGGTCATGCCGCTGTCTTTCCCATTTCCTGTCGTGTTACCGGGTGGGACGAGGATAATCCGCCATCCACCGCAATCGCCTGTCCGTTGACATAGCTGGCTTCGTCGGAGGCGAGGAACAGCGCCATATGCGCGATCTCCTCGGGCTGGCCCGCGCGGCGTAGTGGATTGAGCCGGCCGATCCTGTCCTCCACGCCTTTTTCGCGCGCATATTCAAAGGCGCGCTCGGTCATCCCCGTTTCGATCAGCCCGGGGCAGATCGCGTTGACGCGCACGCCAGTTCCCGAAAGCTGCTGCGCGGCGGTCTGGACAAGGTTGATCACCCCCGCTTTCGACGCCGAATAGGCGGGGCAGCCCGCGCCCGATCGGATGCCCGCGACGCTTGCCGTGCAGATAATCGATCCCGATCCCTTTTTGATGATCTCGGGCGCGGCGTGCTTGATCAGCAGGAACGGGCCGATCAGGTTCACCTGCAAAATCTGCTGCCAGTCGTCGACGCTATGTTCGAACAGCCCGGTCAGCCCGCCCGAAATCCCAGCATTGGCATAGGCGATGTCGACGCCGCCGTGCATCATCCGCGCGCTTTCAACGAGCTTGCGGACATCGTCCTCAAGCCCCGCATTCATCTGCACCGCGCTCGCGGTGCCGGCATCGGCGGTGATGGCTTTGGCGGTGTCGTGGACGGCGGGGGTCAGGTCACCCAGCACCAGCCGCGCGCCTTCGCGGGCAAACAGCATGGCGGTCGCCCGGCCGATGCCCGATCCGGCGCCGGTGATGATCGCGCTCTTGCCCGCCAGCCTGCCGCTCATCCTTTGTCCCCCGTCATCGTTCCTGTCACCGGGCGCCTGCCAGTTGCGCGAAATGCCAGGCGGATCTGGCAAGGCTGGGCACGCGCGCGGCGGTGCGTTCGGCCTGCGCGCTCGATGCCGTGCCGTCGATCACGCGCTTCTTGATACCCTGGACGATGCCGGTCAGCCGGAACAGATTATAGCTGAAATACCAGTTGAGATCGGGCAGCCCGCTGCGCCCGGTGGCCGCGCAATAGCGGTCGACCGCTTCATCGAGCGAGGGGATGCCCAGCGCTTCGAGGTCCAGCCCGTAAATGCCCGATCGCCCCTCGGGCTCGGTTACCCAGTTCATCAGCAGATACGAAAAATCGGCCAGCGGATCGCCCAGTGTCGACAATTCCCAGTCGAGCACCGCCAGCACCTTGGGCGCGCCCTCAGCAAAGATCATGTTGTCGATGCGGAAATCGCCGTGGACGATCGATGTCCGCTCCTGCACCGGCACGGTGCGGGGCAGCCATTCGATCAGCTTTTCCATCTCCGGGATCGTCTCGGTTTCCGACGCGCGGTACTGCTTGGTCCAGCGGCCGACCTGCCGTTCGAAATAATTGCCGGGCTTGCCGTAATCACCCAGCCCAACCGCCTCGTGATCGATGCCATGGAGCGCCGCGAGCGTATCGATCATCGTGTGATAAATGCCGCGCCGCGCCTCGGGCGTCAGCCCGGGAAGCGATCCGTCCCACAGGTTCCGGCCTTCCACCAGCCCCATGACATAGAACATCGCACCCACCACGCCCTCATCGGTGCACAGGCCAAAGGGGCGGGCGACCGGAAAGCCTGTCGGGTAGAGCGCGGAGATCAGCCGGAATTCGCGGTCCACCGCATGGGCGGAGGGGAGGAGGGGGCCGAAGGGCTTGCGCCGAAGCACATAGGCGCCGCTCGGCGCATCGATGCGGTAGGTGGGGTTGGATTGCCCGCCCTTGAACTTGGACAGGCGAAGGGGGCCCTCAAACCCTTCCACATTCTGCGCCATCCATGCGGTCAGCGCGGCTTCGTCCAGCCGGTCCTTTTCGGGCACCGCGGTCGTGCCCACCATGGTCGTCTCGGCATCGGATAGTTGGCTCATGCTCTGCCCGTCCGTCATCAGTCAAAGGTGATCACGGATCGCGCGGCATCGCCCTTGCGCAATTCGTCAAAGGCGTGGTTGATCTTTTCCAGCGGCATCCGCTCGGCAATGATCGTGTCGAGGTCGAGCCGGCCCTGCAGGTAGAAATCGACGAGCCTTGGTATATCGACGGGGAAGCGGTTGCCGCCCATCAGCGCGCCCTGCAGCTTTTTCGAAGCCAGCAGGTCCATCGCGGACAGCCCCACCTTGTGCGTCAGCGGCATCATGCCAAGGATCGTCGCCGTCCCGCCCCGGCGCAGCAGCTGCACCGCCATGTCGCCGGTTTCGGGGCGGCCCACCGCCTCGATCGCGTGGTGGACGCCACCCTTGGTGCGTTCCACCACCTCGGCGGCGGCATTGTCTGCCTTGGCGTCGATCGTGTCGGTCGCGCCCAGCTTTTCGGCGAGCGCGCGCTTCTCAGGCACCGGGTCGATCGCGATGATCCGCCCCGCGCCCGCGATCTTCGCGGCGTTCACCGCCGCCAGCCCGATCCCGCCGCATCCGACCACGGCTACCGTCTCGCCCGGTGAGACATCGGCCGCGTGGAATATCGCACCAGCCCCCGTCGTCACCGCGCATCCGATCACGCACGCGCGGTCGAGCGGCATTTCGGGGTCGATGGCGACACAGGCATGTTCGTGCACCAGCATCTGTTCGGCATAGGCGGACAGGTTGAGCATCTGGTGGACGACGGTATCGCCCATCATCAGCCGGGGTGGCTCACCCTTGCCGCGTTTCAGGCTGGCGTCGGTGCACAGCGACAAATTGCCCGTGACGCAGTATTCGCAGTGCCCGCAAAAGGCGGACAGGCAGGTTACCACAGCATCACCAGGTTTCACGGTGGTCACCTGGTCACCCACCGCCTCGACAATCCCGGCGGCCTCATGCCCCGGAATGGTCGGCAGCGGATGCGGATAGGCGCCGTCCACGAAATGCAGATCGGATCGGCAGACCCCCACCGCCGCAGTGCGGATCAGCACCTCGCGCGAGCCGGGTTTGGAAATCTGGACATCCTCGATCGTCAATGCCTGACCGGGCATGTGGAGAATGGCTGCTTTCATGGCGTTTCCATGTCCTGATTATCCGGCATCCGGTGGGACACCCGTTGCAATGTCATGTCCACCTTGTTCCGGTTTTCGCGTGCCGGAACCAGGATGGGCATGGGCTTCTCCTCAGCGTGAAACGCCGATATCCCCGCTCGACAGGCCCGGCGCGGCGGCGGCGCCGTGCTTGCCGAATTCGATCCGCGCGATCGATCGGTTGTGCACCTCGTCGGGCCCATCGGCCAGCCTGAGCGTACGGATGCTCGCATAGGATTTGGCCAATCCGAAATCCTCGGAAACCCCGCCGCCGCCATGCGCCTGGATCGCGTCATCGATGATTTTCAGCGCCATGCGCGGCGCGGCAACCTTGATCATCGCGATCTCGGCCTGCGCGGCCTTGTTGCCCACCTTGTCCATCATGTCGGCGGCTTTGAGGCACAGCAGCCGGTTCATCTCGATATCGATCCGCGCTTCGGCGATGCGCTGTTCCCACACGCTCTGGTCGGCCACGCGCTTGCCAAAGGCGACGCGCGACAGCAGCCGCTTGGCCATTTTCTCGATCGCCTCCTCGGCCGCGCCGATCGTGCGCATGCAGTGATGGATGCGGCCCGGCCCAAGCCGGCCTTGCGCGATTTCGAACCCGCGGCCTTCGCCCAGCAGCATGTTATCCACAGGCACGCGCACGTCCTTCAGCTCGATCTCCATATGGCCGTGCGGCGCATCGTCATAGCCGAAGACGGGGAGGTGGCGGAGGATCGTCACGCCCGGCGTGTCGAGCGGCATCAGGATCATCGATTGCTGCTGGTGGCGCTTCGCCTCGAAATCGGTCTTGCCCATCACGATCGCGATGTCGCAGCGCGGATCGCCCGCACCGCTCGACCACCATTTGCGGCCGTTGATAACATAATGATCGCCGTCGCGCTCGATCCGGGTTTCGATATTGGTGGCGTCGGAAGAGGCGACGGCGGGTTCGGTCATCAGAAAGGCGGACCGCGTCTCACCCTCCATCAGCGGCTTCAGCCAGCGATCCTTCTGCGCGCGGGTGCCGTAACGATAAAGCACCTCCATATTGCCCGTGTCGGGCGCCGAGCAGTTGAAGACTTCGGATGCCCAGTTGATGCGTCCCATTTCCTCGGCGCACAGCGCATATTCGAGGTTGGTAAGCCCCGGGCCGTCAAAGGCGAAGCTGTCGTCGACATGCACGCGCCCCGACGATGGCGGCATGAACAGGTTCCAGATCCCGGCCTCGCGCGCCTTGGCCTTCGCCGTCTCGATCGTCTGGATCACCTTCCAGCGTTCGCCGGTCTTCTGCTCGGCATGGTAATCCTTGTCGTGCGGGCGAACATGGCGTTCGATGAAATCGCGGACGCGGTCGCGCCAATAGGTCTCACGGTCGTTCAGGCTGAAATCCATTGGCTCGTCTCTCTCCGTATCTTTTGCGCGATGATGTCAGGCACAATCCGATTCTGCCAGCGCCGTTCGCAGCGTAATTCCCTCATTTTCCCGCGCATTGCGCTCACGCCGTGCCGAAAGCTGGCGCAGCCTGTCTTCATGGTCGTTGCGCCCGAAGGGAAATTGCAGGAAGCACCAGGCGCCGCAGCAGCCGATGAAAAGCGTCAGCCCGCCATATACCAGCGCCAGCGCATCGACCGTGTCGATGGGCACCGCGCCGGGCTGCGCGCCTTCCGGAAAGCCGATCAGCGCCAGCATCGTGCCCGACAGGAAGATGCCGATCCCCGTCACGCATTTCTGGACGAAGAAATAGCCGGCAAAGAACAGCCCCTCTTCGCGCCGCGCGGTGCGCAGTTCGGCGGCGTCGGTCACATCGGCCATCATCGATGTGGTCAGAATCATCGAGCAGACGTTGAACATTGTCGCCAGACCAATCATCGTCAGGAACACCGGCATCAGCCAGGGGGATCCGGGTTCGGGAAAGGCCCCGACGGCGCGCAGCCAATAGGGCGTGGTGATGACGATGGCCGAAAGAAAAGCGGTGAGCGCCGCGCCGTGCTTCTTGCCCAGCCGGCCCGCCAGCCGGGGGACCGCCAGAAAGGCGAGGAAAACCCCGCCGAACAGCGCGATGGCATAGATGATCAGCGCGGTCTGCGGGAATTCCCAGATATAAAGAAGCAGATAGTTGGACAGCGCGAAGGTCATGCCCTGATTGGCAAAGGTGAAGATGCCTGCCGCCATAAGGATCAGGAACGGTCGGTCGTTGAGCGTGCCGAGGATCGCGCGCAGGCTATGGTCGGCCGCTGGCTGGTTGCGCTCGGCAACCGGGCGGGCAAGCCGCCGGTGCGTGCCAAGGGCCGATACCAGCACCGCGATGAGCATGGCGATCGATCCGACCAGCGCCAGTTTCTCATAGCCGCGCGGGTTGAGCTGGCCGACGGGATATTCGGCATCGGGCAGCAGAAAGACGCCGTAGGCCAGCGCCAGCATGACGAGCCCGGCGGCCCAGCCGAAGAGGAAGCGGTAACGGACGACCACTGTGCGCTCATGATAATCGCGCGTAATTTCGGGGACCAGCGCGATCGACGGCACTTCATAGCAGGAGACCGCTGCCCGCACGAGCACGGCGACGCCAAGCAGATACCAGAATTGCTGCGACACCGGCAGTTCGGGCGGGTTCCAGAGCAACAGCCAGACCAGCGCGATCGGCAGCGCGGATGCATAGAGCCAGGGATGGCGGCGTCCCCAGCGCGTGCGTGTCCGATCGGACAGGGCACCCACCAGCGGGTCGATACAGGCGTCGATCAACAGCGCGATCAGGATGGCGAGCCCAACCTCATGCGCGGGCAGGCCGATCACCTGATTGTAGAACAGCAGCAGGAAGACCGAAAAGCCGTTGTCCTTGATGCCATACGCTACCGCGCCGAACCCATAGGCAAGCTTGGTGCCGATCGGCACCGGCTGGCCGCTCATGCGCGCGCCGCCAGCATATCGATCAGCCCGGGTGTTGCCGGGTCCCAGCTTGCCCGCGTGCCGATCAGCATCCCGCCATCAACCAGCAGGTCGGTGCCGGTGACGAACGATGCCGCGTCCGAGGCAAGATAGGCGACCGCCTCGGCAATGTCTCGCGGTTGGCCGGCGCGTGCCACGGGCTGGGCATGGGCGGCGGCCCCCATCAGGATCTGCTTGGCCTGCAATGCGTCGATCGCGGGATCGAAGGCAGGGTTGAAGATGTTGGTGACGATGAAGCCAGGGCACACCGCGTTCACGCGGATGCCATATTGCGCCAGATCGGCGGCGGCGATGCGTGTCAGATGCAGCACGCCCGCCTTGGCGACCGAATAGGCGGTCGGCGCATAGCCGGATTGGAGCGCCGAGACCGAACTGGTGTTGACGATCGCGCCGCCGCCGCGCGCCTTGAGATGCGGTGTGGCATGGCGGATGCCGAGCGCGACCGAACGCAGCAACAGCGCCATCGTATCGTCCCACTCCTCGGCGGTGATCTCGTCGATCCCGCCACGCGCGCCGCCTGCACCGGCATTGTTGAAGACGATGTCGATGCCGCCGGTGGCCTCGGCGGCAAAATCCATAAGGGCTTTTATATCCCTGTCCGCGCGTACGTCGCAGCGTTTGAAATGCAGCGTGCCAGGATGGGCGGAGACCATTTTGGTGCCGGCCTCGGCGTCGAGATCGCCCATCACGACCTGCGCGCCTTCCGCCAGAAACAGTTCGACCGTTGACTTGCCGATACCGGAAGCGCCGCCGGTAACGACCGCCGTCTTGCCTGCGAATCTCATCGCCCGCATCCCTCCTGTTTATATGTCAAAGCATATTCGAGACTTCGGTATGGTCAATCACCGAGCCGCTGCCCCTACGGCATGCTGGTCGGCGGGGCGGGATATCCCGTCCGCCCGCAGGAAAACGCCCGCGCGCCAATAATGCCAGATCGCCCAGGGCGTGATGGCGCACATGGTGAGCAGTGCGTAGCGCAGCGATTCCGCGCCCAGCGCCGGTCGGTAGAGATCGCTCAACAGGCCGATTAGGGTGGGGCCGAACCCAAGCCCGATCAGGTTGATCGAAAGCAAGGTGATCGCTGCCCATAATGCGCGCATCTGAACTGGTGCGAGCCCCTGGATAAGCGCGAAGCTGGGGCCGAGATAGCTGTTCTGGAAAAGCAGCGCGATGCCATAGCAGATCAGCGCCAGTTCGACGTCGGGCACGATGTAGAGCGCGAGGGCAAAGGGAAAGGCAATCGCCTTGAGTAGCGCGACAAGCCAGCTCTGGCTGTGCAGGCCGTGGCGGCGTGCGCATCGGTCGGCAAGCTTGCCGCCCACCACGCCCGAAATACCGCCGATAATTGCAATGATCGGCGCAAGGATCAGGGCGATCTGGGGCAGGGTGAGGCCAAAGCTGCGCTGATAATAGCTCGGTGCCCAGGCGGTGAGCGCATAGCCAATGAGCGATGTCAGCGTGACAGCGAGAACGAGATGACGGGCCGCCGGAGACTGCCAGAGGCTTGCAAAGCCGGCGCCGATGCCTGGCGCCTTGCCCTCGGTCTGGGCGGGCGGATCGGAGAGGCCCCGACGGGGCTCGACGATCAGTGCGCGCACAAGAAGGGCGAGGAAAATGCCGGGAATGCCGACCGCGATGATCGCGATGCGCCAGCCATAAAGATGCGCCAGCGCGCCCCCGATCATCGTGCCAAAGCCGCCACCCAGAACAACGCCCAGCGCATAGATGCCCATGGCGCCCGCACGTTTTTCTGCCGGATAGAGATCGGCGATCATCGAATGGCTGGGCGGGCTGGATCCTGCTTCGCCGATGCCGACGCCGATGCGCGCCAAGAGCAATTGCACGAAATTTTGCGCCAGCCCGCACAAAGCGGTCATGAGGCTCCACAGCCCCAGCGAAATCGCGACGATGTTGCGTCGGTTGCCGCGATCGGCAAGCCGGGCAACCGGGATGCCGAGACCGGCATAGAAAATGGCAAAGGCCAGCCCGGAAAGCAGACCCAATTGCATGTCCGAAAGGCGGAGATCGGCTTTGATCAGTTCAAGCAGGATCGCCAGGATCTGCCGATCCATATAGGAAAAGAAATAGGTGAGCGTGAGGAGAAACAGGGTGATCCCACGGCGCTCGAGCGCGCGTTCGTCCGCTTCCCGCTGCCTCGTATCGACCGGAATCGTCACGCGCACCCTCTCTTTACCGGATTTCTCCGTCACCGACTTTTCGGCATGCGACAAGGCTGGACTTCGTTGACGTTTTCGTCAAGCATACTGGAAATTCGAAAATGGAATCGGGAGAGAGGAATGGCTGATCTTGAGCAGTTCCGCGCCGAAACGCGGGCATGGCTCGACGCCAATTGTCCGCCGGAAATGCGCGAGCCTGTGCGCGACGAAACCGATGCGTGCTGGGGCGGGCGCAATCCTGTTTTCAAGAACGATGCACAAAAGATCTGGCTGGAACGCATGGCCGAAAAGGGCTGGACCGTGCCCGACTGGCCCAAGCCCTATGGCGGCGCGGGGTTGTCGCCTGCCGAGACCAAGATATTGCGGCAGGAAATGGCCGCGCTTGGCTGTCGCAGCCCGCTTTCCTCCTTCGGAATCTGGATGCTCGGCCCCGCGCTCCTCAAATTCGGCAGCGAAGAACAGAAGCTCCATTATCTCAACCAGATCGCGCGCGGCGAAATCCGCTGGTGCCAGGGCTATTCCGAACCGGGTTCGGGGTCCGATCTTGTCTCGCTCCAGACCTACGGCGAGGACAAGGGCGATCACTGGGTGGTGAACGGCCAGAAGATCTGGACCTCCTATGCCGACAAGGCGGACTGGATCTTCTGCCTTGTTCGAACCGACAAGAACGACAAATATCGTGGTATCAGCTTCCTGCTGTTCGACATGACGACACAGGGGGTTTCGACCAAGCCGATCAAGCTGATTTCGGGCAATTCGCCCTTTTGCGAAACCTTTTTCGACAATGTCGTCGTTCCCAAGAACCAGATCGTCGGCGAACTCAACCGCGGCTGGGACGTCGCCAAATATCTGCTCGGGCATGAGCGTGAGATGATCTCGGGTGCGGGCAATGCGCCGATGGGATCGCTTGGTGCGATGCACCGTGAGCTGATGGCCGAGGAACCTTTGCTCCGGGCCGAAATGGCGCGGCTCGATGTCGACACGCTCGCCTTCCGTGCGATGGGCGAACGGTTCCTTGACGAGCTGAAGGCCGGCAAGGCGCATCCCGCGCAGCCGAACATGATGAAATATTACGGTACCGAGCTGAACAAGCGTCGCAACGAGTTGGTGATGGCGGCGGGCGGTGCCGATGCGCTGGAATGGGAAAGCGAGGCTTCAGGCGGTGGCGGCAAGGCGCGCGCCTGGCTGCGTACCAAGGCCAATTCGATCGAAGGCGGGACGAGCGAGATCATGCTCAACGTGATCGCCAAGCGCATCCTGGACCTGCCCGGCGGCTGACGCCCGGCATCCGACCAGCCCGCAACACCATTCAGGATTGAACCGATGCCGCTTTACCTAACCGACGATCAGGCACTGCTGCAGGACAGCGCACGCAGCTTCATGGCGAGCGAGGCACCGATCCCGCATTTCCGCAAGTTTCGCGACATGAACTGCAAGGACGGCTTTTCGCATGGGTTGTGGAAGCAGTTCGGCGAAATGGGCTTTACCGGCATCCTCGTGCCCGAGGCCGAAGGCGGCCTCGGCCTCGGGCATGTCGAGGCGGGGATCGTGCTTGAAGAGATCGGGCGCAACCTGTCGCCTTCGCCCTTTCTGACCACCGCCATCGCAGGCGTGACGGCGCTGAACGCGGCGGACAAGGCGCTGCGCGATCGCTGGCTGCCGGGCATATTGGCGGGTGAGACGGTGCTGGGGCTCGCGATCGACGAAGGCGCCAAGCACCGGCCCCAGGCGATTGCGACGCGCGCCGAGCGCTCGGGCAATGGGTTTCGCCTGACTGGCAAAAAGCAGTTCGTGGTGCAGGGCGCGTCTGCCGACATGCTGATCGTCGCCGCGCGGACCGCGGGCAGCCCCGGTGACACCGAGGGGCTGACGCTCTTCGCGGTGCCCAAGGATAGCGCGAACATGACATTGGAGGCTGCGCGATTGGTCGATAGCGCGATGGGCGCGCATGTCCGGCTCGACGGGGTCGAGGTGGACGGTGATGCGGTGATCGGCGAGGTCGATGGCGGCTGGGCGGTACTGACCCGCTTGCTCGATGCCGGGCGTGCCGGTGCGGCGGCCGAACTGGCGGGCGTCGGTGCGGGCGCGATGGACATGACGATCGGCTATCTCAAGCAGCGTAAGCAATTCGGTCAGCTGATCGGTGAGTTTCAGGCGCTCCAGCACCGTGCCGCGCATCTCTATGCCGAGATGGAAGTGGCACGCGCGGCGGTGCTCAAGGCGCAGCAGCTGCTTGATGAGGGCAGTGACAAGGCCGAATTGATGGTCGCGGTTGCCAAGGCCAAGGCGGGGCAGGCGACGAGCCTTGCGGTCAAGGAAGGTGTGCAGATGCACGGCGGCATCGGGATGACCGACGAATATGATGTCGGGCTGTTCATGAAGCGCGACCGCGCGTTGCAGGAATTTTTTGGAGACAGCAATTTCCAGGCGGACCGCGTGGCGCGGATGCACGGATATTGATCCCATGATCTGAGGTACAGGACGAAGGGGAAGCTGAGTGGCGCTGGATCCTGAAGTCTTTGAAGCATTGCTGGAGACCATTCGCCGCTTCGTCGCCGAACGGCTGCGCCCGCGCGAGGCGGAGGTGGCCGAAAGCGACGAGATTCCCGGTGATCTGATCGCCGAGATGAAGGCGCTCGGGCTGTTCGGCATGTCGATCCCCGAACAATATGGCGGCCTTGGCCTTAATATGGGGGAGGAACTGCGGATCGCGTTCGAACTGGGGCGGACGAGCCCGGCGATGCGTTCCACCTTCGGCACCAATGTGGGGATTGGCAGCCAGGGGCTGATCATGGCGGGCAGCGATGCGCAAAAGGCGCAGTGGCTGCCCCGCATCGCGAGCGGGCAGATCATCACCAGCTTTGCGCTGACCGAGCCCGATGTCGGGTCCGATAGCGCCGCCGTGAAAACCCGCGCGGTCCGCGACGGCGATGTGTACCGCGTCACCGGCACCAAGCGTTTCATCACCAATGCGGACAAGGCGTCGCTTTTCACCGTCATGGCGCGCACGGGCGGGGAAGGCGCGCACGGCGTATCCGCCTTTCTGGTGCCCGCAGATCTCGCGGGCGTGCGCATCGGGGCTCCGGAACGCAAGATGGGGCAGCAGGGCGCGCATGTGTGCGACGTGCATCTGGATGACGTGCCCGTGCCGGCGGCGAACATGCTGGGTGCGGAGGGGGACGGGTTCAAGGTGGCGATGCGCGTGCTCGATCGCGGGCGGCTGCATATTGCGGGCGTGTGCGTGGGCGTTGCGGATCGCCTTATCGCCGACTGCGTGGCCTATGCGACGACGCGCATCCAGTTCGGTAAGCCGATCGCCGAGCACCAGCTGATCCAGGCGATGATCGCGGATTCAAAAACCGAGGCGCTCGCTGCGCGGGCGCTGGTGCTCGATGTCGCGGCGCGCAAGGATGCGGGCGAGAATGTGACCATGGAATCGGCCGCCGCCAAATATTTCGCGAGCGAGATGGTGGGGCGCGTGGCCGACCGCGCGGTCCAGATCTTTGGCGGGGCGGGTTATATCGCGGATTACGGCATCGAACGGCTTTACCGCGATGTGCGCCTGTTCCGCATTTACGAAGGAACCAGCCAGATCCAGCAGATCGTGATCGCGCGTGAGACGATCCGCCGTGGGGGCTGAACAGCCGGGAAGGACAGGATGATGGACGTCAGCAAGCTGTTTTCGCTGGAGGGGCGGATTGCGCTCGTTACCGGCGGGTCGCGCAATATCGGCAAGTGGATTGCCGAGGGGTTCATCGCACAGGGCGCCAAGGTCTATATCTCGTCGCGCAAGGCCGAAGCGTGTCTGGCGACCGCGCAGGAGCTTGGCCCCAACTGCATCGCGCTGCCGCATGATATTTCGACGGTCGCCGGCTGCCGCGCGCTTGCGGAGGCGTTCGCCGAAAAGGAACAGCGGCTCGACATTCTCGTCAACAATGCCGGTGCCGCCTGGGGCGAACCGTTCGAGAAGTTTCCGGAAGCCGGCTGGGACAAGGTGATGGACCTTAACCTCAAATCGCCCTTCTTCCTTACACAGGCGCTACACGGCGCGCTGAAGGCGGCGGGCTCTGCGTCGAAGCCGGCCAAGGTGATCAACATCACCTCGATCGACGGGATGCGGCTCAATCCGTGGGACACATTCAGCTATCACGCGTCAAAGGCTGGGCTGATCTATCTCACCAAGCGGATGGCGGCGCGGCTGATCAGC
Source organism: Sphingomonas sp. C3-2 (assembly GCF_033025475.1). NCBI lineage: Bacteria > Pseudomonadati > Pseudomonadota > Alphaproteobacteria > Sphingomonadales > Sphingomonadaceae > Sphingomonas > Sphingomonas sp. C3-2. The sequence goes on from NZ_CP130322.1 coordinate 2,643,209, forward strand.
GATCATATCAACGTCACCTCGATCGCGCCGGGGGCGTTCGCGTCGGAGATGAACCGCGCCGCACGCGACCATGGCAATGAGGTGGCAAAACGCATTCCGGCGGGGCGGATCGGGGCCGAGGAGGATCTGGCGGCGGCGGCGATCTATCTGGCCAGCCGCGCAGGCGACTATGTCGTTGGCGAGACGATCACGGTCGACGGTGGGTTGGTGAATGCGAGCCTGGGAACGAGCATCGACGCCTGATTGCGGCGCGCGGGTCTAATGCCCGCGCATCGCGTTGGTGAGGGTGTTGAGCGTATCGACGAGCGACAGCCCGAGCATCTGAAACGCGATGATCGCCGCTAGCGAGATGAGGGCGGCGATCAGCCCATATTCGATTGCGGTTGCCCCGCGCCTGTCTGTCCACAAGCGTTTTAGCATTTCAAACTGCACTGAAAAACCTCCCCTGCCCAATGCCGTCATGAATGTGGCAGGGGATCGTTATGAAGCACTTAAAGGCGATCAACGGGCGATGAGGATATTCATCCGCGCGGATGCGATCAGCTTTTCCCGGTCATCCTGCCAGGCGACGGCCTCGACATTGGCGATGCGCGTGCCGACGCGTGTTACCAGCCCGATCGCGAAGGTTTCCTTTTCGCGGCCGCCGCGCATGAAATCGACGGTGATGTTGATCGGTTTCAGCCGGGGCGTGTCTTCATCCCGGAACTCGGCATAAAGCGCGGCGATCGCCGCCATTTCGAGCATGCCGCCAAGCGCGCCGCCATGGACGAAGCCGGGGCGCCCCAGCACTTCGTTGGAAAAGGGCATCGACAGGATCGGCACGCCGCGCTCGTCGCCGCAGATCGAGAGGCCGAGCGTATCAGCATAAGGGGGAAGCGGTTTCATCGGGATATCGGCTTTCAGAGAAACATGAACGTGCCGGCGACATGCGCGACGGGATCTTCGGGATCGCCATCATGCGCCTGACCGCGGATGAAGGCGATGTTGCGCGTGATGCGATAGCATTCGCCGCGGCCGATAACCGAGCGGCCGGGCGCGGCCGGGCGGAGATAATCGACGCGCAGATCGAGCGTGGCCTGCGGCCGCAGCTTTCCGCCACGCACCCAGACCGAGGCGCTGGTTGCCATGTCCATCAGCGAGACGACGGGGCCGGAGGCGAGAATGCCGGTATCGGCATCGCCAACGAGCTTTTCGTTATAGGGCAGCTCAAGCTCGACCCAATCCTCGCCATGCGCGCGGTAGGTGAGCCCGAGCACGCCGCCATGCCCATAGTCGTTCATGGCGCGTAGCAAGCGCGCCGGATCGAATGGCATGTTGGTCAAGTCTTCCATCGTGAAACTGCCTGCATTTACTGATGCGCGCGGACTAGCGGCTGGAGCCTCTGTCTGCAACGTCGTCGAAATGGAAATGGGTGACTTGCCCCGGAAGCTGTGATTAGATGACGCTTACGGAAAGGAGAGGGGCTGGGGAAGCACCTTGCCACCGTGGCCAGAGGGAGAGCGATGCCGTGACTCATCCGCTGCACCATGCCCGGTCGATGCCGGAAAAGCCCGCAGTCATCATGGCCGGGTCTGGCGAGCGCATCGATTATGCGACGCTTGATGCCCGGTCGAACCAGGGCGCGCATCTGTTCCGACGGCTGGGACTGGCGCGCGGGGACACGGTGGCGTTCCTGTTCGACAATCATATCCGGTATTTCGAACTGGCCTGGGCGGCACAGCGCTCGGGGCTGCATTATGTGTGCATTTCGTGCCGGCTCGCGCTGCCGGAGATCGCGTATATCGTGCGCGACAGTGGCGCGCGGTTGCTGGTGACGTCCGAAGGCGTGGGGGGCGTTCTGGACGGATTGCCGGAGGCGATACCGGATGTGCCGCGTTACCTGATCGGCGTACCCCGCGCAGGGTGGGCGGACTGGGTGGCCGAAGCAGCGGCGATGCCAGTCACGCCGATTGCGGATGAAAGCGCGGGCGTGGACATGCTCTATTCCTCGGGTACGACCGGGCGGCCAAAGGGGGTGCGCATCGCGCTGCCCGAAGATCCGGCGATCGATGCGCCCCATGGGCTGGCGATGCTGGCGGCGGGGATGTTCGGCTTTGGTGCCGACAGCATCTATCTTTCGCCCGCGCCGCTTTACCACGCGGCGCCGCTGCGCTGGTGCATGAGCGTCCAGCGGCTGGGCGGCACGGTGGTGATGATGGAGCATTTCGAGCCCGAAGAGGCACTGCAGGCGATTGCGCGCTATCGGATCAACGCCAGCCAGTGGGTGCCCACGCATTTCATCCGGATGCTGAAGCTGCCTGAAGCGGTTCGCACGGGCTATGACATAACCTCGTTGCGCTCGGCCATCCACGCCGCCGCGCCCTGCCCGGTGCCGGTGAAACAGGCGATGATGGACTGGTGGGGGCCGATCATCGACGAATATTATGCGGGATCGGAAGGCAATGGGCTGACCGCGATCAAGGCGGCGGACTGGCTGACGCATAGGGGGTCGGTCGGCCGCGCGATGATCGGCAAGGTCCATATTTGCGACGAGCAAGGCAATGAACTGCCCGTGCGGACGCAGGGGATGGTCTATTTTTCCGACGGGCATCCGTTCGAATATCATAACGACCCGGAAAAGACCGCGCAGGGGCGTAACCGGCTCGGCTGGTCCACCCTTGGCGATATCGGGTGGGTGGATGAGGAGGGATTTCTGTACCTGACCGACCGGGCGAGCTTCATGATCATATCGGGGGGCGTGAATATCTATCCCCAGGAGATCGAGAACCTGATCGTGACCCATCCGCGCGTGGCCGATGTCGCGGTGATCGGTGCGCCCTGCGCCGACATGGGGGAGCGTGTGGTCGCGATCGTCCAGCCCGTGGACATGGCCGATGCCGGGGCCGGGCTGGCCGACGAACTGACGGCTTTGTGCCGGGCCAATCTATCCGGCGTGAAGCTGCCGCGCCAGATCGACTTTACCGATGAATTGCCGCGCCACCCGACCGGGAAGCTGTACAAGCGGGTGCTGCGCGACCGTTACTGGGGCACCGACAGCCCGGCGAATGGATGAAGGATGCGAGTATGAATGACCGGGTTTCCGTGGCGATCGATGCCGGTGTGGCGGAGGTGCGGCTGACGCGGGGCGACAAGATGAATGCGCTCGACCCCGCGATGATCGACGCGCTTGCCGGGACGATCGATAAGCTGCGGCGGACGCCGGGTTTGCGCGCGGTGGTGCTTTCGGGCGAGGGCCGCGCCTTTTGCGCCGGGCTGGACATGGCGAGCATGGCCGCGATCGGGGAGGGCGGCGGCCTTGGCGGTGCCTCGCTGACCGATCGGACGCACGGGCCCGCGAATATCTTTCAGCAGGTGGCATGGGGTTGGCGCACGCTTGAGGTACCGGTGATTGCGGCGGTTCATGGTGCTGCCTTTGGCGGCGGGTTTCAGATCATGTCAGGCGCGGACATCCGCATCGCGCACCCCGACACGCGCATGGCGATCATGGAAATGAAATGGGGGCTTGTGCCCGATATGGCGGGCGTTGCGCTGTGGCGGACGCTGGTGCGCGACGATGTGCTGCGCGAGCTGACCTATACCAACCGCGAATTTTCGGGGGCGGAGGCCGAGCGTTTCGGCTTTGTTACCCGCACCTCGGCTGCGCCCTATGACGAGGCACTGGCGCTGGCGCGCGATATTGCGGGGCGCAATCCGCATGCGGTGCGGGCATCCAAGCGGCTGTTCAACCTTGCCGCCGAAAGCGATGCGGCGACGATCCTGATGGCCGAGAGCGAGGAGCAGGTGCGGATCGTCCGCAGCCCCAATCAGGTGGAAGCGGTGACGGCGAATTTCGAGAAACGCGCGCCGCGCTTCGTCGATTGAGGCACGCGGCGGCGCACAGAGCGGGTCGGTTGCCTTTTCTTCGCCATCTTGTCGCGGCATAGCCGGCCCCATGAAACTCTTCGCATATGGTGCGCCGCTGATCCTGATCGCGGCCAGCCCGGCACAGGCCGAGGCCGCGCCGCGCCTCATCATCAGCGCAATCACCCCGGCCAAGGAAACCGGGCGGATGCAGGTGGAAGTAACCTTGCTGAACGGCGGGCCTGATAGCGCCAGCCTGCCCGACGAAATTCCCGCGACGCTGACGCTGAACGGGCAGCCCATGCCGGTGACGCTGGAGCGTGGTGGGGGCGTCCCCTCCGCCGCAGCAGCGGCGCAGGGCGGATTTGTGCAGGGCCTGTATCAATTCGCGCTGCCGGCCGGGGTGACGGCGGGCGAGGAGGCAAGCCTAGTGCTGGACACAGGCGATGCCGGTGCGCCGCGTTATGCCTTTGCCGCGCCAGCGAGCCAACCCGTTCGGATGGCGGAAAAGGAAGCAGTGCGCGAGCCGATGCCGATCGAGGCGACGCTCGACGCGCCAAGCGCCAAGCCCGATCTGGGCAATGCCTATCTTGGCAATCTTTCGAGCTATCAACCGATCTATGCGGTATATGGCCCGGGCACCAACAGCGACGGGCGGCTGCAGATCAGCTTCAAATATCAGCTGTTCGGCGATGCGGGCGAAGTGGGGCCGGGCGCCCCCTTCATAAACGGGCTGCATTTCGGATTTACCCAGAAGCTGTTCTGGGATCTAGGCGGGCATTCCTCGCCGTTCCGCAACATCGATTTCATGCCCGAGATCTTCTATCTCGCCCCCGCCGTCCCGGTTTCGGAGAAGCTGGCGCTGGGCGGCCAGATCGGGCTGCGGCACGAATCCAATGGCCGTGACGGGGATGCCTCGCGCAGCCTGAACAATGTTTATGTGCAGACCATGGCGACGATGCCGATCGGCGATTACAAGCTGACGATCGGGCCGAGGCTGTGGTTCTTCGTCGGCGATAAGGAGGATAATTCCGATATCGCCCATTATCGCGGCAATACCGGGCTGTTCGCCGAGATCGGCAAGGATGACGGCTTTCGCCTGACCACCGCGACGCGGTTGAATTTCGGATCGGGCAAGGGATCGTTCGACGCGGAGGTTTCCTATCCGCTCGACCGGATTATCTCGACCCCGCTCAACCTCTATCTCTTTGGCCAGGGCTTTGTCGGTTACGGTGAAAATCTGCTCGATTATAACCGGCGGACGACGCGGATCAGGTTCGGCATCGGCATCGTCCGCTAAAGGATCAAGCGGGCTGGCGGACCAGGCGTTCGCCAAAGACCGTGCGGATCGGATCGGGCAGCGGTTTGGGCCCGTTCGCATCGGTGAGGACGAGCACGGTGTCGCAGGTGGCGACGCAGACATCGCCCTGAAACGCGGCCGACAGGATCGTCCAACTGCTGGTGCCGACGCGGCCGATACCGCTGCAGACGTCGACCGCATCGGGAAAATGCGCTTCGGCGAGATAGGCGATCGATACCGAGGCGACGAGCCAGCGATCGCCTGCGCCCTGAGAGGCGTGCCGGTTGGTGAGTTCGATCGAACGATTGAAACGCACGCGGCTGTTTTCGAACAGCGCCGCCATCGCCACATTGTTCACATGGCCGAGCGGATCGAGATCCTGAAAGCGCGTTTCGGTGGAATTGGTGAAGGGGTAGGCGGCCCTTTCGAGCCGCCAGGAATCGGGTTTTGCCATGCGTTCAGCGTGGCGCCATGCGGATCGCCCCGTCAAGCCGGACGTCTTCTCCGTTGAAGTAGCCGGTTTCGATCATGGTGAGCGCCAGCTGGGCATATTCTTCGGGCTGACCCAGCCTTTTGGGGAAGGGGACGGCAGCAGCGAGCGCATCCTTCACATTTTGCGGCGAGGCCTGAAGCAGCGGCGTGTTGAAGATACCGGGCAGGATGGTGTTCACCCTGATGCCTTCGCTCATCAGATCGCGCGCGATGGGGAGCGTCATGCCGACTACGCCGCCCTTCGACGCCGAATAGGCGGCTTGCCCCATCTGGCCATCCTCGGCGGCGACGCTGGCGGTGTTCACGATCGCGCCGCGTTCGCCATATTCGTCGACGGGGCCGAGCGTGAGCATGCCCGCAGCCGATTTGGCGATGCAGCGGAAGGTGCCGATCAGGTTGATCTGGATGATCCAGTTGAACGCATCGAGCGGGAAATGCTTGATGCTGCCATCTTCCTTCGAACGGCTGGCGGTCTTGATCGCGTTGCCAACGCCCGCGCAGTTGACCAGCACCCGTTCCTGCCCATGCGCGGTGCGCGCCCTGTCAAAGCCGGCATCGACGCTTTCGTCCGACGTGACGTTCACTTCGCAAAAGGTGCCGCCAATCTCGTTGGCGATGGCCTCGCCCTTTTCACGCTGCAGGTCGAAGATCGCGACCTTGGCGCCCTTTGCCGCAAGTGCGCGCGCCGTGGCCGCGCCGAGGCCCGAGGCCCCGCCGGTGACGACCGCTGCAACCGATGAATCAATCTTCATGAGGCTTCCTCTCCCAATGCTGTATCAGAGCCGTTCGATGATGGTGACGTTGGCGAGCCCGCCGCCTTCGCACATCGTCTGCAGCCCATATTTCTTGCCGTGGCGGCCGAGCGCGTTGACGAGCGTGGCCATGAGCTTGGTGCCGCTGGCGCCGAGCGGATGGCCGAGCGCGATGGCGCCGCCATGGACGTTGAGCTTTGCCGGATCGGCGCCGAGATGTTTCAGCCAGGCGAGCGGAACCGGGGCGAAGGCTTCGTTCACCTCGTAAAGATCGATATCGTCGATCTTGAGCCCGGCGCGCGCCAGCGCCTTTTCGGTGGCGTAGAGCGGTTCTTCGAGCATGATAACCGGATCGCCGCCGGTGACCGTGAGATTGTGGATGCGCGCTAGCGGGGTAAGGTCGTGCTCCTTGAGCGCTTGTTCGGAGACGATCAGCACCGCGCTGGCACCGTCGCAGATCTGGCTGGCATTGGCGGCCGAGATCATCCCGCCTTCCTGCAGCAGCTTGACCGAGGCGATGCCTTCGAGCGTGGCGCCGAACCGGATGCCTTCATCCTGATCGTGGATGATCGGGCCATCGGGGGTGTCGACCGGAAGCCCGACAATTTCGTTTTTGAAGGCCCCGGCCTCGGCGGCGGCGGCGGCGCGGCGGTGGCTTTCAAGCGCGTAGCTATCGAGCTGCTCGCGCGTGAAGCCGTGCTTTTTTGCGATCATCTCGGCGCCCATGAACTGGGAGAAATGGATGCCGGGATAGCGTTCTTCCTGGTGCGGGCTTTTCGAGGTGCCGAGCCCGGCCTGCGCAAAGAGCATCGCTGTCGAGCCCATGGGAACGCGCGTCATGCTTTCGACGCCGGCGGCGATCACCACGTCCTGTGTGCCCGACATCACCGCCTGCGCGGCGAACTGCATGGCTTGCTGCGAAGAGCCGCATTGGCGATCGATCGAGACCGCGGGGACGCTTTCGGGCAGGCGCGAGGCGAGCACTGCACCGCGCCCGATCTGGAACCCCTGTTCGCCCGCCTGGCTGACGCAGCCCATGATGACATCGTCGATCGCGGTGGGATCGATCCCGGTGCGATCGACCACGGCGTTGAGCACCGCGCCCGCCATGTCGGCGGGATGCCACCCCGCAAGGCGACCGCCGCGTTTGCCACCGGCGGTGCGGACTGCTTCGACGATATAGGCCGTACCCATGGAAACTCCTTTGTGCTGAATTAGGACGATGGCCCGACGCCGGGGGATGTTCCGGGGCGTGACAGGCAAGATGGGAGCGGAATGTGAAACTGAGCGATGCGATTGCGGCCCGGCGTTCGGTGCGCGGCTTTCTGGACGATCCGGTAGCGCCGGACATGATCCGCGCATTGCTGGAAAAGGCGGCGCGGGCGCCGAGCGGCGGCAATGTCCAGCCCTGGCACATCGATGTCGTGACCGGGCCAGCGATGAGGCGCCTGAAGGCGCAGATGAGGAAAACGCTGGCGGCGGGCATCGTGGAGGAGCCCGCCTATGCCATCTATCCGCCCGCGCTGAGCGCGCCCTATCGCGACCGGCGCTTTGCGGTGGGTGAGGCGCTGTACGGCCATGTTGGCATCCCGCGCGAAGACAAGGGCGCGCGCCGCCAATGGTTCGCCCGCAATTTCCAGTTCTTCGGCGCGCCGGCTGCGATCTTCTGCACGGTCGACCGGCAGATGGGGCCGCCGCAATGGTCGGACCTTGGCATGTTCCTGCAAAGCTTCATGCTGCTGGCGGTGGAAGCGGGGCTTGCCACCTGCCCGCAGGAGTGCTGGGCGGTCTACCCAGAGACGATCACCCGCTTTCTGGATATCCCCGCCAACCGCATGCTCTTTTGCGGCGTGGCGATCGGCCATGAAGACCCGCACGCCCCCGCCAACCGGCTGGAGACGGGACGTGCGCCGCTGGAGGAATGGGCGGTGTTCCACGACGCCTGACCGGCGCAGGGGGCGCGGCGAGATCATCAGAGCGACCGGCCGATCAGTTCCTTCATGATTTCGCTGGTGCCGCCGTAAATCCTCGTGACGCGGGCGCCGCGCCAGGCCCGGGCGATGGGATATTCGTTCATATAGCCCGCGCCGCCGTGGAGCTGAAGGCACTTGTCCATCACCTCCCATTGCAGCTCGGTATGCCAGAGCTTGACGGCGGCGGCTTCCTCGGGCGTCAGTTCGTTCTTCACATGGCGCGCGACCGCCCAGTCGAGATGCGCCCAGCCGACCTGCAGCTTGGCCTTCAGATCGGCGAGGGTGAAGCGGGTGTTCTGGAAATCGAACACCGTTTTGCCGAACGCCTTGCGATCCTTGGTGAAGGCGACCGTATCGTCGAACGCGCGCTGCGCAGAGCCTTGCGCGGAGACCGCGACCGAAAGCCGTTCCTGTGGCAGTTCGCTCATCAGATAGATGAAGCCCTTGCCCTCTTCGCCGAGGCAGTTGGTGATCGGCACGCGGACATCGTTGAAGAAAAGTTCGGAGGTGTCGGCGGCGTCCTGCCCGATCTTGTCGAGATTGCGGCCGCGCTGGAAACCTTCGCTTTCGGCCTCGACCAGAATGATCGACACGCCCTTCCAGGCAGGTTGCACCTCGGTATCGGTCTTGGCGCAGACGAGGATGAGATCGGCATTCTGGCCATTGGTGATATAGGTCTTGGACCCGTTGATCACATAATGGTTGCCGTCCTTTTTCGCGGTGGTGCGGATGCTCTGGAGATCGGAGCCCGTGCCCGGTTCGGTCATCGCGATCGCGGAGACGACCTCGCCCGAGACGAGCTTGGGCAGCCAGTGGCGTTTCTGCTCTTCGGACCCGTAATGGATGAGATAGCTGACGACGATATCGGACTGGAGCTGGAAGCCGAAGGGTGCGCCCGAATAGGCGATTTCTTCGTTGATGATCGCGTTGTAGCGGAAATCGAGGCCGAGCCCGCCATAGCTTTCCGGCACGGTGGGGCAGAGCATGCCGATCTCGCCGGCCTTGGGCCAGATCGCCTTTTCGACGATGCCCGCCTCTTCCCAGCGCTGGATATTGGGGATGGCTTCCTTTTGCAGAAAGGCGCGCACCGTATCGCGAAAGGCCTCGTGGTTTTCATCGTAGATCGGGCGACCGGAAGACTCGATTGCCATACGCTTCCACTCCTGCATTATTCTTGTGCGCGCAAGGAAGCCTGTGTTGACGTTTCCGTCAAGGTGAATTCCGTTCACGTAAGATTTATCGACAAGTGGACAGTGGTGGTTGCGATTGTTACCAAATTCGCGATTGCCCGTTTCCTCTAATCAGTGCCGGGCGTTGACGAGTGAGAAAGGGAGAGGCGATGAAGCTGGCAAGCCTGAAACAGGGACGCGACGGAAAGCTGGTCGTGGTGTCGAACGATCTGGCCTGGTGTGCCGATGCCAGCCATATCGCGCCGACGCTGCAGGCGGCGCTTGATGACTGGGACCGGCTGGAGGCCGATCTGCGCAATCTGGCGACCGATCTGGAGCACGGCGTGATCCCCAAGGAGCGGTTTCACGAGCGCGAGGCGGCGGCGCCGTTGCCACGCGCCTATCAATGGGCGGATGGATCGGCCTATGTGAACCATGTCGCGCTGGTGCGGCAGGCGCGCGGCGCGGAGATGCCCGACAGCTTCTGGCACGACCCGCTGATGTATCAGGGCGGATCGGACGGGTTTCTGGGCCCGCGCGACGCCATTCCGCTGGCCGACGAGGCCTGGGGCTGCGACATGGAGGCCGAGATCGTCGTGGTGACGGGCGACGTGCCGCTGGGCGCGAGCCGCGAGGAGGCGCTGGCGGCGATCCGGCTGGTCGGGCTGACCAACGATGTCAGCTTGCGCAACCTCATTCCGGGCGAGCTGGCCAAGGGGTTCGGTTTCTTCCAGTCCAAGCCCGCAAGCGCGATGTCGCCGGTGTACGTGACCCCCGATGCGCTGGGCGACAGCTGGCAGGACGGCAAGCTTTCGGGGCAGCTGCATGTCGACCTGAACGGCCAGCCCTTTGGCCGCGCCGATGCGGGCGTCGACATGACGTTCGATTTCGGGACGCTGATCGCGCATGCCGCGAAGACCCGCGCGCTGGGGGCGGGGACGATCATCGGATCGGGCACGGTTTCGAACCGCGACGCGGATGGTGGGCCGGGCAAGCCGGTGGCGGACGGCGGCGTCGGCTATAGCTGCATCGCCGAGATCCGGATGATCGAGACGATCCAGACGGGCGGCGCGAAAACGCCTTTTCTGAAGTCGGGCGACAGCGTGCGGATCTGGATGGAGGATGCGCGCCACCACCCGATTTTCGGCGTGATCGAGCAGGTGGTGAACGGCTGAGCCGCTGAACCGCCGCGCCAAGCGGTTCGTACGACAGAATTAGGAAATGGATGACCGATGGCCGACTTTACCCCGTTCAAATGGGACGACCCGTTCAACCTCGACGCGCAGCTGACCGATGACGAGCGGATGATCCGCGATACGGCGGAAGGCTATGCACAGGGGCGGTTGCTGCCGCGCGTGCTGAGCGCGACGCGCGAGGAGCGGTTTGACCGCGAGATCATGAACGAGCTGGGCGAGCTGGGCCTGCTGGGCGCGACGATCGACGGCTATGGCTGCGCGGGCGTGAGCCATGTGGCCTACGGCCTGATCGCGCGCGCGGTGGAGCGGGTGGATTCGGGCTATCGTTCGGCGATGAGCGTGCAATCCTCGCTCGTGATGCACCCCATCCATGCCTATGGCAGCGAGGCGCAGCGCGAAAAATATCTGCCGCGGCTGGCGACGGGCGAGATTGTCGGCTGTTTCGGGCTGACCGAACCCGATGCGGGATCGGACCCCGGCAGCATGACGGCGCGCGCGGTGGCGGTGGACGGCGGATACCGGCTGACGGGCACCAAGATGTGGATCACCAACGCACCGATCGCCGATATCGCGGTGGTGTGGGCGAAGCTGGACGGGGTGATCCGCGGCTTCATCGTTGAGCGCGGCTGGGCGGGGCTGAGTTTCCCCAAGATCGAGGGCAAGATGAGCCTTCGCGCGTCGATTACCGGCGAGATCGTGATGGACGAAGTGTTCGTTCCCGCCGAGAACATGCTGCCCAATGCGCGCGGGCTGGGCGGGCCGTTCGGCTGCCTCAACAAGGCGCGGTACGGCATTGCCTGGGGATCGATGGGCGCGGCGGAGGACTGTTTCCACCGCGCGCGGACGTACATGCTGGAGCGCAAGCAGTTCGGCCGGCCGCTGGCGGCGAACCAGATCCCGCAGCTGAAGATGGCGAACATGCAGACCGAGATCGCGCTGGGGCTGAACGCCGCGCTGACCGTGGGGCGCGCGATCGACGCCGGCCACTGGGCGCCCGAGATGGTGAGCCTGATCAAGCGCAACAATTGCGGCAAGGCGCTGGATATCGCGCGGATGGCGCGCGACATGCACGGCGGCAATGGGATTTCGGACCAGTTCCATGTGATCCGCCACCTGGTGAACCTGGAAACGGTGAACACCTATGAAGGCACGCACGATGTGCACGCGCTGATCCTGGGCCGCGCGATCACAGGGATTCAGGCGTTTACCGGCTGAGGCGCGCCCGCCTGAACGCGACATGGGCGACATGACAATCGCCCATGTGTCGCGTTGTGCGCAGGGAGGCCGTGACACGCCATTGGCTGTGGATAAGTTGATTGTCCAATCAGTTTAGGGTGTTGCGCGCGCGCTTTGGCGTGGCGGAGACGCGGCCTGTTGGAAATCGGCGCGTGAGGATGCCGATGCGGGGAAAAGGGAGTGACGGCGCGAAGCCCGTGCGCGCGGACGATGCCGCTGGAGCGCCCGGATCGCCATGGCCGACCGGAGCGCCCGTGTGCCGGCAAAGATGCCGGAGCGATGATGTTTCGAAGCAAAGGCACGCACTATCCGCGCCGGGCTTCGCACCATACCGAGGAGGGCAGGCCGGTTGACGCCGCGCCTGCCGTCCGCAGCCCTGCTGCACCATGATCAGCGGTGCGCAGGAGTGATCATGTTAACCGATATGGTTCGTAGAGTCAATATATATGAGCCATTTGCGTTTGATAGGCGGCGAATGACCCGATCGATCATGTCGTTCGTCGTCAAAGCTTGTCGGTTTGTCGAAATTCGGGCTAGGTTCACGTCATGTGGGCAACACACGGGCCAGAGTGATGGTTTTCGGAGATATGAATTGCGTATCAACAATCTGCTTGTTGCCGGCGTGTCGCTGGCAGCGCTGGCGCTGCCGGTGAGCGCGTCTGCCAAAAAGGCGCCCGCCGGCGCCGAGACCGCGGTGACGACCGCTGCGGCGACCAACCCCATGCTGCAGAAATGGACCGGCCCTTATGAAGGTGTGCCGCCGTTCGACCAGATGAAGCCCGAGCTGTTCCCGGCCGCGTTCACCGCGGCGATGGAGGAACTGCGCCGCGAGGTTTACGCGGTGCGCGACAACAAGGCGCCCGCGACCTTCCAGAATGTCAACGAGGCGATGCAGCTGACCGGCGACACGATGGACCGCCTGTTCGCGCTGTGGGGCGTGCAGACGAGCAACCAGTCGAACGCCGATGTGCAGAAGATCGACCGCGAATGGAGCCCCAAAATCTCGGCATTTTATGACGAGATCCAGCTCGATCCCAAGCTGTTCGCGCGCTTCAAGGAAGTGTACGACAAGCGCGCGACGCTCAATCTGACGCCCGCGCAGCTGCGTATCGTCGAGCGCGATTACCGCAATTTCGTGCGCCAGGGCGCGCTGCTCGACCCCGCCACCAAGGCGAAGGTGAGCGAGATCAACCAGCAGCTTTCGGTGGCGTTCAGCGATTTCAGCGCCAAGGTGCTGGCCGATGAAGAAAAGTGGATCGTTGTTGAGGACAAGGCCGAACTGGCCGGGCTTCCCGACAGCTTTGTCGCGTCGCTGAAGGCGGCCGCCGACGAGCGCAACCTGGCGGGCAAATGGGTGATCGTGAACACCCGTTCGTCGGTGCAGCCGGTGCTGGCCAACGCGACCAACCGCGCGCTGCGCGAAAAGACATGGCGCGCCTTTATCGGCCGCGGCGACAATGGCGATGCGAACGACACCAATGCGACGATCGCCGAGATACTGAAGCTGCGCGCCGACCGCGCCAAGCTGCTCGGGTTCAAGAACCACGCCTGGTACCGCATGGATGACACCATGGCGAAGGACCCGGCGCGCGCGATGGACCTGATGATGCGCGTCTGGCCCGCCGCCGTGGCCCGCGTGAAGGAAGAAGTGGCCGATATGCAGGCGGTGGCCGATGCCGACGCGAAGAAGGCCAAGACCGCCAAGATCGCGATCGAGCCGTGGGATTACGGTTTCTATTCGGAAAAGGTGCGCAAGGCGAAGTACGACCTCGATGAAGCCGAGGTGAAGCCCTATTTCGAGCTGAACAACATGGTGAACGCGGCCTTCTATGCCGCCGGGCGCCTGTATGACCTCGATTTCAAGGAAAACACGGGCGAAGTGCCGGTGTTCAACCCCGATGTCCGCACCTTCATCGTCACCGACAAGCGTGATGGTTCGAATGTCGGGCTGTTCTACCTCGACAATTTCGCCCGCGCGGGCAAGCGTTCGGGCGCGTGGATGACCACCTATCGCAGCCAGCAGAAGCTGGGCGGCGAGCGCAATGTGCTGGCGTCGAACAACAACAATTTCGTCAAGGGTGCGCCCGGCGAGCCCGTGCTGATCAGCCTCGACGATGCGACGACGCTGTTCCACGAATTCGGCCACGCCATCCATTATTTCCTGCAGGACGTATATTACCCGTCGCTGGGCGGCACGCCGCGCGACTTTGTGGAATATCCGAGCCAGGTGAACGAGAACTGGCTGCTGACTCGCGACGTGCTTGACCGTTATGCCAAGCATTACAAGACGGGCGAGGCGATGCCGCAGGCGCTGGTCGACAAGATCGAGAAATCCTCGACCTTCAACCAGGGCTATAGCACGGTCGAATATCTGTCGTCGGCGATCGTCGACATGAAGCTGCACGACCGCGAGGCGCCGGTGACCGACCCCGACGCGTTCGAGCGCGAGACGCTGGCGGAACTGGGCATGCCCAAGGAACTGGTGATGCGGCACCGCCTGCCGCAGTTCAACCATCTGTTCTCGTCCGATGGCTATTCGGCGGGTTATTACAGCTATCTCTGGTCCGAGACGATGGATGCCGACACCTGGGCGGCGTTCACCGAGGCGGGCAGCCCATGGGATCGCGGCGTGGCCGACCGGTTCCGCAAGGTGCTGCTGTCGACCGGCAACGAAACCGATCGCGCCGAGGCGTACCGCGCGTTCCGCGGCCGCGACCCGGACGTGAAGGCGCTTTTGAAGAAGCGCGGTTTCCCGGCCGAATAAGCCTGAACAGCACAATCTGAACCGAAGCGGCCGGCTGCGTAAGAATACGCGGTCGGCCGTTTGGTTTAATGTGCCGTTCGCAATTCGTTAACGGCGAGAAATGGCGGCAAAGCGTGGTTTGGGCGCATAGGTGCGGCCTATCACGCTCTGCTATGGTGGTTTTTACTCCACAAGCCACGGCTATCCGACGCCAAATGCAGCGTTAATCTCGGGTTCATCTGGCGAGTCGCGCGCGACCGCCCGTTATCTGGGAGAGTTGAGATGGCTGCTCTGGTCGGTAGTTCTTCCGTAAAATCGATACTTCTGGGCGCGACCGCGCTGACCGCTGGACTGATGGCGCCCGAGGGCGCGCTGGCGCAGGATGGTGGCGGCGCCGTGCAGGTGCCCGACATCATCATCCGCAACGACCTGTCCCCCGATCTGCCGCCGGCGGCGGGGATACTCGACAGCGGCGTGACGGGCGTGGGGCAGATGGTGATCGATGCGGGCGGCGGCTTTGTCGGGCTGTGCACGGGCACGCTCATCAACCCGCGCATGGTGATCTTTGCCGCGCACTGCGTGAACGATCAGGCGGCCGATACCTATGGTTCGGCGAGCGGCGGCACCGCGATCAGCTTTGGCTTCGAGGCCAATAACCGCCCTGCGGTGCGCCAATGGCTGGGGCTGGACGGCGGCGTGCTGCACGCGACGAACAAGGCGCTTTCGCTCTATAATGTCGAGCAGGTCTGGTATGACGAACGCTCGCTGGCGACTGGATTTCTTGAGGCCGATGTCGCGATGGCGACGCTTGATACCCCCGCCTTCGACGTGCCGACCTGGACGATGCTGTTCACCCCGCTGACCGAGGAGACGCATGCGCAGATCATCGGATACGGCACCAAGGGGACGAGCGCCAACCCGGCAGGGGGCATCGATTTCCGCCGCCGCGCCGCCGAGAACATGCTTTCGGTGCTGGGATCGCTCGACGATATCGACAGCTTCCTTTTCGGCGCGCCGAGCGGGTTGCCGCAAAGCCTGTACATGATGGATTTCGACAGCCCGGCGGGCGAGGACGCGTTTGACGACACCACCGGCAATTTCGATTTCGATATTTTCGATGGGCCCGCGCTGCCCCGCGAAGGCACCACCGCCGGGGGCGATTCCGGTGGGCCGCTGGTGGTGGACCAGAAATTCGACAAATCGGTGGTGGTCGGCGTGCTTTCGGGCGGGACGCGCTATTTCGGTCCCCAGCTTTTTTCGACCTATGGCACCAATAATTTCTACCAGCCGCTGTTTCTATACTGGGACCAGATCGTCGCCAATAACAGCTATGTCTATGCCACCAATCGCAAGGCGAGCGGCAACTGGACCGATCCCAATTACTGGGTCCAGACGCTCGACCCGAGCTATGCGATCGAGGTGGAGGGCAAGCTGGTGAACGCGCTGCCCGGAACGCCCGCGCTGGGCATCAGCGGCGATACGGTGAAGTTCGGGAGCATCTGTTTCCTGTCCGATTGCGTGCCGCTGGAGGATTCGAGCGTGCCGCCGGGTGAGGGGGCGCCTAACAGCATCCAGATCCCCGGTGGACCGGGAAGCCGCAATTTCGTGCCGAACAACGTCGTCGCCAACCCGGCGACGGGGATCAAGGCGCGTTATTATGACGTGACGCTGAAGGGGCTGGGTGAAACCGTGCTGGGCGCATCGGTGACGATCGACCGGCTGACGCTCGACAAGGCGCACATGCTCAACGTCAAGCCGGGCGCGAACCTGAAGGTATGGGGCGATTATACCCAGTATAGCGGCTGGACGCAGGTGAACGGCACGATCGCGAGCGGCGAGGCGCTGATCGCGAGCGGCATATTGAGCGGGGCGGGGCGGTTCGACCCGACCTATCTCACCGTTGTTGCGGGCGCGGTGCTGCCCGGCAATATCGGCGGGGCGGGGACGCTGACCATTGCGGGCGATGTCATCCTGTCCTCGGGCGCGCTCACTGTGTTCGACGTGTCGCGCCCGCGCACCGACCGGATCGACGTGGTGGGCGATGCCGCCAATAGCGGCATCATCTCGCTGGGCGGGACGGCGGCGTTCCTGCGCACGCTGACGGGCGCGGCGCCGCGCCAGGGCGACAGCACGACGATCATCACCGCGACTGGCGGGGTGGACGGCACGTTCGACCATGTCGTTGGCGGGGTGGGTGTGCTCAAACCCGAGCTGACCTACGGCGCCAACGCGGTGACGCTGACGCTGAAGGCCGGCAAGTTCAGCGATTTCCTGAACGGCTATGGCGGGACCGTGATGGCCTTTGCCAATGCGCTCGATGCGATGCGTGCGGCGTCGTACACCAATTTGTACGGGCTGTACGGCGCGATCGACGTGATGGAGCCGCACATGCTGGCGGCGACGTTTGGCAATCTTGTCCCGCGAACGGTGGATGAGGCGCAGATGCTCGACCGCGAGCAGGGCGGCAAGGTGACCCGGCTGGTTGCGGACCGCCTGTCGATGCTCGGCACGCGCGCGGCGGGCTATGGCCGGCTGAGCGTGGTCGGTGCGCCCGAAATGCTGAGCATGGACGGCCAGGGGATATCGGGCAGTTCGGCGGCGCAGATGAGCTTTGCGCGCAGCCTTGCCCCCTCGGGCCGGAGCGTCGGGCGGTTGCCCGAAAATGTCAGCGGCTTTGTGTCGGGCGGGGTCGAGCGGGGCACCGCGCTGGCGGCGGCTGGCAACGGCTCGCGCGACAGCTGGCATATCGCGATGGGGCTTGAGTTTGCGCTGGGCGAGGCGCTGACCATAGGGTCGGCGTTCGGCCATGTGAACGGGCTGAGCCGCTTTGCCGGGAACGAGGCCAAGGCGGTGACCAACCAGGCGGCGCTTTATGGCAGCTACCGGCTGGGCGGCGGCTTTTATGCCGGCGGGCTGGCATCGATGGCGCACACGCGCATGGGGATGGAGCGCACGACCGGCGCGGGTGGCAGCCTGGTCGCCAGCATGGCGGGCGATACGCGCGCGATGGCGATCGACGTGCAGGCCGAACTGGGCGCCAATGTCGAGACCGGGCTGGGCGGGCTGATGCTCACCCCGCGCGCGGCGCTGGCGTACAAGTCGTATAATCTGAGCGGCTTCCGCGAGCAGGGCGGCGAGATGGCGATGATGATCGACGACATGCGCCTCAACCGGATCGAGAGCCGGCTGGGCGTGCGCCTGTCGGGCACGGCGCAGCCCGTGCGCGGTTGGCAGTTCACCCCCGAACTGCGCGCCGACTGGGTGACCACGCTGGCGGGCGGGCGCGACAGTTTCGACGTGCGCTTCGCCGCCGCGCCCGATGTTGCCATCGCGTTGCCGCTGATGAGCAACGACCGCAGCTGGGCCGAGCTGAAGGGCGGGTTCCGGCTGGTCAACGGGCCGCTGGCCTTTGGCGCAGGCGTTGAGCGCAGTTTCGCGCGCAGCGACCTGACCGACAACCGCGCCGTGATGGATGTCGCGTTCAGCTTCTGATCCGCTCAAGGCGCGGGACGGGCTGGGCCGGGGTTCAAAAATCTGCCGATATCGAACTCCGGCTTAACCCGTTGGAATGCATGATCGACGGGCCGTGAACCAATTGGGGCGCGGCCCGTTTTTCATGGACCCGATGCGCGGAACGCTTGTCGGACGCGTTGAAATTTTATAACACTGGTGAATAACAAAGATGTTGTAACGAATCCGAACCTTGCGAAGGGTTTGGAGCCAGAACCGAACGGAGAGACCATGGCCGGCGACACCCAGCGCCCCAATCTTCCCCCCTTGTCGCTCCACGTGCCCGAGCCGCGTTTCCGGCCGGGCGATGCAGCCGATTACAGCGATCTCGACATCCCCGCAGCGGGCGCCGCGCCGCGCCCGGCGGTGAACGGCAAGCCCGAGGATTTCCGCGAGCTTTCCTATTCGCTGGTCCGCGTGCTGGACGAGGACGGCCGCGCTGTTGGCCCGTGGGACCCCAAGCTTTCGCCCGACCGGCTGCGCGCGATGCTGCGATCGATGGCGCTGACCCGCGCGTTCGACGAGCGGATGTTCCGCGCGCAGCGGCAGGGCAAGACGAGCTTTTACATGAAGTCGACCGGCGAGGAGGCGGTGTCGATCGGCGCCGCGCACGCGCTGGACCGCGACGATATGTGCTTTCCCAGCTATCGCCAGCAGGGGCTGCTGATCGCGCGCGACTGGGATCTGGTGGACATGATGAACCAGATCTATTCGAACAAGGGCGACCGGCTGCAGGGCAAGCAGCTGCCGATCATGTATTCGGTGAAGGAAGCCGGTTTCTTCTCGATCTCGGGCAATCTGACGACGCAATATCCGCAGGCCGTGGGCTGGGCGATGGCGTCGGCATCGAAGGGCGACACGCGGATCGCCGCCGCCTGGTGCGGCGAGGGATCGACCGCCGAGGGCGATTTCCATTCGGCCTGCACCTTTGCCGCAGTGTACCGCGCGCCGGTGATCCTGAATGTGGTCAACAACCAATGGGCGATCTCGTCCTTTTCCGGCTTTGCCGGTGCGGAATCGACGACCTTTGCGGCGCGTGCGGTGGGCTATGGCATTGCCGGCCTGCGCGTCGACGGCAATGACGTGCTGGCGGTCTATGCCGCCACCGAATGGGCGGCCGAACGCGCGCGGACCAATCAAGGCCCGACGCTGATCGAGCATTTCACCTACCGCGCCGAGGGACATTCGACCTCGGACGACCCGAGCGCCTATCGTTCGGCCACCGAGCGCGCCGAATGGCCGCTGGGCGATCCGATCGCGCGGCTGAAGCAGCACCTGATTATGCTGGGCGAATGGGACGAGGAACGCCAGGCGGCGATGGACCTTGAACTGGCCGAAAAGGTGAAGGCTGCCGCCAAGGAAGCCGAGAAGAACGGCATTCTGGGCCACGGCATGCACCAGCCTTTCGAGACGATGTTCGAAGGCGTGTTCGAGGAAATGCCCTGGCATCTGAAGGAACAGCTGGCGCAGGCCGTGAACGAGAAGAAGGTGGCCGGGCTATGAGCGAGCAGGCAATGACCGATCAGGCAGAAGCTGGCAACGCCGTGGACGAAAGCGGCGCGGGCGCGCGGATGAACATGATCCAGGCGATCAATTCGGCCATGGACATCATGATGGAACGCGATCCCAATGTGATCGTGATGGGCGAGGATGTCGGCTATTTCGGCGGCGTGTTTCGTGCAACCGCAGGGTTGCAGAAGAAATATGGCAAGACCCGCGTGTTCGACACGCCGATCACCGAATGCGGCATCATCGGCGTGGCGGTGGGCATGGGCGCGTACGGCCTGCGCCCTGTGCCCGAGATCCAGTTCGCCGACTATATCTATCCCGCGCTCGACCAGCTTGTCTCCGAAGCTGCGCGCCTGCGGTACCGGTCGGCGGGCGAGTTCACCGCGCCGATGACGGTGCGATCGCCCTTTGGCGGCGGGATTTTCGGCGGGCAGACGCATTCGCAGTCGCCCGAGGGGATCTTCACCCATGTCGCGGGGCTGAAGACGGTGATCCCGTCCACGCCGTACGACGCCAAGGGGCTGCTGATCGCGGCGATCGAGGATAATGACCCGGTCATCTTCTTCGAGCCCAAGCGCATCTATAACGGCCCGTTCGACGGCCATTATGACCGCCCGGCGCGCAACTGGAACAACCATCCCGGCGGCGCGGTGCCCGAGGGTTATTACCGCATCCCGCTGGGCACCGCGAATGTGGTGCGCCCCGGCGAGGCGCTCACCATCCTGTGTTACGGAACGATGGTGCACGTGGTGCAGAACACGGTGGACGAGATGGGCGTCGACGCCGAGATTGTCGACCTGCGCACGCTGATCCCGCTCGACATCGCGACGATCGAGGCATCGGTGAAGAAGACCGGGCGGTGCCTGATCGTGCACGAAGCGACGCGCACATCGGGCTTTGGCGCCGAGCTGTCGGCGCAGGTGCAGGAACGCTGTTTCTATCATCTCGAAGCGCCGATCGAACGCGTGAGCGGTTTCGACACGCCTTATCCCCACAGCCTCGAATGGGCCTATTTCCCCGGCCCGATCCGCATCAGCGAGGCGATCAAGAAGATCATGAAGGACTGACGCACATGGCGCTTTTCAGTTTCAAGCTGCCCGATATCGGCGAAGGCATTTCCGAGGCGGAGATCGTCGCCTGGCATGTGAAGGTGGGCGACATGGTCGAAGAAGACCAGCAGATCGCCGACATGATGACCGACAAGGCGACCGTCGAGATGGAAAGCCCGGTTTCGGGCAAGGTCGTCGAACTGGCGGGCGAAGTGGGCGATCAGGTGTCGATCGGCGCGACGCTGATCGTGATCGAGACCGCGGGCGAAGCTGCCGCCGCACCGGCGGAGGCGCCTGCCGCGCCCGCCGCTGCCGTGGAACCTGCGCCCGAGACGGTGGCGGCGCCTGCGCCTGAACCCGCGCCGGTGGTTGTTGCTGAACCCGCTCCGGTAGCCCCGGACCCTGCTCCGGCTGCTCCGGCCGCGGCGGCGCAGGTGATGGCATCGCCTGCGGTGCGCGACCGCGCGCGTGCTCTGGGGATCGATCTTGCGCAGGTGCGCCCGGCGCAGGGCGACCGCATTCGCCATGCCGATCTCGACGCATACCTCACCTATAACGGCGCGCAGGGTTTCCGCGCGCCCGGCGCCTCGGCTGCACGCGCCGACGAGGCGGTGAAGGTGATCGGGATGCGCCGCCGCATCGCCGAGAATATGGCGGCGTCGAAGCGCGCCATCCCGCACTTCACCTATGTCGAGGAAATCGACGTGACCGCGCTGGAGGCGATGCGCGCCGACCTCAACGCCAATCGCGGCGAGCGGCCCAAGCTTACCATGCTGCCGCTCTTGATCGTCGCGATCTGCAAGGCGCTGCCCGCATTCCCGATGATCAACGCACGCTATGACGACGAGGCGGGCGTGGTGACGCGGCACGGCGCGGTGCATCTGGGCATGGCGACGCAGACCGATGCCGGGCTGATGGTGCCGGTGATCCGCGACGCGCAGGACAGGAATATCTGGCAGCTCGCCAGCGAGATCCGCCGGCTTTCCGACGCCGCGCGCAGCGGCAAGGCGAAATCGGCAGAGCTTTCGGGGTCGACACTCACCGTCACCTCGCTCGGGCCGCTCGGCGGGATCGCGACCACCCCGGTCATCAACCGCCCCGAAGTGGCGATCATCGGCCCCAACCGCGTGATCGAGCGCCCGGTGATCCGCGACGGCGAAATCGCGGTCGCCAAGCTGATGAACCTTTCCATCTCGTGCGACCACCGCGTCGTTGATGGCTGGGACGCGGCGAGCTATGTCCAGGCGGTCCGGAAGCTGCTCGAAACGCCCGTGCTGCTCTTCGCCGACTGATGCACACCCCCCGCGCGGCCAGGGCAGTGCCCGGATGCCGCGCGGGGGGGGGCTTCCGCTCCGGGTCAGGGGGTGTCCCGCGCGATCCGTCCGGCGAACGGCGAACCGATCCACAGATCATCCTCGACCTGAAGCCTGATCTCGGCGATGCGCCGGGCGCCGATCCAGTCGGAGCGGGGCGCCATCCGCGCAAAGGCCTCGCTTCGCGCCTGTTCGCTGGGCCACAGCGCGATGGCGAGGAAATCGCCATTCTCGTCGCGGGTCAGGCATGATCCGAGGGCGCCCAATGCGCGCCCCTCGATGGTGATTTCGCGCCATGTCGCCCTGAAATTGTCCTGATAGGTGGGCTCTACCTGCCATCGGTAGATGACGATGAAACCGGACGAGGGGTGATGATCGGGTTCAGCCATGGCGCCATGATGATGTTGGCCAAGGGGGTGTCAATGTCCCTCAGCGAAGGGTTTTCCAGCTGAACGAGCCGCAGAGCGATGCGATCCGGGGGCGGGGGCCTTGTATCGGCTGCTGACGGGCGTTCGCGGCGAACGGGCACCGGCCCGGCGTGCCGCGTACGGCAATGGCTTGTCTTGCCCCCGCCGTCCCCGTATCGCTGAGGGGTCTGCGCGTCGGGACGCTCTCACCCGCCCCGCACCTGTCGAGGTCGAGGTCCCGTGTTCCATCCGTTTCGCGTTTTGGTGACATCGCTGCCCGAACGGCTGCGCGACCGGCTGGGTGAGCGCGCGGCGGGGATTGCGCTGACCATCCTCGTCGAGATCCTGCTCGTCATGGCGCTGCTCACCATCGTGCCGCAGTTCAACCGCCAGCGCGAGGTGGAGATGAGCGTTTTCAGCATCGAGGCGCAGCCCGATCAGCCGCCGTCGCCCGAGCCCGAGGAAGCCGCCGCCGAGCCGCCCGCGCAACCCAAGGCCGAGGCTGAGAAGCCCGCCGAAAAGCCGCCGCAGCCAAAGCCCGTTCCCCCCGAGCCCGAGCCCGAGCCCGCGCCGGTGGCGGAGCCGCCGCCGCTTCCCATCATCCCGCTCAACCGCCAGCAAATGGCCACCGCCAATATTGCACGCCCGGCCCCGCAGGCGCCCGCAACCCCCGCCGCGCCCGCCGCGTCTGCGATGATGGGCCCGGTCAACAAGGGGCGTTCGGACGATACGCAGCGCGTGGGCACCGCGCCCAATGGCCAGCCGCTTTATGCCGCCGCCTGGTACCGCGAGCCTTTTGACGACGAACTGCGCGGCTATCTTTCCACCGCACGCGGCCCCGGCTGGGGGCTGATCGCGTGCCGCACCGTGGCGCAGTTCCGCGTCGAGGACTGCGTGGCGGTGGGCGAATATCCCGAAGGATCGAACATCGCGCGCGCGGTATTGGCCGCCGCCTGGCAATTCCGCGTCCGCCCGCCCCAGCGCGGCGGCCGGCCGATGACCGGCGAATGGGTGCGCATCCGCATCGATTACAATGTGCGCCGCGCGACCAATTAGGGCGCGGCGGCCTTGCGGAACGGGGTTCAGGGCGCCGGCGCGATCCTGATCCCGACGATCCGGCCGTCCCGGATCGTGTAACGGCCGGTCAGGTTCAGGGTGATCGTCTCGCCCTTTGCGAGCGCCTGCCCCATGAAGTCTGGCACGTCGTCCCGCGCGGTGAGCTTGTCGACGATGCGCACGGTCATGCAATCGCCGTCTTGCGCGATCTCGACCGGTTCCATCTGGTCGACGAACAGGCCGATCATATGCCGATAGGTCGCCAGATAGGCCGCCTTGCCTTCTTGCGTGCCCATGGCGGATTCCAGCACCACGGCATCGTCGATCAGCGCCCCGATCCGTTCGGCGTCTTGCGCATTATACGCCGCATAATAGGCGCGCATGATCTGTTCGGACATATCCCATCCCATTGCCTGATTTGGCGCGAGGATGGACGAGGGACCGGTTCCGGGCAAGCGGCCGTCGAATTTGATAATTGTCGCCGGATCTATTCCGGATTACGCAGCGGATAGGGGTAAAGGGGGGTATATGCTGGAGGTTCGGAATATTTGTGCCATTGCGCCGTTCGCGCTGGTTGCCGCATGCGGTGGCGGAAGTGGTGGAGGAGGCGGTGTTGCCGTTATTCCCACCCCGCCAAGTGCGCAGGCCAACACCACGCTGACCGATATCCAGTACAGCGACACATTTGGCGGGTCGGCAGCCGAAACCAATTACCGCGTTTCGCGCGCGACGGGCGGGGCGTCGCTGCGTGGGCAGGCCACCACGATCAGCACTGATGGCGGTGCTGTGCGTTATGACGCGGCATCGCGCAGCTACACGCTGTCGGGCACCCCGAGCATGTATTCGGCTAGATTTGGCCCGGCGCACAAGGATGATGACCAGTCCAGCAATGTGCTGACCGTCTATCAGAAGGGGGAAGGCGGCCAGCAGGAAACGATGGTGCTTTTCAATCCGGGGGACGCAAACACCGAGTTGGCGCTGACCTATACCAGCTACGGCGCCTTTCAGAAGATCAATGGCGGCGTTGACAGCGTTGACGTGGACACCGCATTTTTCAGCTATGGGATCCGGACGACGGCGGCCCAGATGCCGCGTACCGGGCAGGCTTCGTACACCACCCGGATTGACGGCCAGTTCGGCGATGCAACCGGCGTATATGCCTTGGGCGGGGATAGCCAGTTCACCGCAAATTTCTCTGCCGCCACATTCGCATTTTCAATGACGCCCATCGGGCAGCATGTGCAATCCGGCGCACGGAAATATTTCGGTAGGCAGGATATCAACGGCACGATCAAGTCGAGCATTGATGGCGGCCAGCTGTTCTTTGGCGATCACCGCACCGGCACCGGCTATGACAGTTCGGTCGATGGATATTTCTATGGCCCCGGAGCAGCGGAGATTGGCGGAGTATTCACGCTGACCGGCAAGGACGGGTTTGGCGTTGGCGCCGTTGTGGGCAAGAAAAACTAGCCGCCAAGGGCGCAGGGCCCTTGCGCTTCCGCACCGTCGCCCAGCTGGGTGACGGTGTCGAGGAGGCGCAGAAGGGTGGGGGTTGTGTCCCCTTCGCGCCAGATGATCCCGGTTTCGAGGCGGGGCGCGTCGCCCGAGAGGGCGGCATAGCGCACGCCGGTGCGCGCGAGGTTTTGCAGCGAGGCGGGGACGAGCGCGATCCCCATGCCCGCCGAGACGAGGCTGATGATCGTCTGCATCTGGATGGCCTGCTGCGCGATCACCGGGGTCCCGCCGTGGCGCGCGTGATAGCCGGTGACGATATCGTGAAAGGCGGGCGCGATGTGGCGCGGGAAGATGATGAGCGGGGCGACGATGGCGGCCGCCGCCGAAAGGATGCCAGTTGCCGGATCGAGCGCGAGCCGCCCGCTGTCGAGCCAGCTTTCGGGAAGTGCTGCGACGAGCGGTTCGCGCATCAGCCGGCGATAGGCGAGCCCGGCGGGGAGCGCACCCTCGGCCGGGGGTATGACGATGCCGGCATGGCCGCGCCCGGCCTGCAAGGCGCTGATCTGGATATCGCTTGTCGCCTCGGTGAGCGCGATTTCGACATCGGGGAAATGCGCGGCGTAACGCTGCACGAGCGTGGGGAGGATGTTGTAATCGGCGGTGCTGACGAAGGAGAGTTCGAGCCGGCCGGCCTTGCCCTCGGCCAGCTGGCGGACGAGCGCTGGAAGCGCATCGACCCTGGCGAGCGCCGAGCGGACCGCGCCGAGCCACTGTTCGCCCAGGGGGCTGAGCGCGACATGGCGCCGCGTGCGGAGGAAAAGCGGGGCGCCGATTTCGCGTTCGAGCGCAAGGATCGACTGGCTGAGCGGCGGCTGGGTCATCCCCAGACGTTCGGCGGCATGGCCGAAATGGAGCGTTTCGGCGACCGCGACGAAATGCCGGAACTGGCGAACGTCCATCAACTTATATCCTGTGCGACCCAATAACCGCTGAATAATATATTTCACCGAATGACGGAAGCGCGCTAGTCAGGCAAAAAACAGGCGGCCGGAAACCGGCCTTTCGAGCAGTGGGAAGACACAGAGACATGCCTAGCTATCGTTCCAGAACGACCACCCATGGCCGCAACATGGCGGGCGCGCGCGGCCTTTGGCGCGCCACCGGCATGAAGGACGAGGATTTCGGCAAGCCGATCATCGCGGTGGTCAACAGCTTTACCCAGTTCGTGCCCGGGCATGTCCATCTGAAGGATCTGGGCCAGCTGGTGGCGCGCGAGATCGAGGCGGCGGGCGGCGTTGCCAAGGAATTCAACACCATCGCGGTCGATGACGGGATCGCCATGGGGCATGACGGGATGCTCTATTCGCTGCCCAGCCGCGATCTGATTGCCGACAGCGTCGAATATATGGCGAACGCGCACTGCGCCGACGCGCTGGTGTGCATTTCGAACTGCGACAAGATCACCCCGGGCATGCTGATGGCCGCGATGCGCCTCAACATCCCCGCCATCTTCGTGTCGGGCGGCCCGATGGAAGCGGGCAAGGCCGATATCCAGGGCAAGACGATCGCGCTCGATCTGGTCGATGCGATGGTGGCCGCCGCCGACGACAGCTATAGCGACGAAGACGTGAAGGTGATCGAGCGTTCGGCTTGCCCGACCTGTGGCAGCTGTTCGGGCATGTTCACCGCCAATTCGATGAACTGCCTGACCGAAGCGCTGGGCCTGTCGTTGCCGGGCAATGGTTCGGTGCTGGCGACCCATGCCGACCGCAAGCAGCTGTTTCTGGAAGCGGGCCGCACGATCGTCAGCCTTGCCAAGCGCTGGTACGAGCAGGACGATGCCTCGGTTTTGCCGCGCTCGATCGCGAGCTTTGCCGCGTTCGAGAATGCGATGAGCCTCGATATCGCGATGGGCGGATCGACCAACACGGTGCTCCACCTGCTCGCCGCCGCGCATGAAGGCGGGGTGGAGTTTACCATGGGCGATATCGACCGCCTGTCGCGCCGCGTGCCGTGCCTGAGCAAGGTGGCCCCGGCCAAGCAGGACGTGCATATGGAAGACGTCCACCGCGCCGGCGGGATCATGGCGATCCTTGGCCAGCTGGACCGCGCCGGGCTGATCGACACCAGCCTGCCCACCGTGCACGCGCCGACGCTGGGCGATGCGCTGAACCATTGGGACATCAGCCGCACCGACAGCGCCGAAGTGCACGAATTCTTCAAGGCCGCCCCCGGCGGGGTGCGGACCACCGAAGCCTTCAGCACCGCCAATCGCTGGAAGGAACTGGACCTTGACCGCGAGGGCGGGGTGATCCGTTCGGCCGAGCACCCGTTTTCGAAGGATGGCGGGCTGGCCGTGCTGTCGGGCAATTTGGCGCCCGAAGGCTGCATCGTGAAGACCGCAGGCGTGGACGATTCCATCCTCGTCTTTCACGGCAAGGCGCGTGTTTATGAAAGCCAGGACGCCGCAGTGGCCGGTATCCTCGGCAACCAGGTGGAAGCGGGCGACGTTGTCGTCATCCGTTATGAAGGGCCGAAGGGCGGGCCGGGCATGCAGGAAATGCTCTACCCGACCAGCTATCTGAAATCGAAGGGGCTGGGCAAGGCGTGCGCGCTGATCACCGATGGCCGCTTTTCGGGTGGCACCTCGGGCCTGTCGATCGGCCATGTTTCCCCCGAAGCAGCCGAAGGCGGCCTGATTGCGCTGGTCGAGACGGGTGATCCGATCCTGATCGATATTCCCAACCGTTCGATCAAGCTCGACCTTAGCGACGACGTGCTGGCAGCGCGCCGCGCCGAGATGGAGGCGCGCGGCGCCAAGGCGTGGAAGCCGTTCGGCCGCAAGCGCAATGTTTCGCCCGCGCTGCGCGCTTATGCCGCGATGACCACCAACGCCGCGCGCGGCGCGGTGCGCGATGTGAGCCAGCTCGAAGGCTGAGCCGGACCGAATGGGGCGGGGCGCAGGGCCCCGCCGCCGGATAAAAGAAAACCCATCGGCGTAAGGGCGCGCCGATGGGTTTTCCATTGTGGCGCCAGGGGGACCGGCGCCGGGGGACGTGTTACTTTGCGGTGAAGCCGATCTGGCCCTGTGCGCGGCCCGAGGCGGCGGCCGCCGTCCACTTCACCTCATAGGTGCCCGCGGGGAGCGCGCGGGTGAAGGTGGCGATCAGCGTCTTGCCATCGGGCGAGACCGAGGTTTTGAAACCCGCCATCTTCATCGGCGCGTGATTGGCCATGCCGGGCATGCCGGTCATCACCACGCTCATCCCCGAACCCTGGGGCGTGATCTTTTCATTGAACGCCAGCGCGATGCGCGTCGTCTTGGCGGCCGGCGCGCCCGCTGCCGGCTGTGCCGAGACGAGCTTGGGCTGGGCGGCGGCCGGGGCGGCGAGCGCCGCGCCGCCGGCGAGCGCCGCGGCCACGAGGATATGCGCAAATTTCATCAGCTACTCCTTACACTATAGACGGGATACGCAGCGGGCGGGCGCTCCCCTCAATTTCATTCGGGGCGGATGAGGGATTTCGCCGGGGCTTGCGTATTGCAAATGATGCATGGGAAAAGGACGCATGACTGATATCGACGCCATGCTGGGCCGCCTGCGCGAACGCCCCGTTCATCCGGAGCTGGATGCGATCGACGCCGCCGTGATGGACACGCTGGCCGAACGCGCGCGCGAACGCTCGGAATCGCTGGGCGCACGCGGGCTGAGCATGGCCGCTATCGTTGCGCTGATCATCGGCGTGGCGGGATCGGCGGTGCCCGGAACCCCGGTGCGCGCGGCATCGATATCGCCCTTTGGCGCATCGCCCATATTGGCCCCCTCGACGCTGCTTGGCGAGAATTGATGCGCAGTTCGAAATATGTGCTTGTCGTTGCGCTGATTGCCTTTGTTGCGGCGATTGCGGGCGTGGTGGTGGGCCGCGCGGTGGTGGTGCCCGAACGCCCGGTCGAGAATGAACTGCACGAATTGCTGCACGACGAGCTGACGCTCGACCGCGCGCAGCAGGCGCAGATCGAGGAAATCGAGAAGCGGTTCGCCGTGCGCCGTCGCGCGCTGGAGCTGGAGCTGCGCGCCGATAATGCGCGGCTGGCCGAGGCGATCGAGGCCGAACATGGCTATGGCCCCAAGGTGGCCGCCGCGATCGACCGTTCGCACACCGCGATGGGCGCGCTGCAGAAGGAAACGCTGGAGCATATCTTTGCGATGCGCCAGGTGCTGCGCCCCGATCAGGCCGCGCGGTTCGACGCCGCCGTCGTGCGGGCGCTGACGGCCAAGGACAAGTGACCCCCGATACCGACGCGCACAGATATGGCGACTGCACCGACGGCGAACTGGCGGCGCTTGCGCTGGCGGGCAGGCAGGCGGCGTACCGCGAGCTGATGGAGCGGCACCGGGCGTTCGTTTACCGGCTGGTGCGCGGCAGCACGGGTGACGAGGACGAGGCGCTGGACGTGACGCAGACAAGCTTCATCGCCGCCTTTTCGGCGCTGGCGCGTTATGACGGCGAGCGCCCCTTTCGGCTGTGGATCGCGCGGATCGCGCTGAACAAATGCCATGACTGGGCCCGGCGGCGGATGGTGCGCCGGTTCCTGACCTTTGCTGCGCCGATGGGCGAGGCCGAACAGGTGGCCGACAGCGCGGTGCCGATCGACCGGGCGATGGCAGACCGGCAGGAACTGGCACGCGTGAACCGCGCGATCGCCGAGCTTTCGCCCGCGCTGAAGGAGCCGCTGTTGCTGCGCACGGTGGAGGGGCTGAGCCAGGCGGAAACCGCGCAGATCCTGGGGATCAGCGAAAAGGCGGTGGAGACGCGGCTGTACCGCGCGCGCAAGAAGCTGGAAGAAAAATTGAGGGATTGAGCGGCCTCGTCCGTATCCAATCGAGAGAAATCAGAAAACGCAGGGACGTTCGTACCTTTCATGGACATTTCCACACTCGATCGCCGGACGCTGTTGCGCGGCATGGGCGCGGCCGGCGGCACCGCCGCGCTGGCGGCCTGGTTCCCGGCCTGGGCGCAGCCCGTTTCGGCTGGCATCGTTCGCCCGCTCCCCACGCTGGAGGGCACCGACATAGCGCTGCGCGTCGGCCATCACATGATGATGATCGACGGGCGCAAGAGCCATGCGATCGGCATCAACGGCACCGTGCCCGCGCCGCTTGTCCGCCTGAAGGAAGGCACCAAGGTGCGCCTTTCGGTGACCAACGACCTCGACGAGGATACCTCGATCCACTGGCACGGGCTGCTCGTTCCGTTCGAGATGGACGGCGTGCCGGGCGTGAGCTTTCCGGGGATCAAGCCGCACACGACCTTCACCTATGAATTCGAGCTGCAGCAATCGGGCACCTATTGGTATCACAGCCATTCGGGCCTGCAGGAACAGATGGGGCATTATGGCCCGATCGTGATCGACCCGGCGGGGGTGGACCCGATCCAGTCCGACCGCGAGCATGTGATCGTGCTGTCCGATTACAGCTATCTCCACCCGCACACGCTGTACCGCAAGCTGAAGCAGCAGGGCGGCTATTTCAACTATCAGAAGCAGACGCTGGCCGGGCTGCTTGCAGGCCGCGACCAGACGCTGAAGGAACGGATCGAATGGGGCGCGATGCGCATGGACCCCACCGACCTCAGCGACGTGACGGGCAGCATCTATAGCTATCTGATCAACGGCCACGGCCCCGCCGACAACTGGACCGGGCTGTTCACTGCCGGGGAACGGGTGCGCCTGCGCTTTGTCAACGCAGCGGCGATGACGACGTTCAACGTGCGTATTCCGGGGCTGAAGCTGACCGTGGTGGCGACCGACGGGCTGAACGTCCGCCCGGTGCCCGTGGACGAATTCCAGATCGGCGTCGCGGAAACCTATGACGTGATCGTCGAGCCCGAGGACCGCGCCTATACGCTGGTGGCCGAGACGAGCGACCGTTCGGGCATGGGCCGCGCGACGCTGGCCCCGCGCGCCGGGATGGCGGCCGAGGTGCCCCCGCTGCGCAAGCGCGCCGTGCTGACCATGAAGGACATGGGCATGGGCGATATGGACCACGGCGCGTCGGGCGCGGGCGATGCGGGCTGCACCCCCGAACACGCTGCGATGGGGCATTGCACGCTGGGCGGCGAGATGAACCATTCGATGCGCGATTTCAACGTCGCGCCCAATGTGAAGAAAACCCCCACCGTCCAGATGATTTCGCCCATGCCGATGGACCGCACCGCCGAACCGGCGCTGGGGCTTGAGGATGTGAAGCACAAGGTGCTCGTTTACCGCGACCTGATGGCGGTGGAGCGCAACCCCGATGTGCGCGCGCCCGGGCGCGAGATGCAGATCCACCTGACCGGCAACATGGAACGCTATATGTGGGCGTTCGACGGCGAGAAGCTGAGCGAGGTGAAGGACGCGATCCCGTTCGTGAAGGACGAGCGCGTGCGCGTGACGCTGGTCAATGACACGATGATGGCGCACCCTATCCACCTGCACGGCCATTTCTTTGAACTGGTGACGGGCCACGGCGAATATGCGCCGCGCAAGCACACGATCCAGGTGGCGCCGGGCGGCAAGATGACCTTTGACGTGACGATGGATGCCGAGGGCGACTGGGCGTTCCACTGCCACCTTCTCTACCACATGCATGCCGGGATGATGCAGGTCGTCACGGTCCGCCCGAGCGAGGGAGAAGGCGCATGAAGATGATCCTTCTTGCCGGCGCGTCGCTGATCGCCGCCGCCAACCCCGCCTTTGCCCAGCATGCCGGCCATGCCGGACACGCCAGCCACGGGGCGCCCGCCGCACCGGCGGCAAGCTGTACGCCCGAGCATGCGGCGATGGGGCATTGCACGATGCCTGAAGCCGCGCCCAAGGCGGCGCCGGCCTGCACGCCTGAGCACGCCGCGATGGGGCATTGCACGATGCCCAAGGCCGACGCGGCCGGACATGAGGGGCATGGCGCCCATCATGGGCACGGCGCGCATGGCGGCCATGATGCGGCCAAGCCGGCGGCGGCGCCCGTAGCCGATCCGCATGCCGGACATGCCGGACACGGTGCTGCGACGCCCGCGCCGGTGACGGCGACCGGCCATGAGGCGCACGGTGCGGCACCCGTTGCCGCCGACCCGCATGCGGGACATGGCGCTGCACCGGCAGCACCCGCGGCCGACCCGCACGGCGCGCATGGCACCGGCGGCACCGCGCTGCCCGCGGGCGATGCGCCTGCACCGGCGGCTTCGCCCGCCACTTATGCCGACCGCGTCTGGGGTGCCGATGCGATGGCGGCATCGCGCAAGGCGCTGCGCAACGATCATGGCGGCGGGATGTTTTCGCAGGTGATCTTCGACCTGGCCGAATATCGCATGCAGAAGGGCCATGACGGCTATCATTGGGAAGCCGAGGCCTGGTACGGCGGCGACATCAACCGGCTGGTGGTGAAGACCGAGGGCGAGGGCGAAGTTGGCGAAGGGCTGGAAAGCGCCGAGGTGCAGATGCTCTACAGCCGCGCGGTCAGCCCCTATTTCGACCTGCAGGCGGGTGTGCGCTACGATATCGAGCCCAACCCCTCGCGCGTCTATGCGACCGTCGGCTTCGAAGGGCTGGCGCCTTACTGGTTCGAGACCGAAGGCGCGCTGTTCGTTTCGGACAAGGGCGATCTGCTGGCGCGGATCGGCGGATCATACGACCAGCGCGTGACCCAGCGCCTGATCCTGCAACCGCGCATCGAGGCGAATTTCGCCGCGCAGGACGTGCCCGAGCAGGGCATTGGTTCGGGGTTGAGCGACCTCGAACTGGGCCTGCGCTTGCGCTACGAGATCGTCCGCGAATTCGCGCCCTATATCGGCGTGTCGTGGGAGCGCAGCTTTGGCGACACCGCACGCTTTGCCCGCGCGGCGGGCGAGGGCGTTGAGGCGACCAGCTTTGTGATGGGCGTGCGCGCCTGGTTCTGAGCCATCGCCGGATGACAGGACGAATGCCGCCACGCGCAAATCAGCGCATGGCGGCATTTTTCGTTTTGATACAAATGGATAATTCGAATGGCGCGGACGGTGCCGGGGCTGTATAGACAGGGGCGATGACACGTCCCGCGACCCCGCCGCAACACCCTTCGGCCCATCTTTACGTCGCGATCAAGACGTCCATCACCGAGGCCGTGCGCGAGGGGCGGCTGAAGCCCGGCGACCGGGTTCCCTCCGAAGCCGAGCTGGTGGCGCGTTTCGGCGTATCGCGGATGACCGCCAACCGCGCGTTGCGCGAATTGCAGAGCGCCGGGCTGCTCGAACGCCGGGCGGGGGTGGGCTCCTTCGTCGCCGAGCCGCGCCCGATGGGGCATATGATCGAGATCCGCAACATCGCCGAGGAGGTGCGCGACCGGGGCCATGCCTACCGCGCGCGGGTGATCACCAACACCGCCGAAAAGGCGAACGCCGAGACCGCGCCGCTTCTGGAAGTGGCGCCCGGCACCCGGCTGTTCCGATCGGTGATCGTCCACCATGAAGAGGAATTCCCGATCCAGCTGGAGGAGCGGCTGGTGCTGGCGGCGATCGCGCCCGATTATGGCGAGGTCGATTTCACGCGCACCACGCCCAATGAATATCTGACCGGGATTGCCCCGATCGAGCGCGTCGAGCACCGCGTGCGCGCTGCCATGCCCGACGAACCGACCCGCGCGCTTTTGGGGCTGGACGCGGGGGAACCCGTGCTGCGGCTGACGCGCCAGACATGGAGCGGCGGGCGGCTGGTGTCGCATGCCTGGCTGACCCATCCGGCGAGCCGGTTCGAGCTTTCCGCCAGCTTTGCGATGGATTGAACGTCGTCTGTCGAAAATCTCCGCCCTTTTGAGGGGGGTGAGCCTTATCAAGCGCAAAAATTGGGCTACATACCAGTTCAAGGGGCCAGGGCATCTGCCGGGGCCGAGCACAAGGCACGACGGACGGATGCAGACAGGGACCCCGGCACGCGCGGACGACAAGGTATTCTATGCGCTGGTGATCGCGCTGACGGCGGGCTTTGCCTATGTGATGGGGCCGTTCTTTGCCGCCATTTTATGGGCGCTCATCGCCGCGATCCTGTTTTCGCCGATGGCGCGGCAGATCGAGCGGCGCTTTCCCAAGCGCAAGAACACCGCCGCGCTTTTGACGCTCCTATTCATCATCGCGATGGTGATCGTGCCGGCGATCATCCTTGCGCTCGCGCTGGCGCAGGAAGTCTCGTATTTCTACGAGCAGATCCAATCGGGCCATATCGATTTCCGCAAGATCTTCGAACAGATTCAGGGGGCACTTCCCGGCTGGGCGACAGCGATGCTGGAGCGCATCGGGCTCGGCAATTTCAGCGAGGCGCGCGAGATGCTGAGCGACTGGTTCGTCGCCAGCTTCCGCTCGGTCGCCACGCAGACGCTGCAATTCGGGCAGAGCGCGTTCAGCTTTGTCGTCGCCTTTGGCGTGATGCTCTATCTCACCTTTTTCCTGCTGCGCGACGGGCCGATGCTGGGCGACAAGTTCGCCGCCGCCGCCCCCATCCGCGCCACCCAGCGCGAGGCGCTGATCGCCCAGTTCGTCACCGTCATCCGCGCGACGATCAAGGGCAGCATCGTGGTGGCGATCGTGCAGGGGCTGATCGGCGGGGTCGTCTTCTCGCTCCTGGGCATTCAGGGCGCGCTGCTCTGGGGCGTGCTGATGGGCGTGTTTTCGTTGCTGCCCGCGATCGGTACCGGGCTGGTCTGGGTGCCGGTGGCGATCTATCTGCTCGCCACCGGTGCGCTGTGGCAGGGGCTGGCGCTGGTGTTTTGCGGGCTGTTCGTGATCGGCATGGTCGACAATGTGCTCCGCCCGATCCTCGTGGGCCGCGACACGCGCATTCCCGATTATGTCGTGCTGATCTCGACACTGGGCGGGATCGAGCTGTTCGGTTTCAGCGGGATCGTGATTGGCCCGGTGATCGCGGCGATGTTCATCGCGGTGTGGAAGCTGATGGCGGACATCCGCCAGGCCGAGGCGGCGGAAATCCCGGCCGCCTGAGCGCTGGCGTGGCCTAGCCGCCCATATGGGCGCGTACCGTAATTACCCAGGACTAACCGAGGGTTGTCACCGATGGTCGTGAACCATGGGGGGCGGATAGCCTCTCTGCCGTTGCGATATTGGGCATCGGTCTGCTGCAGGCGCTGAGGCTGAAGGAGGACGATGGTCGACTGACCAGCCAATTTTCCTTGCCGAAATTCTGGCCTGCTTGGAGAGTCCGGATGACCAAAACGATCCTTCCTTATCCCCAGACGGACACGCATTTTTCCGGACGGATCGGACGAACCTATAGCGATTCCGAGGCTGTCGTGCCGGAAGTGCCCCGTGCCCCCGAGGGCGCGCCCAACGTGCTTCTGGTGCTGCTCGACGATGTGGGTTTTGGCCATGCATCCACCTTTGGCGGGCCGGTGAACACGCCGACGCTGGAAAAGCTGGCAAGGGAGGGGATACGCTATAACCGGTTTCATACCACCGCGCTGTGCTCACCCACCCGTGCGGCGATCCTGTCGGGCCGCAATCACCATTCGATGCACACCGGCATCATCATGGAACTGGCGACCGGTTTCCCCGGATATGACGGGCGCTGGCCCGAAAATGCGGCCTGTGTCGCGCAGACGCTGCGGCTCAACAACTACAACACCGCCGCCTTCGGCAAATGGCATAATACGCCCGATTTCGAGACGAGCCCGGCCGGCCCGTTCGACCGTTGGCCGACCGGTCATGGCTTCGAATATTTCTACGGTTTCCAGGGGGGAGAAACCAATAACTGGGATCCGCCGCTGATCGAAAATACGCTACCGATCGAAAAGCCCGAGGGCGATGACAATTATCATTTGAGCGCGGCGATGGCCGACAAGGCGATCGCCTGGATCAGCAGCCAGAAGGCCAGCGCGCCCGACAAGCCCTTCTTTGCCTATTGGGCACCCGGCGCCGCCCATGCCCCGCATCATAGTCCCAAGGACTATGCCGATCGTTACAAAGGGCAGTTCGATCAGGGCTGGGACAAGGTGCGCGAGGAAACGCTGGCGCGCCAGATCAAGCTGGGGGTGGTGCCCGAGGGCACGCAATTGACCCCGCGTCCCGATTCAATGCCAGCCTGGGATTCGTGCAGTGCTGATGAGAAACGCCTTTATGCGCGGATGCAGGAGGTGTTTGCGGGCTTTCTGGAACATGTCGATGCCCAGCTTGGACGCGTCGTCGATGCCCTGGAAGCCATGGGCCTGCGCGAGAACACGCTGATCATCTATGTTGTCGGCGATAATGGCCCCAGCGCCGAAGGCACGCTGACTGGCACCGTCAACAATATGAAGAGCCAGCATGGCTATCCTGACGACGTTCAGGAAATGCTTAAAGTGATCGACGAGATCGGCAACACCGAACATGAAAATCACTATCCGGTATCCTGGTGCTGGGCCGGCTCCTCCCCCTTCCAATGGTGCAAGCAGGTCGCCTCGCACTTTGGCGGTACACGCAACGGCCTGGTGATGAGCTGGCCCAGCCGCATCTCTGATCAGGGTGGGCTGCGCAGCCAGTTCCATCATGCGATCGACATCGTGCCGACCATATTGGAAGCAGCCGGCGTGACCGAACCGGTCTCGATCAACGGCATCGCGCAAAAGCCGATCGAGGGCGTCAGCATGGCCTATAGCTGGGACGATGCGGCCGCCCCCTCGACCCGGCAGACCCAATATTTCGAGATGTTCGGCAACCGCGCGCTCTATCACAATGGCTGGGTGGCGGGCGCGCGCCATGGCAAGCTGCCCTGGCAGACCTCCGGTTCCTCCCCCGATTTCGACAGCGACGTCTGGGAACTCTACAATATCGAGGAGGATTTCAGCCAGGCCAATGATCTGGCCGAAAAGGAGCCGGCCAAGCTGCGAGAATTGCAGGACATGTTCTGGGCGGAGGCGGCAAAATACAACGTCCTGCCGCTCGACGACCGCTTCGTCGAACGTGCCGACGTCAACCTGAAACCCAGCTATCTGCGCGGCAAGAAGCAGTTCATCTATCTGCCCGGCACAACGCGCATCCCCGAGCCTGCATCGCCGGCCACCAAGAATGTCAACCACACCATCGCGGCCGAGGTGGAGATCCCGGAAAATGGCGGCGACGGTGTGCTCGCCTGCTGCGGAGGTGAAGCCGGTGGCTACAGCTTCTTCATGAAGGACGGCACCCTGTATTGGGAGCATAACTGGTTCAACACCGAGCGCTACCGCGTGGAATCGACCGACAAGATCCCGGCGGGGAAGCATATCCTGTCGGTTCAGATCGAGTGCGACAAGGAAGGCGAATTCGCCACCGGCGGCAAGGCGACGCTGCGCCTCGGTGAAACGGTGATCGGCGAGGGCCGCTTCGAGCAACAGGTGGGCGCGCGCTTTACCGTGGGCGAAAGTTTCGACATCGGCTGCGACCTGATCACCCCGGTATCGAAGCTCTACAAGAGCCCGGCGAAGTTCAACGGCACGATCAAGCGGGTGCTGGTCGATATCAGCGACGTCGAGTTCGACGACCTGGCCCATCAGGTGAAGATCGCGATCGCCACCCAGTAGTCCGCGCGCAAGGAGATTGTCGATGGCGAACCATGGCGCGGCGGAACCCAGGTGTCCGTCGCGCCGGTCTCCTCAGCCGCCCATATGGGCGCGTACCAGGGCGTCCATCTCCGCCACGGCGGCGCAGGCGGTGCTGGTGAATTCGCGCTCATAGACGTCCGAATATTCGGGATCGGGGTTCACCCGGAATTTGCGCCCCGGCAGATGGCGCAGATAATGGCCGAAGGGGACCACCGCGTCCGAGGTGCCGATGACGAAGATCAGATCGTCGTCCGCCAGATCCTCGAAGATCGTGTAGAGCCGCTGGTAGAGCGGCGCCTGTTCGCCGAAAAAGACGACCGAGGGCTTCAAGAGCGTGTGGTGTTCCGAGGCGTCGGGGCAGAGCGTGGTGTCGTGCCGGCGATAACCGATGTCCCAGCGCCGATCACATTCATAGCAGCGCATTTCGGTGAGGAAGCCGTGGAGGTGGATCACGTCGCGGCAGCCCGCGCGTTCGAACAGATCGTCGATATTCTGGGTGACGTTGATCACGGCGTAACGCCGTTCCCAATCGGCGATCAGCCGGTGCGCATCATTGGGGGCGACCGTGCCCAGCGCGACGCGGCGTTCGTCGTAGAAACGGTGGACCGCGTCGTAATTGCGCTGCCAGGTCTGATAGTTGCAGACCTCGTCGATATCATGGCCTTCCCACAAACCGTCCTTGTCACGGAAGGTCTGGACGCCGCTTTCGGCGCTGATCCCTGCGCCGCTGAAGATGATGATCCGTGCCATGGCGCAGCCATATCATCCGCGACGCGTGGAGCAATGATGACAGCGCTTATTGCGGTGCGGGTGCGGGCGGGGATGCAAGCGCGGGCGTGATCGCGGGCGCGGTGCGATCGAAGCTGCCCGCCGGGTTTTCGCGCATCATCTTGAGCAGCAGTTCCATCGCCACCTGCCGTTCGACAATGCCGCCTGCATTGGGCCGATCGATGTCGATCACGAGGATCAGCGAACCACCGAACAGCAGCAAAAGCAAGGCGGCCGTGGTGCGCCCGCGACGGCCGCCCAGAACATAGCCGAGCACACCGGCGGCGATGATCTGATAGAGGATCAGCACCAGGAACACCTCGACCGGGACATGCGAGCGGCGCGATTGCTGGCGCGCGGCATCCATGTCGATCATCTCGTTCATCGTGCTCAGATAGGCGCTTGAAAAGGGGCGGGTCTCGATTGTCGGGAAAGCCGCGACGGTGGCCTGCCACAGCTCGACGATCATCGAGTCGCTGGCCGCCAGCCGCTCTTCCTGTTCCTTGCCGACATGCTGGCGCGCCAGATCGATGCGGTTGGCGGTGTAATCGGTCAGCAGTTCGCTGATCCGGGTGCGATGGGGTTCTTCGAGCATCTGGGTGCGCAGATAGGTGGTTCCGATCGCATTGGCTTCGGCGAGCACGACGGCGCGCCGGGTGTCATAGCGATCGATCGCCAGCGCGAAGGTGAACCCCACCAAAAGCGCCAGCAACCCCATGACCGAAGAGACGATATAGCCTTCTTCGTTATGCGACCGCTCGCTATCCTCGCCGACATAGCGTTTGCGGAGTTGCCACCCGAGCATCGCGGCAACGAGCATGCCCAGATAGATGACGATGCCGATCAGCCAGATCGGCGCCACAAGAAGCCATTGCTCGATGCCCGACATGATAGTCTCCCCTCAACATGGTTTTTTGTTATTGAAATGGCTGGAAAGTCCCTATCAGGATTAACCCGCGCGTGGGGCAGGGGCGTTCCTTTGAGGGGCCAAAACAGCGCGCATAGTGGAAGGTCGGGCCCCCTTTGAGGGGGAACCCCGATGGGCTTTGGGCTGGGGGGATGGTTCATTACCCCGATACAAGGGCCATGGGTGGTCGCCGACAGGCTTGGGAGGCAGGGGATGAGCAGTCCGGTTCGTCGCATCGTATTGGCGGATGACCATGAGGCCATCAGGCTGGGGGTTCGATCCGTCCTGTCCGCGCATCCGGATTGGCGCGTTGTGGGAGAGGCATCGGACGGGCGCGAGGCGCTTGAAGTCATTCGATCCGTACGCCCCGATATTGCCATCCTCGATTATTCGCTGCCGATGATGAACGGGCCGGAACTGACCCGCGCGATCAAGAAGGAACTGCCGCGCACCGAAATCCTGATCTTCACCATGCATGATCGCGAGGATGTCTTGTCCGAACTGCTGACCGCAGGTGCGCGCGGTTACTTGCTGAAATCCGACGCGACCAAGCATCTGATTGCGGCGGTGGAGGCTTTGTCGGTGAAAAGGCCCTATTTTTCCGGCAATGTTTCGCAGACGCTGCTTGACCGGTTTATTGAGATGGCGGCGCGCGAGACCCCGGCGAACGCGCTGACGCCGCGCGAACGCGAGATTGTGCAACTGATCTCCGAAGGCCGCCTCAACAAGGAAATCGCGGCGATTCTGAACCTGTCGATCAAGACGGTGGAAACCCACCGGGCGGCGGCGATGCACAAACTTGATTTGAAAAGCACCGCCGAACTGGTGCGCTATGCCGTGCGCAACAATATCATTGAGGCGTGAGACGCCGACAGGCGGTGGGGCCCTGAACCTCAGGGCAAATCTCGACGGAATTGCGGACAACCGCCGATATCGCGACCCCCCTGTCGAGCAGGTTGATCCGGACCTTTCCGCCCAGCGTGGCCATGCGTTCGGCCATGCTGCGCAGACCAACGCCCAATCCTGAATCGATCGCCTTTTTGGCGCGCCGCCCGACCCCGAAATCGCGTACCCGCAAGCAGATCCAGTTGCACGTGCAATGCAGACGGACCTCGGCACGGTCCGATCCGCTGTGCTTGAACACGTTCATCAGCGCTTCTTGCGTGATCCGCAGGATGGCAAGCTCCATCTCGGGCGGAATGCCATCGCGATGCCCGCGGGCATTGAAGGAAATATCGATCCCGGTGCGGGCGGACATCCCCAGCGTCAGCGCCTCGAGCGCGCCGATCAGGCCGTATTTCTCCAGCTCTGGTGGGTGGAGCATATAGGTGAAGCAGCGCATCTGATTTTGCAGACGGGCGATGACCGACCGCGCGGGGCAGTCCGAAAGGCTGGTATTTTCCTGTTCCAGCGAATTTAGTGCGAATTCGAGTTCAAGAAGAAGCTGCGCCGTTGAGTCATGAAGATCGCGGGCAATTTGCCGGCGCTCATCATTGCGGGCCAGCAATACATCCAGCATGTTAATGTTGTTATTCAAGCCTTCCGATCCGATGACCGCTTTGAAATCATCCAAGCGTATCGAGTTCGGGTCAGGTGAATAATCCTTTTCCCAACGCATTGTCCTCCCTTTCATCTTTTGTGACTACTTACGGGATAGGGAATTATCATGTCAGAAATATATGTTTGTGGAAATGCCTGATTTAATAATTTTCTACTTAGAGGACTTCTTTAAAAAATGTAAAATACCATCATGAATGTTTCTGAATGTTGCTGGCGCCGTCGGACGTGCGGATGACGCAGCGGAAACCGACATGGCTGGTCGATGTGTCGACGGGCTGCGGATGCCGCGCCGCGGGGCGATAGCGGCGGCAATAATTGGGCGCGCACAGGTGCGATCCGCCTTTCAGCACCTTTCGGGCGATGCGGATGGCGGGCATGGCGGGATCGAAGCTTTCTTCGGCAACGGCGCCGCGCGGGTTGCGGGGGGCGCAGCATGTCTTGAGCGGGCCGGGCTGATGATCCGCATAATAATCGCCCGTCCATTCCCAGACATTCCCGATCATGTCGAAAATACCATAGCCATTGGGGGAATAGGCGCGGACCGGAGAAGTGCGAAGATACCCGTCGAGCAGGCTGTTTTCGCGCGGGAACGCGCCCTGCCAGGTATTTGCCTGCGGCACGCCGCCGGGCATGAGTTCGTCACCCCAGGCGAATTCGGCGCGGTCGAGCCCGCCGCGTGCCGCAAATTCCCATTCGGCCTCGCTGGGCAGTTCCTTGCCGGCCCAACGGGCATAGGCCAGCGCATCGTCATAGGCGATGTGCACGACCGGGTGATCGTCAAGGCCATCGAGCGAAGACCCGGGGCCGAGCGGATGGCGCCAATCTGCGCCGATGCGGTAATCCCACCACTGCGAAAATTCGCGGATGACGACATCGGGTTCGGGGGGCGTGAAAACGAGCGATGCCGGGCGCAGCATATCGGGGTGCGCACCCGGATAATCATCGGGATTGGGCGGCGTTTCGGCAGAGGTGA
This sequence comes from Sphingomonas sp. C3-2, assembly GCF_033025475.1. NCBI lineage: Bacteria > Pseudomonadati > Pseudomonadota > Alphaproteobacteria > Sphingomonadales > Sphingomonadaceae > Sphingomonas > Sphingomonas sp. C3-2. Next base: position 2,684,992 of record NZ_CP130322.1, read on the forward strand.
CATGGCCGGTCGCGGCAATAAAGGCCTTGAACTGGCGGTTGGTGACCGGTGCCTCATCGATCCAGAACGGATCGACCGCCACGGGGTGACAGGGCGCTTCCTCGGGGTAATGGTCGTTCGATCCCATCCAGAAGATCCCACCCGTCAGATGGATCATTCCGGCCAGTTCTGGATGCGGATTTTCCCCCAAGGTCGATTCTCCCACCAATATGCAGGGTGCATTAAAGCTGGTTTACCCAATGCGTCTCTATCAGTGATGTCCCAAAATCGGCTCGGGGAAAACCCCGAGGTGTCCGGAGAATCAGAAACGGACGCCAGCGCTGGCGAGGATACGGGTGGATTCGGCGCCCGCCTGAATTTCCGCCTGAAACGAAAGATGGCGGTTTAATTCGACGTTGAACCCCGCGACCGCGGCCCAGGGATGGCTGGCCGACATATCGACCTTGTAGCGCAGATGGACGCTGTCCCCGTCTTCGAACACCGCCGGGCTTTCGACAAGGCCTTTGACGGTTGTATCGAGATCGAAATAATTCGCCCCCATATAGGGCGCAAAATAGGTGTTTTCGGCGAGCTGGAAACGGGGCCCCCCGCGCAATCCGATATTGGTCGATTCGACGTCGGAACGCTCTTTCGACGAAATGCTCACGGTCTTGGCGGCGGAACCCAGCACGAACCAGTGTTCATTGCCATAGACCAATATGGTGCCGAGCGTGACCGTGGTGTTGTTGACCCTGGTTTCGACCGGCAGCCGGATGGTGCCGCAGGGCTTGGCCGGGCGGCAGAATGGAAAGGGGATCACCGCGTCCAGATCGACATCGATATCGATCTGGTTCGTGCCTTTGACCTTGCCGATCGAGGCGAACAGGTTGACGCCGGGAAAAAGCCAGAGATCGCCCTTAAGCCCGAGCATGCGATTATCGCCTTCCAGCCGGTTGGTGGTAACCGCGGGCAGGGGGGCGAGGGGCGCATCGGCGGACGGCGCCCCGCCCTTGCGCACCGCGACAGATAGATCGCGCGAATTGAAGTTCGTGTTCGTCCAGACCATGAGCGCGCCGATCCCCCATGGTTCGGGGATGCGATATCCCCGCGCGATCGCGGCGCGCCCGCCCAGCGGGAAAAGGCGGTCGCGTTCCGGTGCGGGGGCTGTGCGCGGACAATCATTCGCCATTTCGGGCGGGCAGGCGCTGGCCTGTCGATCGTCGGCAGAGATTTCCGGGCCGGGCGTTTCCGGGCCGGGGGTGGCCGGCCCCTGAGCCTGTGCGGCCGGAGACGCCCAAAGGGCGATGCCGATGAGAGAAGCGAGCGCAAGGCGTTCCATCATGCCCTTAAACTGCCCGGCAGCCATTGGGGCGCGATATCGGGATAATTCCCCGGTCCATGGGCGGATAGACCCGTGCCGAACGGCGAACGGGGCCTTGCGAATTGGGTGGAACCCCCGATGGGCGGCCGCCGGCGCGCGCGGTATCGCTGGAGCGCGTTGGTTTGGGAGGTGGCGGATGCGCGCATGCGCAAGAATCATCACATATATCGGCCTTGGCGCAGCGGTGGCGGGGGCCCCCGGCGCGCTGGCCCAGACGATGCAATTGCCCGAGGAAATGGAGCGCCAAGCCGAGACGCTGGAACCCGACGCGGAAACACCCGAAACCAGCGCGAAGCCCGACCTGATCGTCGCGCCGCTGCCCGTGGCGAACCCCGCGCTTGGCACCGGCGCCGCGCTGGCCGGGGTTCTTTATTATAATCCCAATAACGCGCCGACGCCCTGGGTTACCGGCATCGCCGCGGGCTATACCAGCACCGATACCTGGGGCGGTGGGCTGTTTCATCAGATGTCGCTCGACGACGACCGTTTCCGGATCAGCGCGCTGCTTGGCTATGGCGATGCGCGCCTGAAATTCTATGGGATCGGCTCGAATGCGGGCGCTGCCGGGATATCGGTGGATCTGCGCGATCGGGGCTTGATGGCCTATGCCGACGGGCAGGTGCGCCTGTTCGATCATGGGCTGTTGTCGAACCTGCATGTCGGCGCGCGGATGCGCTATCTGCGGATAAGATCGTCGGTGAGCATCCCCGTGCCCGAGCGCCCCGACCTTGATCTTCCCGATATCGAGCTGCGCAGCCAGATATCGGCGATCGGCCCGTCCTTCACCTTCGATACGCGCAACCACCCCTTTACCCCGCGCAAGGGGGTGCTGGTGACGGGAACCTGGATGTTCGGCGCCGAGTTTCTGGGGAGCGATTTTGAGCATCGCCGGCTGGAACTGCTGTCCACCGGCTATTTCCCGCTGGGCAAGCAGACCGTGCTCGCGCTGCGCAAGACGCTGTGCGCGGTCAAGGGCCGGGCGCCCTTTTACGATCTGTGCATGTTCGGCCAGCATGCCGATCTGCGCGGCTATGAATCGGGGCGGTACCGCGATCGTGCGACATGGGCGCTTCAGGCCGAAATTCGCCAGAACATCACCAGCCGGCTGGGGGTTGTGGGGTTTGGCGGGGCGGGCGGCATTGCGCCGAGCAGCGGTGATATCTGGAAGAACAGCCATGTGCTTGCATCGGGCGGGGTGGGGCTGCGGTATCTGGCGTCGACCAAGAACCGCGTGAACCTGCGGTTCGATATTGCCTGGGGCAAGGATGGCAGCGCCATTTATTTCGGCATTGGCGAAGCGTTCTGACGCGCGGCCGGAGGCCGGCGGCAAAGGGCCGCCAAATATCGGCCGGCACACGACAAATGGTAACCATGGGCGCGGTTGTTCGGGGTAATTCCCGATTAGCCTTTGACGCGAGGGCAATAGGCTTGTCGCAAAGGCCACCTTGCGGAGAGTGGGAATGTACGACCTGGCAAATCGCAAAAGCATGGGCGCGGCGATCGGTGCGCTGGCGCTGGCGGCCGGTGCCCAGCCGGCACAGGCAACCGAAAGCGGCGCATCGCTCTATCTTCTCGGATCGGGTGGTCCGGGGACCGCGATCATGCCGCCGGTCGAGGGTGTTTATCTGGACAAGCTGATCTGGATTTATGACGGCAACGCAAAGGCCGAACGCACCTTTCCGATCAACGGCAATCTGGCCGCCGGGCTTGATACGGCGATTGTCGCCGATTTCCCGACCCTGTTGTTCGTGCCGACGACCAATGCGCTTGGCGGCACGTTCGCGTTCGGCGTCACCACGCCCTTTGGCGCGCCGATGGTGGATGTCGAGGCGCTGCTGACCTCGCCCGGCGGGCCATCGCTTTCCGGCGCCCGGCACGACAGCGCCTTGACCACGGGGGACCCGGTGGTCGCGGCGATGATGGGGTGGCAGGCGGACAAGCTGCACGTCCAGCTTTCCACCATGATCAATGTGCCGATCGGCAATTACCGCGAAGGCGCGCTTGCCAATCTGTCGCTGCATCGCTGGGCGGTCGACGGGGCGCTTGCGCTGAGCTGGCACGATCCCGATACGGGATGGGATGTCTCGGCCAAGGGCGGCTATACGTGGAACGGGCGCAACCGGACCACCGATTATGACAGCGGCGACGAGATCCATCTGGAAGCCGCGGTGGAAAAGGCCTTTTCGCCGGCATTCTCGTTCGGGCTGCAGACCTATTATCAAAAGCAGATAAGCGACGATGACGGTGTGCTTGGCCCGTTTCGCGGCGAAGTGTTCGCGGTTGGCGCGACCGCCGCGACGACCGTGACGATGGCGGGGACGCCGGCGACGTTCAGGGGCAGGGTGTTCCGCGAACTGGATGCGACCAACCGGCTGAAGGGCACGTCCTTCTGGATCGATTTTTCGATCCCGCTGCACATGAATCTCCCCGCGAACTGATTTTCCGAAAGGAAAGGCGATGGAAGAATTTCTGAATATCGCGGCCTCATGGGGCGCGCTTGCGCTTGAGGCCGTTGCCGCGATGCTGGTGGTCTATGGCGCGATGGAGGCCCTGGTGCGCATGGCCCGCCTGCCTTTCAACCAATCCGACCCGGTGATGCGGCGGCGGATCTGGATGAATTTCGCGCAGTGGATCATCCTGGCGCTCGAATTCGCGCTGGGGGCGGATATCATCCGCACCGCGATCGCGCCGACCTGGGATGATATCGGCAAGTTGGCGGCGATCGCGGCGATCCGTACCGGGCTCAGCTTTTTCCTGGAACGCGATATCGAAACATTCGGCCCGGGTGAAGAGAAGAAGGCAAAGGCACGCGGATCAGCCGAATAATGTGAGGCCGAACAGGATGTTGAGCGCGGCCATCAGCCCCACCGTGAACAGGCCGATCGCGACGATTAGGCTGACCGAAACCGGATAGCGGCTTTCCCCGTGGATCAGCCCTTCCGCGGTCAGATCGGCGCGCCGGCTGCGCAGTTCGTTGGCGAACTGGATGTGCCGCCAGATCCCGCCGAGCAGGATCAGCATGCCCAGGAGGATCAGCGACAGCCCGAAGTTGCGCGGCGCGTTTCCGCCGTTGAGCATGTCTGCATCGGCCAGGCTGCGAAATGTCTGGTAGATCGTGAAGCCGAAGCCGATCATCGACAGCGAGGTGCGCACTTCGGCCATCATCGTGCGATCGGCGGCCATGCGCGTACGCTGGATCGCCATGCCCGTGCGCCGCATCCCCAATTCGGTGCGGTGTTCCGACAGATCGGTGCGGAATTCGGACAGATCAGTGCGATGTTCGGACAGCCCCGTGCGCCGTTGCGAAAGCGTCGTGCGGAAACGGGAATAGATGGTGGAGGCGCTGGATTGTTGTTCGGCGCTGATTTCCGGCAGATCGGGGACAATTCTGGGGGGAACGCGCTCGGGGCGTGGGGCGGATCCTTGTTCCATGAATGCTCCAGCTTGTTGTTATCGGGAAGCGCCATGATTTCGGCAGACAGAGCGACCGGCAATCGGGGAAGCCCCCGGCGCGCAGGAGGGAGACCCCTGAGACGACCGGGTTGCGAACAGGGGGCTTATGCCGACAGCACCTTGGGCTTTCAGGGAAAAGCCGGATGGCCAGATGCCCCGGCGATCGTGGATCAGTCTGTCCTGACCAATTGAGGGGAAAATCGATGAAGCGTCTGGCCCTGATCCTCGCCTGTGCGGCGGCGTTGCCGGCCGCCCCGCTTCACGCACAGGATGCGCAGGATGCAGCGGATGCAGGCGCTTCGTCGGGGCAGGGGCTTGCCGATCAGCTGGCGAACCCGGTGGCCAATCTGATCTCGGTGCCGTTCCAGTTCAATTATGACTGCTGCTATGGCCCGGCGGATGGCGATCGCCTGACGGTCAACATCCAGCCTGTCATCCCGATCTCGGTGGGGCAGGACTGGAACCTGATCACCCGCACCATCCTGCCCATCATCAGCCAGGGCGAAACCGTCGAGGGGCAGGGGGGCGTCAGCGGCCTGGGCGATGTGGTGCAAAGCTTTTTCCTGTCGCCGAAACAGGCCGATAACGGCTTTGTATGGGGCGTTGGCCCGGTTTTCCTCTGGCCGACCGGAAAATCGGCGCTGTCCGCCGAGAAGTTCGGCGCGGGGCCGACGGCGGTCGCGCTCAAGCAGAGCGGCGGGGTGACGGTGGGCATGCTGGCGAACCATATCTGGTCGTTCGCGGGCGATGACGACCGATCGGGCGTGAGCACGACCTTCATTCAGCCTTTTGTCACCAAGACGCTTCCGGATTCGACATCGTTCGGCCTCAATCTCGAAACCAGCTATGACTGGAAGGCAAAGGCATGGACCGTTCCGATCAACGCAACGGTGAGCCATGTCTTCACCTTCGGAAAACAGCCCGTCAGCCTGGGCGGCGGGGTTCGATATTATGCCGAACGGCCGGGCGACGGGCCCAGCTGGGGCGGGCGCCTCATCCTGACCTTGCTGTTCCCGAAATAACCCGTCTGGCGACGCGGCCGGACCGACGGAGCCGGCCTAAAGGGTTCGAAACAGGCGTATTCAGCGTAATCCCCGATGGGGGGTGTTTGCCCGAATGGCGATAGTCGGGCTGTTCGCGAGGCTTGCTGCCGCGATCGTGCCGCAGGGGTCGAGCGACGGCCGGTATTGGAGGTAACGAACCGATGGCCAATGCGAAAATGCGAAATTTGCTGCTTGCCCTTGCCTGTATCGGCGCCGGGGCTTCTCAGGCAGCGAGCGCACAGGGGAGCGCGCAGGGCAGCGAACAGGGCGGCGCCGCAACCGCCAATGCCGCGATCGACGCCCAGGCGATGGCCGCGATGGACCGAATGAGCGCGGCGCTGCGATCGATCGCGAATTTTTCGGTGAAAACCGACGCCACGACCGAAGTCGTCCTGGAAGACGGGCAGAAGATCCAGTTCGGCGCGCGCGTCGACCTCAAGGTGCGCCGGCCCAATGCCTTTCGGGTGAGCACGGAGGCGGACACGCAAAGCCGCGAGATGTTCTATGACGGCAAGAACTTCACCGTCTATGCGCCGCGGCTGGGCTATTATGCCAGCTTCGCCGCGCCGCCGAGCATCGGCCAGACGCTTGAGGTTGCGCGCACCAAATATGGGCTGGAAGTGCCGCTGGCCGACCTGTTCGAATGGGGCACCGACCAGACCATCCGTTCGCGTATTCAGGAAGCGATGGTGATCCGCCCCGAACGGATCGATAAGCGCACCTGCATGCATTACGCCTTCCGCCAGGAAAAGGTGGACTGGCAGGTATGGGTGGAGGAGGGCGCGCAGCCCCTGCCGTGCAAGCTGGTGATCACCAGCCGCGACGATGCCTCCATGCCCCAATATACGGCGGTCCTGCATTGGGACCTGACCACCCCGGTCGAGGCATCGGCACTGGCGTTCACGCCCCCTGCCGATGCGCGCAAAATTCCGATCACTGAGGTGGCCGCACAGCAAGGAGGTGCACAATGAAACAGGTCTTCGGCAGGAGCCTCGCCGTGATCGGCGTTGGTGCGCTGGCGCTGGGCGGCGCGCCGCTCAACGCCTTTCCGATCGCATGGCCCGCGCCAACGGCGCCGCTTCCCGCGATCGGCGCAGGGCTGGGCGATGTCGCCTCCGCCGCCCAGCGGCCCAAGCGGCCTGCGGGCGGGGGCGGCCATGTGTCACGCCCGCCCGGTGGCGGCGGCGGGCATGCGCGTCCGCCCGGCGGGGGCCATGCATCGCGCCCCGGCGGCGGGCACCATGGTGGCGGGCCATCGCATGGCCGCCCGCCTGCACGCGGCAGCGCGAATATCAACATCAATCACAATTACAACGGCGATAGCCATTATCACGGCCGCCACGACCATTGGGATGATGATTGGGACGACCACTGGCATCCGGTGCGCACCGCCGCCACGGTGGCGGTGACCGCAGCGGTCGTGGGCAGCATCGTGCGCAGCATTCCCCCGAATTGCAGCAGCGTGATGGTCAACGGGATCAACTACTCGCAATGCGGCAATACCTGGTACCAGCCGCAATATGCGGGATCATCCGTCCAATATGTCGTCGTCAACCCACCACGCTGACAAAGCCCGGCCGCGGAGAGCTGCATGACCATCGTTCAGATATTGAGCCTGACGCTCACGGTGAGCATCATCCTGATGCTCTTTTCCCTGACGCTGCGTGCGCGCTTCGCGGACCTTGGCTATCTGTTTACCCATTGGAAACTGGGGCTGGGCGCGCTGATCGCGATGTTCGTCATCGTGCCGGGCGTGGCCATTTTCCTGGCCGGGATGCTCGATCTCGACCCGGCGGTGCAGGTGGCGCTGGTGGCGATCGCGCTGTCGCCCCTGCCGCCGATTTTGCCGGGCAAGCAGATCAAGGCCGGGGGCCATGCCTGTTATGTGACCGGGCTTCTGGTTCTGGCGACAATCGCGTCGGTCGTGATCGCGCCTTTCGGCGTATCCTTTGCGGCCCATCTGCTGGGTGCGGAGGGCAACATCACGCCGATGGATATCGTGCCGCCGGTGGCGATATCGATCCTGCTGCCGCTTGTGCTGGGGCTGGTGGGCGCGCGGGTTCTGGGGCGCCATATCGACATTGTCAGCCAGGTGACGAGCAAGGCCGGGTCGGTTTTGCTCGTCGTCGCGATGCTTGGGCTGCTGATCGTGCTCATGCCGGCGATGTGGCAGCTGATCAAGCAGGGCACGCCGATTGTGTTGACGGTTGCGATCCTGATCGGGCTGGCGGCAGGCTTTCTGCTTGGAGGCAAGGATCGTGGCGACCGGACCGCGCTGGCGCTGGCCGCCGCCACCCGCCATCCGGGCGTGGCGGTTGCGATTGCGAGCCATAGTTTTCCCGATGCGAAGATGGCGCCGGCGGCGATCCTGTTGTCGCTCGTGATTTCGACGATCATTTCCCTGCCGCTCCTCCACCTGCTGACGCGGGAAGAGGGCGGACAGGCGGCGCAATGAGGTCAGAATGATCCCTGAAGGATCAGCGCCGGGCCATTGAGCTTGTAGCGGACGCGCCCGTTCCAGCTGTCCTTGTCCACGCCAAGCCGATAATCGACATAACGATAGGCAAGGCCAAGGCTGACATGATCGAAAATCCGGTAGCTCAGGCCGCTCTGGATATTGATGAGCTTGCCGTCATAGTCATCGATCTTGAGCGACAGATAATCGATCCGCGCATTCGCCTCCAGCCGGGGCGCGATCTTCCAGGTGCCGAACAGGCCGAGCGTGGGCAACGGGGCGAACACCTTTTTCCGCCGGGTTGTGGTGGAGACACCGCCGCCGCCGGCTGCAGCCTCACCCGACAGCGAAACCCGGAAGTTCGTGGCATGAAGCCCCAGCGCCGCCCCGATCTCGATATTCGGCTCCTGCACAAAGGCATAGCCCGCAGTCAGCCGGTAAATGTCGCTGGAGAAGCTGCTTTCGACATTGGCGGACACCGGATAGGTGACGCCGTCGAAGGTAATATCGCGGAGCAGGCCAACCTCGCCGCTGCGTTTGACCTTGAAGAAATCCGCGCCGAGGATGACGCGGCCCAGACGGGCGCCGGCGGAAATAGCGGGCAGCACCTCTCGGTTGTCGAGATCGAGATCGCCTTCGAGATCGATGTTCGACCCGATGCTTTGCTGCGTTTCGGCGGTGACGCGCACATCCGTGTCGAGCGTGGGATAATAGGCCTGGACGTTGAGCCAGTAATTATCGTCAAGCGTCTGGGCCTGGCCCGCCGAAGGCCATAGCGCCGCCAGTGCGACGGCCCCCATGGCCGTGTGCAGGCGGCACCGACGGCCGTATGCAGGAAATGCGGTATTCGGGAATATGCGAAGGCGCGTCATGCTGCACTCCTCCTCTTGGCGCCCGGATCAGGCGGAAACGTGGAAGCAGGACAATGCAGCGACCATTTGGTCGCCCCGGCCCCCCTTCTCCTGTCGCACGCTATCTTGTGGATCGGGGATAAAGCATCGGGGTTTTCCCCATGAGGCACCGGGAAAATTCCTGTGGATATCCGCGTGGTTGATTAATCTCGCGGGGGCAGCCTTGTGACGGCATTCGGCGGCCGTCGCGGGCGTTTCGAACCATGGCGCATGTGCGTCCAAGGCGCCTGACCACCGATGCCGCGCAAGAGGATCCGCGATGATCCTTTGGCCGGCTTGCGGCGATCATGGGACGATCTCAGGGGTTATCCCGATGCAGCCACGCGGCGCCCCCGTTCAAGCTGACGATGACCGAAGGTGCAATGGAGTCTTTAAGGATGGCCAAGAAACCGAATATCCTCATCATCTGGGGCGACGATGTCGGAATGTGGAACCTCAGCTGCTATCATCGCGGGATGATGGGCGGTTCAACGCCGAACATCGACCGGATCGCGGAAAAGGGCATGATCTTCATGGATCACTATGCCCAGGCATCCTGCACGGCAGGGCGTGCGGCCTTCATCACCGGGCAATATCCGATCCGCGTCGGGCTCAGCACCGTTGGCCTGGCCGGCGCGCCGCAGGGCATGCAGAAGGAAGACCCGATGATCGCCGAACTGCTCAAGCCCCATGGCTATGCCACCGGCCAGTTCGGGAAGAACCATCTTGGCGACCGCGACGAGCATTTGCCGACGATGCACGGGTTCGATGAATTCTTCGGAATCCTCTATCACCTGAACGCCGGGCAATATAGCGAGGAATATGATTATCCGAAGGACCCGGAAGTCGCGAAGGCCTTTGCCTGGCGCGGCGTGACCCACAGCAAGGCCGATGGCAAGGGCGGCCAGACGATCGAGGACAAGGGACCGTTCGGTTCGGAGCGGCAGAAGACGCTCGACGATGAGTTCATGGTCGAATCCAAGCGCTTCATCCGGGACGCGGTGAAGGCCGACAAGCCGTTCTTCGTGTGGCACAACACGACCCGCATGCATTACCAGACCCATTTGCCGCCCTCCTATGACGGGGTGACCGGTTATGGGCTTTATGCTGACGGCGTGAAGCAGATGGACGACCATGTCGGCGAGCTGCTCGATCTGCTGGAAGAACTGGGCGTGGCCGATGATACCGTCGTCATGTTCTCGACCGACAATGGCGCGGCATCGAACAGCTGGCCCGATGGCGGCAACCAGCCGTTCCGGGGCGAAAAGGGCGTCGGTGGCTATGAAGGCGGTTTCCGCGTGCCGATGGTGGTGCGCTGGCCCGGCCGGATTCAGGAAGGGGTCGCCACCGGAGAGTTCATGGCGATGGAAGACTGGATGCCGACCATCCTCTCTGCGCTTGGCGAACCCGACCTCAAGGACGAACTGCTCAAGGGCAAGAAGGTCGGCGACATGACCTATAAGGTCCATCTCGACGGCTATGACCAGACCGATCTGCTGAGCGGAAAGGGCAAGTCAAAGCGGATGGATTTCTATTACTTCACCGAAACCACCTTGCACGGCCTGCGCTATGGCGACTGGAAGTTCCTGTTCAAGACGCAGGATAAATGGTTCAACGGCATACAGGAAAATCTGAACACGCCGCTTATCACCAATTTGAAGCTCGATCCTTTCGAACGCTTCCATGAGGCGCGCGGGTTTGACGAATGGCAGGAAAACCGATCCTGGACATTGGCGCCGGCGAACGCGCAGATCGCGAAATTCATGAAATCGCTTCAGGAATTCCCGCCGCGTATCAAGAGCCTCGATTTCGACCTTGATGCCATGGTGGCTGACGCCTCCGCATCGCAGACACGGTAAACTTTACGCCCCCGCCGGTACTAGGGTGCCGGCGGGGGCTTTGTTTTTTGCGTTCAGGCCATTCAGCGTTCAGGCCATTCAGCGCTCAGGCCAGCCGGCGTTCCGGTATCAGCCGGACAGGGAATTCCGGTATCAGCCGGACAGGGAAAGCGTTCCGGCGGCGACGCCAACCACGATGATCACCAGCACCGTGCCCATGCGCGCATAATCGGTGAACCGGTACCCGCCCGGGCCCATCACGAGCAGATTGTTCTGGTGCCCGATGGGGGTGAGAAAATCCGACGACGCGCCGATCAGCACCGCGAGCAGCGCGGCATCCGGATCGACCCCGAGGAGCCGCGCAACGCCGATAGCCATCGGCCCCATGATGATCGCGGTCGCCACATTGTTGAGGAAGATCGAGAGCAGCAGCGTGACCGAGCAGAGCGCGGCCAGAACCATGAACAATGGCTGGTCTGACAATATGCCGCCCAGCCACTGCGCGGCGATGGCGGCGGCGCCGCTATCTTCGAAGCTTTGCCCGACGGGGATCATCGCGCCGAGCAGCACCAGCACCGACCAGTCGATCGACCGATAGACATCCTCTGACGGAAGGAGGCGCGCGCCCGCCAAAACCGCCGCGGCACCGACAAAGGCGATGGCGGGCGAAAGCCGAAAGACGACGATCCCGACGATGGCGGCCGCGAAAATGGCGATGATCGCGGCGGCACGCATACGGTTGACGGGCATCGGATCGAGCCGGTCGATCTCGAGCAGGCGGGCGCTGGTCAGGAAGCGGGCGATATGGCCCTTGCGCCCGCGAATATAGAGCTGGTCGCCAGCCTTGATCCGCATGCGCACCAGCGGCTGGCGTTCGCGCGCGATGCGCGGCCCCACGGCGACAACCTCAAGCTGTTCCTGGCTGCGCGTGCGCACTTCGTCATAGCCGCTGCCGATCAACGGCGAGCCGTGCGCGACCACGACATGCGCGGTGACGGCGTCTTCGGCCTCGTTGCGCTGGGCAAGCGCCTCCAACTCGACCGCCTGTGCGATATCCCAGGGGCTTGAGCGCGACAGGATGAGCAGCCGATCCCCGGCCCGGCCGACCTGCGCGACCGCGATCCGGTCGATATGCCGGAATGCCGCCAACACCCGCGCGCCCGCGCTGCGCAGGGTTTCCGGCGAAGGCATGGTGCCGCCATGCGGCACCGCCATTTCGAAAATGCGCCACGGCGCGCGCACCCGCCGATCGGTCCGGTTGCGGATGGGCAATAGCCGCCAGCCAATAAGGACAAGGTAGATCAGGCCCGCGCAGGTGACCGCCGCGCCCACCGGCGTCATCGCGAAGAAGCCGAAGGGCGTGCCCAGTTCCTGTTCCCGAACCGACGACAGGATGAGATTGGCGGGGGTGCCGATCAGCGTGGTCATGCCGCCCAAGATGGTGGCGAAGGCAAGGGGCATCAGCGTTGCGGCGGGCGGCAGGCGCGCATCGCGCGCGACCTCGGTGGCGATCGGGATGGTGATGACCAGCGCCGCGATATTGTTCATGAACGCCGAAAGCAGCGCGCCGATCAGCAACAGGCCCGCCAGCCTGAGCGTGAAGCCCGCGCGCGGCGGAATGGTCAACCGCGCAATGGCGGAGGCCGCACCCGACAATTCGACCGCACGCCCGACCACAAGCACCCCGGCCACCGCCAGAACCGCCGGGTCCGCAAAGCCCTGAAAGGCGTCGCCCGGCTTGACTAGACCGGTGATGAGCGTTGCAAACAACGCGATCATCGCGACCAGATCGTGGCGCACGCGTTCCGATGCGAACAGCGTCAGCGTGGCCAGCAGGATGAGCGTGCTAAGGGTCGCCGGGCTAATTGCGGATCATCCTGCCATCAAAAGGTTGCATCGATTTCCCCTAGTATCGCACGAATTATGCGCACGGTGATAGTGCCGGCAAGCCGCTGACATGCCTGGTAACAGGAACAGTTCGCAGTGAAATGAAGTTCCGTGCGCGCGCGACCGATGGCGTTCGCGGACAAGGCCCAAAAGAGCGCAGAGGACCAAAAGAAAAGGGGGCCGAAGCCCCCTTTGTCGTATCAGGCCGCAGTGACCGGCCGGCTTTTGGGCGTCTTGCGACGGCGCAGCCATTTGAAGTCCGAGCGGTTGAAGCTCTTGAACAGCAGATAGAAGCCCGTGCCTGACAGCCAGAGCGTGCCGAAGGCGACGAAGATGATGAACGGATGGTTGAAGCTGGAGCGGTTCACATAATCCATGTTGTGCAGCATCCAGAAGAAATCCCAGGTGCGCCACATATCACCGCGCATGACGAGGAAGCGCCCGGTTTCGGCCGAGACATAGGCGCTGCTGTTTTCGGCATCGGCAAAGTTCACGCGCCACATGGGGCCGCTATGGTCGCGCGCCTCGAGATTGGCCTTGGGCATCATCGCGATGCTGGTGACCGGCGCCTCGTTCATCATCTGGGCGACCGCGCTGGCGGTTTCCCGATCGATGGTGACGGGGGAGCCATCGGTGGCGTCGGCGAGGCGGATGCCCTTTTCGGTGCGCACTTCATAGATCGGGCGGCCGGTGAGATCGATGAGCGTGATGCCCGTGACCTTACCCATATCCGGGTCCATGCCCTGCAGCCTGGCGGGATCGAAATAATCGCCGCCGGGGAGGACATGGCTGTGCTCCATATGGCCGCCATGCGCGCGGACCTTGTCCTTGTCGAGCAGCGCCATGACCGAGCCGCTGAGCGCCCAGAGGACGAATTGGAGGCCGAGGATCAACCCGACCCATTTGTGGACCCGCCGGAAGAAAAGCGGGGAGAAACGGATGGCTTTCATGCCGCGACCTTCTTTTTCTTCTTTTTGCGGGGAAAGGCCCAGAGCAGCAGCCAGGCGCCGCTGATGGCCATTGCGAACGCGCTCCAGGTGGCGACCCGAAGGAGCGGATTGTTCACATCGGAGCGTTCGTCATAATCCATGATGTGGAGCATCCAGGCGATGTCGAACACCCGCCATGCGGCATGGCGCCGCGAAAGCAGTTCACCGGTCTGCGCCGACAGATAGAGGGTGGGCCGGTTCCAGCCTTCGAATTCCACCTGCCAGAAAGGCGGCTTGCGCCCGCCCATTTCCTGGGGCGCCACGGTCAGCAGCCGGACCGAGGCGATTTCGGCATTGCCGGTATAGATGGCGCGGGCGAGCGCCCGCACCTCAACCTCGCGCGGGGGCGCGAGGCGGGTGCCGGTGCGTGCATCGAACAGGGCGGGCCCGTCGGGCGTTTCCGCACGCCAGACGGGCTGGTCCAAGCGGCGCTGGAGCCGGATTTCGGTTGCGCCGGGTGCCGCCGCCACAATCTGTGACGGCGACGAGAGACCGGCAAGGTCGAACGGCTCGGCTGCCGGGGTGCGGACGAGGTGATCGCCATGGATGTGGTCGATATGGACCGCAACCATGTAGAACCCCGTCAGCGACCAGAGCAGCACCTGCACGCCGACGACAAGGGCAAGCCATTTGTGCGTGCGGCGGGCGACGAGCGGCCAGCGTATCTTAGCCAAGACCCTGTTCCCTTGCCTTAGAAGCCGGTGCGCAGACCGACATAGAACCGGCGACCGAGAAGGTCATAGGTCATCGTGTCGGTGTTGCCATCGGTGAAGCTGCGGATATAGGGCGCCTTGCGATCGAACAGGTTGTCCACGCCGATCTGGAAGCGCGTCTTGTCGTTCACCTCGAACGCGATCTGCGCGTTGTGGTAGAAGACGTTGGGCGTCCGGTAGCCGATATGGGTGGGCTGCGCGTTGAAGTCGGTCGCCTTGCCGATCCACTGGGTGGACCAGGTGGCGATGACATTGTCCTTCTTCGCAGTGAGCGCGCCATAGCCGCGCCATTCCGGATAGCCGCCATTGCCGCCGCCGATATGGCCGTCGAACACGATCGGCGCCGCGCCGAGGAACGGCGTGATCTCGTACTTGTCGAGCCAGGTGACGTTCACGTCGAACGAGAGTTCGACATCGCCGACCGTGCGCGCATAGACGAGGCCGAGATCGAGGCCGCGCATCTGTTCACGACCGGTGTTGATCGTCTGCGCCGACAGGAAGTTGACTTCGCCGGTGAGCGTGCTGCGCGAGAAATCGTCGCAGAACGGGTGCGAGAGATTGGCGCTGGCGTAGCAGACGGCAAGCTTGGTCGACCCCGGGATCGCGCGGATCGCATCCTTGATCTTGATGTCGAACCAGTCCGCGGTGAGCGACAGGCCGGGCACGAGCGCGCTAGGCTGGAATACCGCACCGATCGTCCAGGTCGTCGAGCTTTCGGGCTTGAGGTCACGATTGCCGCCACTGGTGGTGAGGATCGTCGTGCCGATCTGGGTGTAGCCCGCGGGCACGCCCGAGGCCTGGCAGTTGGCGATCAGCGTCGCATTGCCGCTGGCGCTGAAGTTGCTGCACGGATCGGTGGTGGTGAGGTTGCCCTCGACGATGCCGCTGAACAGTTCAGGCACGTTGGGCACGCGGAAGCCGGTGCCATAGGTGCCGCGCAGGCGGAACGCGTTGTTGAGCTGCCAGTCGAGACCGAGCTTGTAGTTCCAGTCGCTGCCGAACAGCTTGTAATCCGAATAACGGACCGCGGCGTCGAGCGTCAGCGCCTTGAAGAAGGGCTTGTCGGCAAGCAGCGGGGCCGAGAGTTCGAGATAGGCTTCCTTGGTTTCGATCTTGCCCGAAACCGGATCCTGCTGGTTGTTGTTGGCGATGCCGGCAACGGTAAGCGGATCGGGGTTACGCCAGCCCTTTTCCTCGCGGTAGGCAAGGCCGGCGGCGAAGGAGAGGGGGCCAGCGGGAAGCTGGACGATCTGGCCGGTCAGGTCAGCGGTGAAGCTGGCGAGTTCGTTGCCGCCGCGATCGACCGAGGTGAAGTGGATATAATCCAGCACCGCCGGGGTAAGATCGCCGTAACCCAGATAGTCGCCGCACGGAATGGCCGCGCCGGGGGCGTTCGAGCACTTCGTCACGTCGAGCGTGTTGGCGACGTTCTGGAGGTTGGCGACGTTGGTCGAGCCGTCCTTCGCGGTGTTGCGGCCAAAGGCGGCCGAGACTTCCCACGACCAGTCATTGGCGAGCTTGCCGCGCAGACCGCCGGTGGCCTGCCAGGTGTTGGTCTTCTGGAAGAAGTGGCGCGGGCCGGCTTCGAGCAGCATGCGGCGCACGACGGTGAGGCTCTGCCCGGTCGGGTTGGTCGGGTGATCGGCCGCGATCGCAAGGTTGCGCAGCGTCCCCGGCGTCGCGAGCTGGTTGCTCTTGCGGTGCGTGTAGAGGAATTCGCCAAAGGCTTCGATATTGTCGGTGATATCGTAATCGGCGAAGACCGAGGTCGAGATACGCTCGATCGGGCTGACCGCGTTCAGCCACTGCCACGCGTTGATGTTGTGCTTGGCCGCGCTGTAGGGTTCGAAGAAATCGCCGTTGCCGCCGAGCACCTGGTTGAAGTTGATCTGCTGGCCATTGGCGAGCACCGCGCGGCCACCGGGGGTGTTGGCGCTGTTGACGCACGACAGCGAGCCGGGGGTGACTTCGGACAGCGAGCAGGCGGCGCGGCTCGTCATGCCGACGGCCTGCGTCTTCTGATAGGTGGCCGCCGCCATGATGCCGCCGCGATCGTTGCGCGCGCCCCAGATGATGTCGCCGGTGAAATCGCGGCCGTCACCCTTGCCGGTGATGCCGTAACGACCGCTGACGCCGAGACCCTCGAAATCGTTGCGGGTGATGAGGTTGACCACGCCGGCGACCGCATCGGCGCCGTAGATGGCCGAGGCGCCGTCCTTCAGCACGTCGGTGCGCGCGAGCGCGACCACGGGGATCATGTTGAGATCGGGGGACGAGTTGGCACCGGTGCCGCCCGCGACGAGGCGACGGCCGTTGAGCAGCACGAGCGTGCGCTTGATGCCGAGGCCGCGCAGGTTGACCTGGGCGGTGCCATAGCCGTTGCCGGTCCAATAGGCGTTGGTCTGGTTACCCGAGAAGCCGGCCACCGCGGGAATGCGCTGCAGCACGTTTTCGATGTTCACGACGCCCGAATTCTCGATCTGCTCGGCCGAGAGGACCGTTGCCGGACCGACCCCCGCCAGATCCGGACGCTTGATGCGCGAGCCGGTGACGACGATGTCGCCGCCCGTATTTGCTTCCGCGCCGTTCACCGCTTCCTGTGCGTGAACAGGCATGGCGATACCCGCCAGCATGGTTGCGCCGAGAAGCAGCGCGACCCCCTTCTTCATAACGATTGCTCCCTGATCATGATTTTTATCGGCGCTAATCAGCACCGGTTGTATATACAGGTCAAGGGATAAACATCGTTCAATATCAATATATTAAGTCGATGTGTCCGAGATGCGACCTGCATTGTTAATACGCAGGGGGAATCCATAGCCCTCACCATTTGTGAAATATTTTTCCGTGTGCGGAGGTGCGCCTGTAATTCTTTCCCCGCGCGGGGCGATACGCCGCATCTTTCTATCGCGCCATTGGGCAGAATGTCATGGCCGCGTGTCGGGTGGGCCGGGGGCAGGGGGGAAGGGCAACGCCGGCCATGCCACGCGGCCGTCAAAATAAGCGGCGATAGGGACGCGTGGGGCTGGAAGCGCCCCCACTGATCGATTATATATCTTTTGTGGCGGACAATGATCGGTTGGTTCGATCACTGAGAACAGGATTAGCAATTTGGGATCCGGGGTCCGATCACCTAGATCCTGATCATCAACCAAGCATGGAGATTTGCGAATGGGCATTATTGGTAGCTCGATCAAGCCGTTCACCGCGCAGGCGTTCAAGGAAGGCAAGTTCGTCGAAGTCAGCGACGCAGACGTGCGCGGCAAGTGGGCCGTTTTCTTCTTCTACCCGGCCGACTTCACCTTCGTGTGCCCGACCGAGCTCGAAGATCTCGCCGATGTGTATCCGACGCTCCAGAAGATGGGCGTGGAAGTCTATTCGGTTTCGACCGACACGCACTTCAGCCACAAGGCTTGGCATGACACCTCGCCGGCGATCGGCAAGATCAACTATTACATGCTGGGCGACCAGAACCACGACATCAGCAACAACTTCGGCGTTCTGCGCGAAGGCGTCGGCCTGGCCGACCGTGCAACCTTCGTCGTCGATCCCGAAGGCGTGATCCAGGTCATGGAAATCACCTCGGAAGGCGTCGGTCGCAACGCGACCGAACTCCTCCGCAAGATCAAGGCTGCGCAATATGTCGCAGCGCACCCCGGCGAAGTGTGCCCGGCGAAGTGGGAAGAGGGCGAACAGACCCTGGCCCCGTCGCTCGACCTCGTCGGCAAGATCTAATCCCCAGCGGGTTTGATCGGGAAGCGGGGGCGCCACAGGGCGTCCCCGCAACCCTCCCCCGCGCTCAGCAATCATTTGGAGTCAGATCATGTTGGACGCAAACCTCAAGCAGCAGCTTCAGGCCTATCTTCAGAACATCCGGGAACCGATCGAGCTGGTAGCCTCGCTCGACGACAGCCCGAAATCGGCCGAACTCAACACCCTGCTCGAGGACATCGCATCGCTTTCGGACAAGGTTTCGGTGGTTCGCGCCGATGATGATGCGCGCCGCCCGAGCTTCATGATCCGGCGTATCGGCACCGATATCGGCGTTCGCTTTGCGGGCCTGCCGATGGGCCATGAATTCACCTCTCTGGTGCTTGCCCTGCTGCAGGTTGGCGGTCATCCGTCCAAGGCCGCGCAGGATGTGATCGAGCAGGTGAAGAATCTCGACGGCGATTTCGCCTTCGAAACCTATTTCTCGCTGTCGTGCCAGAATTGCCCCGATGTGGTGCAGGCGCTCAACCTGATGGCGGTGCTCAACCCCCGGATCAGCCATGTCGCCATCGACGGCGCGCTGTTCCAGGACGAGGTGACCGATCGCAAGGTGATGGCGGTGCCCACCGTGTTCCTGAACGGCGAGCCTTTCGGCCAGGGCCGGATGGAGCTGGAGCAGATCGTCGCCAAGATCGACACCGGCGCCTCGGCGCGCGCGGCCGAAAAGATCAAGGCCAAGGATGCGTTCGACGTGCTCGTCGTTGGCGGTGGCCCCGCCGGCGCGGCGGCCGCAATCTATGCCGCGCGCAAGGGCATCCGCACCGGCGTTGCCGCCGAGCGGTTTGGCGGGCAGGTGCTCGACACGATGGCGATCGAGAATTTCATCTCGGTCCCGCACACCGAAGGCCCCAAGCTCGCCGCGCATCTCGAGCAGCATGTGAAGGAATATGATGTCGACATCATGAACCTGCAGCGTGCCGTGGAGCTGGTGCCCGCAGCGAGCGCAGGGGGCCTGCACGAAGTGAAACTGGAAAACGGCGCATCGCTGAAGGCGCGCACCGTGATCCTGTCGACCGGTGCCCGCTGGCGCCAGATGAACGTGCCGGGCGAGGACGAATATCGCAACAAGGGCGTGGCGTATTGCCCGCACTGCGACGGCCCGCTGTTCAAGGGCAAGCGCGTGGCGGTGATCGGCGGCGGCAATTCGGGCGTCGAAGCGGCGATCGACCTTGCCGGGATCGTGGCGCATGTCACGCTCATCGAGTTCGACAGCGAACTGCGCGCCGATGCGGTGCTCCAGCGCAAGCTGAAGAGCCTGCCCAATGTCGACATCCTCACCTCGGCGCTGACCACCGAAGTGAAGGGCGACGGCGAGAAGGTGGTTGGCCTGAGCTATAAGGACCGCACCACCGACGCGGTGCACGAGATCGCGCTCGAGGGCATTTTCGTCCAGATCGGCCTGGTGCCCAACACCGAATGGCTGAAGGGCACGATCGCGCTCAGCCCGCGCGGCGAGATCGAGATCGACGCACGCGGCGAAACCTCGTTGCCCGGCGTGTTCGCGGCGGGCGACGTCACGACCGTGCCGTACAAGCAGATCGTGATCGCGATGGGCGAAGGCTCGAAGGCGGCGCTTTCGGCATTCGACTATATGATCCGGCTGGCCCCGGCCGAAGAGGTGGCAGCCGCCGCCTGAAGCAGATCCCAAGCAGCCCGCAAGCGGGTCGCACTGCAGCGAACGCGCGTCCGGCACCATAGCCGGGCGCGCGTTTCTTCATGGGGGGAATAACCACATAGTTTCGAGGGGCTTGACCGGGGCAGGAGGATGCGAGAGCATCGCGCCTGACGGAACGCGCGGCGGGGTTTACCGCGCCGGTGGACTGGCGCTTGGCGATAAGGTGGCCGGATGAAGATATCGTCGATCCTCAACAGTTGCGCGGCGGCGGCTCTGCTTGTGCCCGTTTCCGCTTATGCCGCGACTCCGGCAGAGATTGCCGATCTGGTCGGCGCGCGCGCGGCGGGCGGCGAAAGCGCGATGGAAAGCCGGGGCTATGTCAACATCAAGACCGAAAAGGGCGATGACCGGTCGTGGGAATATTGGTGGCAACAGGCGCGCAAGCAATGCGTGACGATTGCGGTGGTGGACGGGCGGTTCGACGCGATCACCGCGACCAGCCCGGTCGACTGCAACCACAAGCCGAGCTCTGGCGGGTCGGGCGCGGCGGCGGCGATCATCGGCGCGATCGCGCTGAGCCACAAATCGCATCATCACGATACTGGCACCCATTATGACGATGCGGCGTCGGAAGCGGCCTATGAGCGCGGTTATCGCGACGGGCTGTATCATCAGAGCTATCATAATTACGATCGCTCCGACGCCTATTCGAGCGGTTATGCGGCGGGCGTGGAACAGCGCGGCCACGAAACCAGCTATCGCAACGATCATCGCGGCGGCGCGGGATACCGCCCCTCGGTGGATGTGAGCGACCTGGAAGGCGCGCGGGGATCGTCGGCGGACAGCGAGATGCGCCGGCGCGGCTTTAGCGATGTCGACGGATTGAAGAGCGGCAACACATCCTACACCATCTGGTATAATGGCCGGACGCGGCAATGCCTGCAAATGGGCGTGGCCGATGGCCGGGTGGTGAACCTGACCGATATCGGCAGCGCGCCGAAATGCCGCTGAACCGGGGGCGCGGGGTGGCGGCCGACTGACGAGATATAAGCAGCCCGCAAGCGGGTCGCACTGCAGCGAACGCGCGTCCGGCACCTGTGCCGGGCGCGCGTTTCGTTATGGGGTGGTTGGGCGGAGGTGGTCTGCCACGCCCCACAATCTGTGCCGTTTGAGGCTATCGATCCGCTCCCCGCCCCAAGACATTCTTTAGGACGACAACGCAAACAAGAACGACCATTGAAGACAAGAAAAATGACTGTCCTGCGTTTGGACCTCTACCAGAAAAAACCAATATATAAATTAAGACGGAAAGAAGGCCGACCGCCACATATATCCAGTTGGGTTTTATCGGCATAATATACCTCCATCCGTGGCAGTCGGCGCGTCGTACCATATCTCTGATGTGCTTCACCAGAACAGGTGGTTGCTGCACCAGCAGCACTTGGCCGGGCGTGCATTCGTTATGGGGCGTTTGGGCTCAGGCGCCGGGTGCGCGGGCGACCCAGCCGCGCCATGCCAGACCGGCATAGAATAGCTCGACCTCGTCAAAGCCGGCGGCGGCCAGAACGGCTTCATCCTGTTCGGGGGTCGTGCAGTTGAGCCCGGCGGCGACGGCGCTGCGCGAGGCGGCGACACTTTCGGGGGGCATGCCCGAGGACAGGGCATAGGCCGCGTAGCGATCGAGCCAGCGTTCCTTGGCGCCGGGCGCCTGCGGAAAGCTGAGATGCGCGGTGATGAGCGGCGCGCCGGGGCGCAGCCGTTCGCGGAGCGCGCGGAGTGTACGCTCGCGTTCACCGGCCACGAGGAAGTGGAGCGTGAGCAGGCAGATCGCCCCATCGTACGGACCGGCGGGCGCGGCATCGATCAGCCCCTCGACCAGTTCGACGCGGTTCATATCGGCACCGATCGTGCGTTCGGCGAGGCGCAGCATTTCGGCGGCGGGGTCAACGCCCACGAAGCGCCACCCCGGATAGGCGCGGGCGAGCGCACTGATTTCGCTGCCGCCGCCAGCGCCGAGCACAAGGATGCGCGCATCCGCGGGCGCATGTTCGGCGAGCAACAGCCCGGTCATCCGGTGCATCGCCTCCAGCCCGGGGACGAAATTGCGCGGCCCATCCGCGTAGCGGGCGACCGAAGCGGGATCGGAAAAGCTTTTCTGGAGGGCGGCTTCGTGCACGGTCATTGCAAGAGTCATGTCTTGTCCTTGGGAGAGTGGGCGGCGTGGTGATCGGCCAGCCGATCGTGAAAGCTGGCGCTGAGGCTGGCGAGCGTGACATCGCTGAAGGCGGCTAGGAGCAGGCTTTCAGCAGAGTCGAGGCTGCGTTCGAGCGCGGCGTTGACCGCCTGTTCGACAAGGCAGTCGGTTGCGTCGCGCCGGGGGCCGATGGCGAAGAGATTGGGCGCGCCGATGGCGTCGTACACGTCGCGCAGGCTGATTTCGGCGAGCGGACGATTGAGGCTCCACCCGCCATGATGGCCCTTTTCCGAACGGACATAGCCCTGTTCGCGCAGACCCGCCAGCGCGCGGCGGATCACGACCGGGTTGGTCTCGATCATGCGCGCCAGCGCCTCGGAGGTGACGGGGGCGTCATGCTCGGCAATGTGCAGCAGCACATGGAGGACGACCGACAATCGGCTATCTCGAATCATGAAACATTAAATGTTACATGATGGCGCCTGCGTCAACCGGCGCGCGCCAGAATGCGGCGGCGCTGCGGTGGGATCATCGGGGGTAAGGAGATAAGAAACGGGCCGCCAAAGGGATGGCGGCCCAGTTCAGGCCAGTTCAGGCCAATTCTGGCTGTGCAACCGGCTTATCTTTCGTGATCGTCTTCGCGGAGTTGACGATCCGAACGGCTTTGCTGGCCACCCATCTGGCCGGGTTGGCGGCTCTGCTGCTGCTGCTGCTGCTGCTGGCCGGGTTGTCGCTGGCCCTGCTGCTGTTGCTGCTGCCCGGGCTGGTTCTTCTGCCCCGGCTGCTGCTGTTGCTGTTGCTGCTGCTGTTTCTTCTGCTGCAGCTCGCGTTCCTTATCGCTGAGTTCGCGATCCTTCATCTGAACATCCTCCTTGCGGCCTGTTTTGCTGGCACGCGGAAGGGGAACGGGCCGGGGACCAAGGCCGTTCCCGATTATGCGACGAGGTGTTCGCCGCGCGCGTAATGAGTCGTTTACGCAGTGGTGGGAATGCCGGCGAAAACGCTTTTCAGGCGCGGGGTTGCGGGGGCGCGGAGAGGCTTTTCCACAGGCGGCGGAGCCAGAGCAGCACGGCGATGGTGAGCGCCACGAGAAGAAGCGCGATCAGCACCGCCGCCACCGGATTGGCGAGCGCAAGGAAGACGAGCCCGCCGGTGGCGATATCCTCCCCCGTCGAGACGGCGACATTGCTGAAGGGTTCGGGGCTGGCATTGACCGCCGCGCGCGTGCCCGCCTTGGCCCCGTGTGCGAGCAGCGCCGCGCCGCCGCCGAGCAGCAGGCTGGCGACCTGCCACGCCGGATCGGCGGGATCGACGATCGCCATGGCGAGGAGCGCGCCGCCCACGGGGCGGATGAGCGTGTGCACGCCATCCCACAGCGAATCCACCCAGGCGATCTTGTCGGCAAAGAATTCGGCGACGAGGCCGAGCCCCGCAATGCCGAGGATCCACGGATTGGCGAGCACGGAAAGACCGGCGAGATGCTGAGGCAGATCGATCCAGCCGGTGCGCATCGCAAGCCCGGTGGCGAACAGGCAGAGATAGAGCCGCCATCCGGCCAGCAGGCTGACGCTTGTCGCCACGCCGATAAGTTCGACAACGCCCATGCCAGCCCCTTTTGCCAGACCTTTTCGTCGATCCGACAGCCTAATCCCCAAAAGCGCGATCTGCCAAGCATGGGTGATATTGACCATACACAATGTATGGTCTAACGATAGGGACGGTCAGCCGGCAAGGATGGCGGGCGGCCCGGGAGAGGATGCATGATCATTGGGCGACGGGAATTGCTGGGCACGGCATCGCTGATCGGCGGCGGACTGGCGCTGGGCGCGGGATCGCCGGGCTGGGCGATCGATGCAGTCAGTTCGGGCGACCTGCGCGATGCGGTGGCGGGGCGGCGTGTATTCTATGCCGGAACCGCGCTGCACGTGCCGTTTCTCGAGCGGGTGGGCCATGCGCGCGCCGCCGGGATGGACGGCGTTTCGATCTTTACCGCCGAATGGCAGGCGCTGATCGACGGGGGAATGACCCCCGCCGAGGTCCGCCGTCGGCTGGACGATGCGGGGGTGCTGCTGACCGATTACGAAGGGATCATGAACTGGATCCCCGACCGCGCGCCCGCCGCCGACCCCAAAATGGCGGCGCAGATGGCGCGGCTGACCCCCGAGGCGATCCTGCCGATGGCCGCCGCCGCCGGTGCGCGCACCGTGCTGGTGGGGGATATGAACCCCGAGCCCGCCGATCTCGACCGCGCGGCCGAGGGCTTTTCGCGGCTGTGCGATCTGGCGGCCGAATATGGCCTGCGCGCCGAGCTGGAATTCATGCCCTTTGGCGGGATTCCCGATCTGGCCGCCGGGTGGGAAGTCGTGCGCCGCGCGGGGCAGCCCAATGGCGGGCTGCTGATCGACAGCTGGCATTTCTTCCGATCGAAGAGCAGCCTTGAGTTGCTGGCCGAGATCCCCGGCGAGAAGATCATCGCGGTACAGCTGAACGACGGCCCGGCAACCGCCGAGCCCGATCTGCTCACTGAAACCATGCACCGCCGCCGCCTTCCGGGTGCTGGGGATTTCGCGCTCGACGCGCTGCTGGCGGTGCTCGACCGCATCGATTTCCGCGGGCCCGTGGGGATCGAAACCTATTCCGACGATTTCGCCGCGCTTGGCGGCGCCGAGATCGCGCAGCGGAGCGCAGAGGCGCTCGACCGCGCGATCCGTTCACACCAGACCGGCGCGGGCAAACCGCGCGCATGACAGGAGTATCCGTTTGACCGAGAATGCAAAACGCCCCGGCGCCGTTGTCGTTGGCACCGGCTTTGGCCTGTTCACCCATGTCCGCGCGCTGCGCGATGCCGGTTTCGAGGTGCGCGCGCTGGTGGGCCGCAACGCCGAAAAGACCGCCGAGCGCGCCGCACGGCTTGAGATCCCGGCGGCGGTGACGACGCTGGCCGAGGCGCTGCAGGACCCCGAGATCGTGCTCGTGACCGTGGCGACCCCGCCGCACGCGCATTATCCGTTCGTGATGGAAGCGATCGCTGCGGGCCGCCATGTGATGTGCGAAAAACCCTTTGCGCGCGACCTGACCGAAGCGCGCGAGATGCGCGATGCCGCCGAAAAGGCGGGGGTTATCCACATGCTGGGCGCCGAATTCCGTTTCGACACCGCCGAAGCGCTGATGCGCCGCATCGTCAAGGCGGACGATATCGGCGAACCGCGCCATTTCCTGCGCATCTATCATATGCCAGGCCTGCAGGACCCGACCGCCGAGCTGACGCCCTGGTGGGAAGACGCCTCGCAGGGCGGCGGTTTCCTGGGCGCGTTCGGTGCGCACATGATCGATCAGGTGCAGCATATGATGGGGCCGATCACGCGTGTGTGCGGGATTTTGCAGACGCTGGCGCGCGGCCGCCCCAATATGACGGCGGACGATTGCTATAGCGTGCTGTTCGAAACCGAAAGCGGCGCCAAGGGCACGATCATGGCCGCGCTGGCGGCGACCGGTGACCTTGTGATCGCCAACAAGCTGACCGGCACCAAGGGCGGCGTTTCGATCCGTGGACGCGACGTCTATGTGATGGACGAGAATGGCGAGCGCCAGGTGGCGGCCCCCGCCGACCTCCTTCACCCCGAGCCGACGCCGTTCCCGCTGGCTGACATGATCACCACCGAGAATGATCGCTGGCACACTTCGGGCGACGATGTCGGCCCCTATACGCGCCTGTTCACCGAGATGAAGCTGCGCATCGCGGGCGAGACGCCCGATTGGCCCGAACTGGCTGCCACCTTCCACGACGCGGCGTCGGGGCAGGCGGTGCTGGACGCCATCCGGCTTTCGGCGGCCGAGGGGCGCTGGGTGGACGTCGAACAAAAGTGATCCGGACGGCGACGGGGGCCAACCCCGCGCCAGCGGCAGAAGGGTTCCTTGGCGGGCGGAAGCGGGCGCTTCCGTCCGCATTTTTACATCCCCCTTTGCGCTGGGCGACTAGCCATTTTGCCCCGGTTTCCACGGGAAAATTCGGTTAGCCTGAGGCATGGGCGCATGGCGATAAGACGGCCGTAAAAACAGGCCGTCGCGGAGAGGATGCCCCCCGACCGAACAGCAATGGCCGGGGCGCGCAGGGAAGGATTTGTCGTGGAGCAGCCCGCGGCCCTGATGGCCAACGAACCGGCGGTGGGATCGCTGCTTCGGCTTGTGACCGGCCATCTGGCGAGCCCGATGGGGACGCTGACGCTGCATGAAAGCGCGCGTGGCGAGGCCGACCTTCTGGCGGCGTTCAACATGCCCGCGCTTATGGCGTCGCAACTGGCCGCGCAGGTGCATGACGATCTGGGCCGCGATGCGCAGATGCATGACGGCGTCCGCGCGAGCAGCCCCGAAAAGGACGCTGCCAGCCCCGAGCATATGGCGCGCGTGACCTTTGTCTGCCGGGTTGAGCCGACGATTTCGCTCGCGCTGTCCGCATGCCGCGAAGCGAATGGCTGGGACGCGCAGGAGCCGCGCGCGATCGAAAGCTGGGTGGACCTGCACCTGCGGCTATTGTGGCAGATGCAGCGCGAGCAGCTGCGATCGCGCGTCTTTTCCCAATCGCTGGACCTGTTCGATTTCGGCATGGTGCTGCTCGACCGGCACGGCGCGGTGCATTTCGCCAATAGCCGCGCGACCGCGCTGCTCGATCATGGCGACGGGCTGCGCCGCGCGGGCAATTCGATCACGGTGCCCGATTTCGACGCAGCGGTGCGGATGCAGGCGGCGATCCAGCATCTGGGCCAGTGCATCGAGACGGGCGCGCAGCCCGATTTCGGCCGCGCCTGCGTGATCCTGATCCGCCGCCCCGATGGCCGCGCGCTGATCGCGACGCTGACGCATATCGCGGCTACGCAACAGGGGCAGGATGACGGCGCGATCCTGCTGTTCCTGCTCGACCCCGATATCGATGCGCAGCCGATGGTGGCGGCGCTGTGCCGCGCTTACGGCCTCACCGCGACCGAGGCGAGCCTGGTCCAGCATCTGGTGCACGGATCGACGATCGAGAAGGCGGCCAAGCTGATGCGGATCCAGCCGCTTACCGCGCGCGCCTATCTGAAACAGATCTTCATCAAGACGGGCACGCACCGGCAGGTGGATCTGGTGCGTACCATTTTGAAAAGCGTGGTGCGGATGGGGTGATCCCATAAGATTGGCCCGCGCGGTTCGGCGCGGAGGGCGTCGCCGTTAATTTTCCTAGCCAGATGAAGGGTAGAGATCACCCCGGTTCAGGGGGAGCGCCAATGCGCAAATGGGTCTGAGCCGCCGAAAACGAATGCGCTATCCCATATATTCTCCGCATCTCGGGCACGGCGGGGAACAGACAAATGCCGGTCTAGGGGGCGGTCGCAATACCGCATCTCGATCAAGTTCTAGGAGAGGACCAGACCATGAGAACGATCCTGCTTTTGACAGCATCCTGCGGCGCGATCGCGCTGTCGGGCGGCGCAGCTTTGGCGCAAGATGCCACCGGCTCGAGCGATGGCAACACGGCCACGGCATCGCAGCTGTCTGTTGCCACGGCGACGACGACAACCTCGACAACCAATGCCAGCGCAGCCAGCAATGGCTCGGCAAACAACAACAGCACCGCTGATAATTCGGACAATTCCGACAATTCGGACAATTCGGACAATTCGAACAACAGCACCAACACCTATGATCTTAGCGATGCCAGCGGTGATGGTGCGGCCAATAATGGCGGCACATCGAACTATGCCTATAACTATACCAGCATGAGCACACCGGCCTCGCTCAACGCGACGGTTTCGGGCGGCGAAGTCAATTTCAACGCCTGGGCTGACGGCGGCAATGGCGGCCGTTCGGACAATAACGCCTCCAATGGCTCGTCCAATGGCGGTAGCGGTTCCGGCGGCAGCGGTTCCGGCGGCGGCGGCGGCGGCAGCGGCGGTTCGGGCGGCGACGCTTCGGGCGGCAATGGCTCGGGCGGCGGTGCAGGCGGCGGCGCAGGCGGCGGCGGTGCGGTCACGGGCGGCAATGGTTCGGGCACGCTGGGTTCGGGCACCGGTGGTGACGGCGCAGGCGGCGACGGTTCGGGCGGTGACGGCACGGGTGGCAGTGGCACGGGTGCCAGCGGCACCGGCGGCAATGGCGGCGACGGCACCGGCACGGGCGGCAGCGGCAGCGCTGGCGACGGCACGGGTGGCGCAGGCGGCAGCGGCAGCGCGAGCGCAGGCGGTTCCGGCGGTTCGGGCGGCAATGGCGGCGCACCGGCATTTGCATGGGGCGCGACGTTCGACAATGGCGCCTTCTCGAACTTTGCCGGGTTGAACGCGATGAACGTGAACACGGGCTTCTTTGCTTCGCAAAACGCCAGTGTGAACGTCAGCGCCCATATCGGTACGCTTACGCTCACCCGCTAGGGTGCGACAACGGAAAGGGCCGGCTGTTTCCAGTGCGGGGCAGCCGGCCCGTTCCTGCCGATCTGACCCGAGCGGATGGGGAGTAGCGAGATGACCCAAGCAAAATGGCTGGCGGCGGGCGCCGCGTTGATACTGTTGCCCGCAGCACCCGGCCTGGCACAAGCGACCGTCGCCGACCCGGTGGCATCGGCTGCGATCCAGCCCATGGCCCCGGCGGACATGCCCCAAACCCAGCTGGAAAATCATGACGCGGAAGGCCTGTTCGGGGCGGGTGTCGCCGTGCTCGACGCCGGGATACTTGGCAAGGTGGCGGGGCGCGAGGATGTCTGGATCAACGATCAGGTGATCAACGTCCAGAATACGAGCACCGTTTCCGGCAACACGATCACCGGCGATTTCCAGACCGGGACGATCGGGATCGACGGCAGCGCTTTCGACAATTTCAACGGCCTGGCGCTGTTCAACCTCAACACGGGCAACAATGTCGCCATCAACTCGTCGATGAGCGTGAATGTCTCGTTCCAGAAATAGCCGGTGGCGCGCGGCGCTGGCGGCGGGCCTGTGCCTGCTGGCGGCGGCGTGCGGCAACCGCGCGATCACGTCGGCGGGCAGCCATTTGACGCTGGGCGCGGGCGAATACCGCGTGCCGGTGCGCAACATGGTGGAGCGGCGCTACCTGACCGTGGTGCGCCAGCAATATGATTTCAGCTGCGGATCGGCCGCGCTCGCGACGCTGCTGCGGTATCATTATGGCGACATGCAGACCGAGCAATCGGTGTTCATGGGGATGTGGCAGCAGGGCGACCGCGAGCAGATCCGGCGGCTGGGCTTTTCGCTACTCGACATGAAACGCTATCTCAACGCGCGCAACATCCGCGCCGACGGGTTTCTGGTGAACCTGGCGCAGATCGAGAAGACGCGCGTGCCGGGAATCGCGCTGGTCGACCTCAAGGGCTACAAGCATTTCGTCGTGGTGAAGGGCGTCGAGAATGGCCGCGTCCTGCTGGGCGATCCTTCGCGCGGGATCCGGACGATCGACGCGCGCGAATTTTCCAAGAGCTGGAACGGGATATTGTTCGCGCTGGGCACCGATGTCGAGCGCGCCAAAGAGAGTTTCGGAACCGACAGGGAATGGGGGCTGGTGGCCCGTGCGCGGTTTGACGGGATCATCGAACCCGCCGGGCTTCAGGCGCTCGCGATCACGCGCGCGCCGCCCTATCCGGTCGAGATGTAGGAGAGGGCGATGCCATACGCAGCGCAGAGACGGTGGCGATGGCGGTGGCGTGCAGGCGCATGGGCGCTGATGGCTATCGCAAGCGCAGGCGCAAGCGGCACCGCCGCGCACGCCGAAGAGGCCGGAGCGGAGGATAGGGGCCCCTTTGCGGGCGCGGCGCGGCTGGATGAGGCCGAACTGGACCGGATGCGTGGTGGCTTTCTGCTTCCCAACGGGCTCGACATCGCGCTGGGGCTGGAGATCGCGACGCTGGTGAACGGCGAGGTGGCGCTGCGCACCGTGCTGACGCTTGATCAGGGATCGGCGATCAATGTCTATACTGGCGGCAGCGCCCCGGCGAGCGGCGATGGACCGCAGGTCAATCTGGGCAGCGCCGAAGGGCCGGGATCGGGATTGGGCGCGGGCGTGCCCGTTACCCCCAATGGCGCGAGCATAAACACCCCGATGGGGCAGATTTCGCTCGAGCAAGGGGATCGCGGCTCAGTGGTGGTATTGGCGGGAAATGCGCTTGAGCTCAGACACATGATCGGTAGCATCACCGGCGCGGTCGTTGCCAATACCGGCAATGACCGGGTGATCGACACGGTGGTGACGGTGAACCTCGATATGCGCAACAGCGATATTCCGACGACGACATCGCTGGTGCAGCTGGAAACGATGCTGGTGAATGCCGTGGGGCCGGGCGTGCGCTGACGCACGACCGAACCCAAAGGGGCGGGAACGGTCGGGCCGCCACGAGACAGACCCTGACCGGGGGAGCCGATGCGATGAAACGCGCCTTGCCCAAGGCAACGCTGTTCCTGACCGTGGCGATGATGCCCGGCACGCTGCTGGCCGCCGGGCCGGCGCCGGGCCCGGCAAGCCTGCCGCCTGGCAATCCGCCGGCAGACGCCGACATCACCGAGCTGCAGCGCCAGATTGCCGCCGAACGCGCGACGATCGCGGCGCAGCGCGTGCAGCTGGATGCACAGATGGAGCGGCTGGATGCGCTTGAGGATGCCTTGTTGGGCAAGATGCGCGCGATGGGCCTGCCGCCCGCGATGATGGCGCAGACACCCGTCCAGTTTGTCCAGCAGCAGCAACCGCCTGCGCAGGATAATGTGACGAGCGTGGGGCAGAAGCCCGAGGCGGTGCGCCCGGCCGATGTGGCGGTGCTCGCCGATCAGGGCGGGATCATTTCGAGCGCGGGGCGGCTGACGCTGGAACCCGGCTTTGAATATGCGCGGATTGATCGCAACCGTTTCGTCTTTCGCGGGATCGAGATCCCCCAATCGGTGCTGGTCGGGGTGTTCGACATCAACGAGACGCGGCAGGATATCCTCACCGCCTCCGCCACGGTGCGCTATGGGCTGAGCAGCCGGTTCGAACTGAGCGCGCGTGTGCCCTGGGTGTACCGCAAGGATACCGCGGTGCTTGTGCCGCTGGTCCAGAACCCGCCGCAATCGGGCGCAGGCACCGTCAATGTCTCGGCCGATGGCACGGGGCTGGGCGATATCGAATTGCAGGGGCGTTATCAGGTGACCAACGGCACCGGGGGCTGGCCCTATCTGGTGGCGGGGGTTCAGGTGATCGTACCGACGGGCAGCAGCCCCTTCGGCCTGCCGCGCGACCCGCTGGGCAATGCGCGCAAGGCCGCGACGGGCGCGGGGTTCTGGGGCGTGCAGCCGAGCGTGACGCTGCTTTTGCCCTCGGACCCCGCGACGCTGTTCGGCGTGCTCGGCTATACCTTCAACTTCGGGCGCAGCGTGGATACGCGGATCAGCGACGCGCAGATCGACCATGTAAAGCCCGGTGGCGCGCCCAATGCGGCGTTCGGGCTGGGGCTGGGCCTTAATGAAAGGCTGTCGCTCAGCCTTGGCTATGCGCACACCTGGCAGATGGCGACCAAGAGCACGGTACGCCCGATCCTGATCCGCAACGGCATCACCGAGATTGGCGACCCGATCACCACCAAGACGCGCGACCTGCAGATCGGGCGGCTGCTCTTCGGTCTCAGCTACCGCGCGACCGACCGCACCACGATCAACTGGAGCGTCGAAGTGGGCGCCACCGACGACGCCGCCGATCTGCGCACGTCGCTGCGGGTGCCGATCTCGCTGAATTGAGCGGCCATAACCCTCTCAACCTTTTGGAATAACGACTTCCACCCGGCGGTTTTTGGCGCGGCCATCGGGATCGTCTTTCCCATCGGGGGTCATGTTGGGGGCAATGGGGGCATTTTCCCCCTGACCTTCGGTTTCGAACGACCGCTGGCGCACGCCCACCTGTTCCTTGAACCACTGCGCCACGCGCTCGGCACGGGCGACTGAGAGTTTCTGGTTATAGACCGCGTCGCCCTTGCTGTCGGTGTGACCGATGACCCTGATTGTGCCTTCGGGTGCGCCGCGGATCAGCTCTGCGACTTTCAGGAGCTGTTCGGTTGCGGACGAGGTGAGTTCGGCCTTGTCAAACTGAAACAGCGCATCGGCAGGTAGATCAACGATTGTTCCCATATCGGTCACGCGAATGGCGAGGCCGCTGACCTTGCTTGTTAGGGTGCTGACTTTTCCCGTGAGGACCGGACCGTTATTGTCCCGCTGGGCGGGCGCAACCGGGGCGGCGGGTGCTGTCGAGATGTCATTGCCATGTTCGGGCGCGGGCGGCGCGCTCTGTTCGTTCGAGCACGCCGCGACAATGACAAGCCCGACGATCAGGCTGGCGGAGCGCATCAACGCGTGACGGGCACGCCGTCGAACGGCGCAACTTCGGGCAGGTTGATCGAGACGGTTTTTGTTCCGGCGGACGGCGCCGCGAACTTCGCCCAGAAGATACCGGGCTTTACGGTGCAGCTTGTCATGATGTTGTTGCCCACAACCCTGCCTGCCAGCCAGTTGCCATCATTGTCCTTGAGGACGGAAATGCGTTGCGACGTGGCATCGTCGATCACGCTGATCTCCTTGATCGCGAAGGTTTGCGATTTAATGTGTTCGGGGCTGGAGCAGCGCAGCGTGACTGTGAGGATATCCCCGGTGACCGCAACCTTCAGAAGATCGAGTTGCGAACCGTCGGAGCCGGGCTGGCTCTGGATGACGGTTTGTTCGGGCATGGCCGGAACCGGCGCCGTGTCCATGGGCTCGCTCGCCTCGCGCTGGACCGTGGCGGGGGCAGGCGCGGGGGAAACCGCATTGTCGGCCACATTATTGGTAGCCGCGTCTTCGGGGGTGGCGGCTGTGTCACAGCCGGCAAGTTGCGTTGCACCGAGCAAGACGGCCAGACAGGCCAAGGATCGCATCTTCACGTAATTCTCCGCTTAAGCACGCACATGATACGGTTATGCAACGGATAAGGTTCCGCCGTTGATAGCTTTTTGGGTGATGGACGCGAGGCGTGTCATTGCCTTCCGCCGCAGTGCCATATAGGGGGAGGGGGTATGTCTCATCTTTCCACCGACGATGCGCTGGTCAAGCGCGTGCGGCGTATTGCCGGGCAGGTTGCCGCGCTGGAGCGCGCGCTGGCGGAGCATCAGGATTGCGCGACGACGCTGCATCTGGCGGCGGCGGTGCGCGGGGCGGTGAACGGGTTGCTCGACCAGATCATCGAATCGCACCTGCGCGAGCATGTGGCGAAGCCGGGGCTGAGCGATGCCGAACGCGCCGAGGGCACCGAGGAACTGATCGCGGCGATCCGCCGCTATGCGAAATAGGAATTCGGGCGATGGCCTCCCTATCCGAACACCACCGATTTGCGCCCGAGCACGACCATGTGTTTCTGGGCGCCAGGCATGATGAAAATGCGCGGCGCACCTTGTGGGTGGTGGCGCTCACTGCCGCGATGATGGTGGTGGAGATCGTCGCCGGCTATGCCACCGGATCGATGGCGCTTTTGGCCGACGGATTTCACATGGCGACCCATGCGGGCGCACTGGGCGTTGCGGCGGCGGCCTATGCCTATGCCAAGCGGCACATGACCAACCGCGCGTTCAGCTTCGGCACCGGCAAGGTGGGCGATCTTGCGGGATTTGCATCGGCGCTGGTGCTGGGCCTTGTTGCGCTGGGGATCGGCGTGGAATCGATCCTGCGCCTGCTCCAACCCGCGACGGTGGCCTTTGGCGAGGCGGCACTGATCGCGACGATCGGCCTTGTGGTGAACATCGTGAGCGCGCTGCTGCTGAGCGGAGGGCATCATGGCCATGTTCACGCACACGGGCACGGGCACGGGCACGGGCACGGGCACTGGCATGATCATCACCATCATCACGGGCACCATCATGGCCATGGCCGGGACAATAATCTGCGATCGGCCTATGCGCATGTGCTGGCCGATGCGCTGACCTCGGTGCTGGCGATCGCGGCGCTGCTGGCGGGGCGCTATCTTGGCTGGACGGTCATGGACCCATTGATGGGGATCGTGGGCGCGGTGGTGATCGCGCGCTGGTCGTGGACGCTGATGCGCGATACCGCCGCGGTGCTGCTCGACACCACCGATGCGCATGTGGCGAACGAAGTGCGCGACCTGATCGAACAGCCGGGCGACGCGCGGCTGGCCGACCTGCATGTCTGGCGGATCGGTCCCGAGGCGCATGCCGCGATTATAAGCGTGATCGGCGAGACGATCGACATGGCGACCATTCGCGAGCGGCTGGGCCCGGTGCACGAGATACTCCATCTGACGGTGGAAATTCAGCGCCCCTGACGTAATTTTTTCAGCCAAGGCGGAAGCGGGCCGGCGGGGGGACCGCCGGCCCGTCATACGTGAGGGCCCCTGGGGGATGGGGGTTGGCCATCACGTACGGAACCCCAGTCGCATTATCGGGCGCTGCGAACGGGGCCTTCGCGGCCAGGGCGGCAAAGGCCGCCCTAGTGGATCCGCAGGTTCGGCGCGGGCGTGGTGCCTGGCGCGGACTGGAGGACCGCCTGACGCAACTGGGCAGCGAAACGCAGATTGGCGGTGCGATTGGGGTGCGCATCGGTGGGCGATACCCAGAGCGTTTCGGGCTTGAGCGCCTCTACCCCCGGCCGCAGATCGACGAACGGAACATTGTTAGCAGCGGCCATCTGGGCCACGGCATCGGTGACCGGCTGGAAGGGATAGGGCTTTAGCGCGTGAAGCTCGGGATAATTGGCGATGAGCAGCCGGACATTATTTTCGCGGCACCAGCGCGCGAGCCGGCCCACCGCCTGCTGCGCGGCGCGCCAGCCGGGCGCGTCGACGCGGTAAAGATCGCCATAATAGCGTTTCCAGTCGGCCTTGCCGAAATATTGCCGGTCGACCTTGTCGATCGCCGAATAGAACATCACCGCAGCATAGCTGTGCTGGCGCCAGCCGGCTTCCTTGCGCCGGGGGGTGGGCTCTGCATCGTTGATGAAATAGTTGAGCACGACGATGTCGGGTTTGAGCTGGGGGCCGTGATCGAAGAACCAGGCGACCTCCATCGCGGTGTTGTAATTGCCGACCCCGGTGTTCATCACTTCCCAGGCCGGGCGAGCAAGGCCGGTGTTGAGCGCGGATTCCAGAAGCTTGGAGGGGGTATCCGCATCGCGCACGCCCCAGCCAAAGGTGACCGAATCCCCCAGCATGACGACGCGGGTGACGCCGGCGGGGGGGGCGGGGGCGAATTCGCGATCGCGCAGCCCTTGCGAATTGATGCGGACGGGGACGCCCATATAGGTGCCGCTGGTGCCCGGCTGGTGTTCGTGGCCGATGGCGGGATTGGCGCTGACGCGTTTCAGGTCGCGCGCATATTTCCACATCTCCAGATCGAAATCCATGCCGCGATCGAGCACCCAGCGCGCCGTCGCCTCGACCGCGAAGCCGCCGAGCAGCAGGCCGAACACGACCGTGGACAGCGCCGCACGCCAACCCGCGCGGGCGGGTTTCTTGTCGGCGGGATCGGTGTGCGCTGCGGTCATGCGGTGGCTCCTACGGCAAGCGGCGGGGCAGGCGCCCCGAGCGGTGCGGGGGATGGCGGGGTGCGCGGCATGGCCCGCGGCAGATCGGTAAAGGGGCGCTGATATTCGGGCGCGAGATCGCAGCGCGGCGTGACCGTCATCGGCGGCGGGAAAGGATGCGCGACCGGGGCCATCTGCGGGCCGCGCGGCCAATCGCGGCTGAGCCAGCGATCGAGCGCGCGCGCGACGAGATAATGGCCATAGGGCGTGAGATGCTTGTCGATCCGGCCATAGGTGCGGTTGGGATCCTCGCGCCGGAGAATGGGGGTCATGTCGAGCAGGAAGACGCCCGGATTGTCGGTGACAAAGCGCTGCAACATCGCGCGCTGCGCTTCGGGGGCCATCCCGTCGTCGCGCCCCGCCATTTCCGCCCAGGAGGGGAGGACGAGGACGAGGAGATCGGCGCCATTGGCCTGCACATCTTCTTCCAGCCGGACCATCAGCCGGCGGGTGACGTCGAGCGCGCCCGCCATGTCGCGCCGCGCATCCCAGTTGGAGACGAAGGGACGGACAGTGGCGTTGTAGATCCACGGATAGAGCTTGCTGTTCTGCCACAGGAACAGGTGCACGCGCGCGACGAACTTCTTTTCGGTGCGCGGGGTGCCGACGGCGGGCGCGATATCGATGCGGACGCCCGGACCCGAGGGCTGGGCGCGTTCGACATTGTCGTCGATATCGGTGCTGAGCGAATATTGCGCGATGACGAGCCGGTGCGGCGCGGCCTTGCCCTTTTCGTCATAGAGCCGGATCTCGTTCGCCTGACCATAGCCGCCGGTGCCAAAGGTGCGGAAGGAGAAATCCTGCCGCCAGCGTTCGAGCAGCCCTGAAAAGGTTTCGGGTTCGTTGACCAGCGTGCCGCGCGTCAGGCTGTCGCCCAGCACGAAGACGGGCTCGCCGCCATTGTCCATATTGTCGCGGAACCCCTCCGCGTTGATATGGACATAGGCCCAGGGATCGAGCGCGCTATAGCGTTCGAAATAGCTGTTGCCGGGATATTCGGTGTAGCCAAAGGCGGCGTGCGGCTGGTGGCGTTTCTGGACCGCGCCGCAAAAGCGATATTCGCCGTCGCCCGTTTGCAATTGCAGCGCGGGGGCAAGCCGCATCGCGCCTTCGAGCGCGAGCAGCGCGAACAGCGCCGAGGCCGAGACGAGCGCGACATTGGCGAGCCAGCGCCGCCGGCGGGGCGGGGTGCCCTGCGCCGCCCCGGGCAAGGACGCCGCCGGCGGCGGCTGGGGGGACAAGCCGTCCAGATCCGGGCCGCTGCCGCCGATTGCGATGCTGTCGTCGCTGTTCATCGCCTCCCGCTCCTGCTCCCGCTCGCGTTTGCGTTGCTCCCCGATAGGGGGGTGTCAGTCCGCCTCGAACCGGGCGGTGTAGTCCTGCGCCAGCCGTTCATCCTGATCCTCCTTGCGGAGCAGGCAGTTGCCGACGACCAGCTGTTCGATCCCGGTGCCCATGAAACAGTGAAAGGCATCCTCGGGCGTGCAGACCACGGGTTCGCCGCGGACGTTGAAGCTGGTGTTGACGAGGATCGGGCAACCGGTGCGTTGCTTGAACGCCGAAATGAGCCGCCAGTAGCGATCATTGGTTTCGCGGTGGACCGTCTGCACCCGCGCCGAATAATCGACATGGGTGATGGCCGGGACATCGGACCGGCAAATATTGAGCTTGTCGATCCCGAACAGCGCCTGTTCATCGGCCGTCATCTCGCGCCGACGGCCCTGCGCGACATCGGCGACGAGCAGCATATATTGGCTGTCGGAATCGAGATCGAACCAGTCGGCGACATCCTCGCGCAGGATCGACGGCGCGAAGGGACGGAAGCTTTCGCGGTATTTGACCTTGAGGTTGAGCAGTTTTTGCATGGTGGGCGAGCGCGGATCGCCGAGGATCGAGCGGTTGCCGAGCGCGCGCGGGCCGAATTCCATCCGCCCCTGCATCCAGCCCACGGCCTTTTCCTCGGCCAGCGCATCGGCGGTGCGGGCGATGACATCGTCATTTTCCAGTACCTCGAACCGCGCGCCGGCGCCTTGCAGCCGCTGGACGATTTCGGGGGTTTCGAAGGCGGGGCCGAGATAAGCGCCGCGCATCATATCCCCCCCCGCCGGATCGACCACGCGGCCCTGATCCAGATATTGGTGCCAGACCGAGAGCGCCGCCCCCAGCGCGCCGCCGGCATCGCCCGCTGCGGGCTGGATCCAGATATCGTCGAAAATGCCCGCGCGCAGCAGCTTGCCATTGGCGACGCAGTTGAGCGCGACGCCGCCCGCGAGGCACAAATGGCGTTCGCCGGTTTCGGTGCGCGCGGCGCGCGCGAGGCGGAGCACCGCCTCTTCGGTGACGAGCTGGATCGAGGCGGCGAGATCCATTTCGCGCTGGGTGAGATCATCCTCGGGCCGGCGCGGCGGACCGCCGAACAACGCGTTGAAACGCGGCGAGGTCATGGTGAGCCCGGTGGCGTAATCGAAATAATCCTGGTTGAGCCAGAAGCTGCCATCGGGCTTGAGATCAATGAGATTGTCGAGGATCGTCTGCGCGAAGCGCGGCTGGCCGTACGGCGCGAGCCCCATCAGCTTATATTCGCCCGAATTGACCTTGAACCCGGTATAATAGGTGAAGGCCGAATAGAGCAGCCCGAGCGAATGGGGGAAATGGATTTCCTTGATGAGTTCGAGCTGGTTGTCGCGCCCCAGCCCGAGCGAGGTGGTGCACCATTCGCCCACCCCGTCCATCGTGAGCACCGCCGCGCTGCGATAGGGTGAGGGGAAGAAGGCGCTGGCGGCGTGCGACTGGTGATGCTCGGTAAAGAGCAGCGAGCCGTTCCAGCCGCTGCCGCCGGGAAGCTCGGCCAGCGCCTTGCGCAGCATCGATTTCTGGAAAAGCTTTTCCTTGATCCACAGCGGCATTGCCATGCGGAACGAGGAAAAGCCGCGCGGCGCGGTGGCGAGATAGGTTTCGAGCAGCCGTTCGAATTTGAGGAACGGCTTTTCATAGAAGACGACATGATCGATGCCGTCGAGCCCGCACCCCGCCTCTTCCAGGCAATAGGCGATGGCCCGCGCGGGGAATCCGGGATCGTGCTTGCGGCGCGTGAAGCGTTCTTCTTGTGCCGCTGCCACGATCCGCCCGTTTTCGACCAGCGCCGCGGCGCTGTCGTGATAATAGGCCGAAAGCCCGAGGATGCGCATCGCCCCGATCCCGATCAGAAGATGGTGTAGATGAACGGGGCGACGGCCGAGCCATGCGTGAGCACGAGCAGCCCGCCAAAGACCAGCATCACCAAAAGGATGGGCAGCAACCAGAATTTCTTGCGCGCGCCCATAAAGGCCCAGAGTTCGCGGATCATTTCCATAATGGCTTCCCTTCGAACATGCGTTCCCGAACAGGGATGGATTTCAGTACGGTCAGAACTGGTTGACGGCGCTTTCGGGCGCGGGGCCCGGCGGCAGGCGATCCACCCAGGTGGAGGCATGGCGCCGATCGGCGCGCAGCCGAAGCGCATCGCGCCCCTTGAGGCGCATGCCGATGGCGACCGGGGTGAAGATCAGCAGGAACATCAGCCCCATGATCAGCGGATTGACGATCATGGCGAGGAGCAGCCCGAGCTTCATCCACAGCCGGTTGGGCAGCGCGAGCGTTTTGGGCGCGCTCGCGGCGAGCAGCACAAGGAGCCCACCGATCGCCGCCATGGTGAGCGTGACCGGCCCCTGATGGATGAACCAGAACCAGCGGACCGCCGCGATGGCGATGAGGATCAGCCCGACCGTGAAGCCGAAATTGCGTTCAGAGGGGAGCTTGACCTCTTCATGGCCGTCATAGCCCTCGTGCGTGCCGTGCCCACCGCGCATTGCCGTCTCCCGAAATGACGGGCGACCGGTTCCGTGCCGTGCCGCCGATAGTGCCGGGGCGAGGCGTCGTCGCGATCCTCCCATCCCCGTTGCGCACCATATTGCGCACCCGGGCGGGCTGGCGAGATTACATAAAGGATTAGCACGACTTGGCCGAACGGGACGATGACGGCCCGAAATGGCCGATGCGGCGCGCAGGCCGAAAAAGCCCGAAAATGCGTGCATATGCGTTGGGCAGGGCGCCGCGTAGCCGATGATGGGGCGATGGAAACCACCCGTGCGAGCGGGATGCTTGCATGCAAGTAGATGAAATCATGTGAAAAATTGAGAGGAGCATGACATTTGTTATATTTCCCCCTCCTGCCGGGTTAGGGGAATAGCCCGGAGTGGTCGATGAAATCGCCCGGCGATGGGATATGTTCGGCGGGCCGCAAGCGCGGTTTTCCGGGCCTCAGCAGGACGCACAGCCATGGGACAGCAGCATTGCCCGAGCCGATCCGGCGAGATCGCGCCCCACGGACTGGCGCGGCGCGGCGCGGCCTGCGCGGTGGTGGAGATCGTGGCCGGGGCGGACGGCGTGCTGCCCACCGAGTTGGTGCGCACCGTCTACCGCGCGA
Source organism: Sphingomonas sp. C3-2 (assembly GCF_033025475.1). Lineage (NCBI taxonomy): Bacteria > Pseudomonadati > Pseudomonadota > Alphaproteobacteria > Sphingomonadales > Sphingomonadaceae > Sphingomonas > Sphingomonas sp. C3-2. The sequence continues at coordinate 2,725,227 of NZ_CP130322.1, forward strand.
GCGCCGAGGGCCTTTATGTGCTCGCGCTCCACGGCATCGATCCCGTTGCGATCGACCATGCGCTCGATGCGCTGGTGGGGACGCTGCCGCTCAATATTCCGGGGGTGATCTATGTCGATGCGGGGGACGAGGCGTCGCTGCGCTGCGCACTGGGGATGACCGAGTGCATATTGGCGACGAGCTTTGCCTTCAAGACCTGGGTGGCGGCGCTGGGTTTCGATTGCCACGCCGATGCCGAACGCGCGCGCGGGCTGAACGGGCTGGCGGCGCCGGGGATCGAGCCGCTGTTCGTCGACGGCGAGGCGGGGGCGCTGCGGCTTGGCGGGCTGGCCGCCTATCCGGCGCAAGAGGAGGCAGCGGCGATCAGGACGGAGTTTCATTGAGCACCAGCGCGGTGAGCGCGGTGCGGTTGCGGACATTGAGCTTGGTATAGATATTGTGGAGGTGGATGCGCACCGTGCCCGCCGACAGGCCGAGCAGGGTGGCGACCTCGGTATTCGGGCGGCCTTCGCACACCAGCGCCACGATTTCGCGTTCGCGCGTGGTGAGCGTTTCTTCGAGCAGGCGATCGCGCTGGGTGCTGCGCGTGCGCCGCGCCATGGCGCGCTCGACAATGTCAGGGGGAAGCTGACGCCGCCCATCGGCCACGGCGTGGAGGCAATCGACAAGCGCCTCGGGCGCGCTTTCCTTGAGCAATATGCCCCAGACGCCGAGGTTAAGCGCTTCGAGCACCTGATTGTCGCTGATCAGCGCGGTGAGCAGCACGACGCGCGTGCGATCGGCTTCTTCGCCGATGCGGCGGAGCAGATCGAGCCCGCTGAGCTGGGGCATGGCGAGATCGAGCACCGCGATCTCGGGCCGGAAGGCGCGGATGAGCGCGAGCGCGGTATCGCCGTCGGCGGCGGTGGCGACGACATCGAAGCGGGTGTCGCTGGCTACGATGTCGCGCAAGCCCTTTAGCAGCAGCGGATGATCGTCGGCGAGGAGCACGCGGACGGGATGGGTGGCGCGGTTCATAGCGGCAATCTTACCTGCATCGTCAGCCCTGCGTTGGTTTCGAGAAGACGGAACTGGCCACCGAGATCGGCGACGCGCGCGCGGATCGACTGGGGCCGGGTTTCGCCGATCGGCTCGACATCGGCCAGGCCGTGGCCATCGTCGATGATCCGCATGTCGAGCCCCGGATCGGCGCGGCGGACGAGCACATGGACCGACCCCGCGCCGCCGTGGCGCGCGGCGTTGGCGGTGGCTTCGGACACGATCTGGCGCATTTCGGTGGCCAGCCGCGCGGGAACGAGGATGTCGGCCGGGAACACATCGATATGGACCGCGCAGTGCCATTGGCGGCTGAGCGGATCGGCGAGCACATCGAGCTGATCGCGCAGCGGCAGGAGCGGCTGGGCCGCGGCGCGGGGGCGGGCGCCCTCGACAAACTGGCGGATGCGGCGTTGCTGGGTCTGGAGCAGCCCGCCGACCAGGCTGAGCGTATCGCGCAGCGCCTCGGGCTGGTGCTGGCGTTCGGCGAGGCGGATCTGGAGGCTGGCGGCGGTGAGATCCTGCAGCACGCTATCGTGCAGATCGCGCGCGAGCCGGCCGCGCGCGCGCCAGCTGGCGGTGGCCGACAATTCGCGCATCACCGCGAATTGTTCGAGCTCGAAGGCGATCCGATCGGCGACGATCTCGACCAGCGAGAGCATTTCCTCGGTCGGATAGCCGGGATCGATCACGAAGACGCAACCGCGATAGCGCTGGCTGGCAAAGCCCGCGCGGCAAAAGGCGGGCCGGTGCGGGGGGATGACCATGCGGTTGAGCCCGAGCTGCTGGACGATGGGTTCGGGCAGGCCGATCGTGCGCGCAATGGGGCCATAATGATGCCCGGCGCGCCCGGCCTCGCCCGCCAGCGCCTGTTCGCACTGCGCGCGGGTGATGTCGAAGAAGAGGCGGTGGACGCCGTCCCACCAGGCGAGCCGCGCGCCGGGTTCGTCATTTTCGAGCCAGAGCACGAGCAGCGGGCACCCGCCGAGCACCGCTGAGGCATGGCGCAGCGATCCTTCGAGCGAGGGTTCCTCGCGCTCACCAGGGGCGGCCATGCCCGCTTCCACCGGCCAGGCCGCCAGCTGGGTGAGGCGGCGCTGGCTGCGATCGCGGTAGGAGGCGAAATAGCCGAGCATCGCGGCGGCGACAAAGGCATAGGCCGAACGCATGATGAAGCCGTTGAGATCGGACTTGGTGGGATCGTCATAGGGCCAGCCGACGAAGAGCAGCAGCAGATTGAGGATGAGCGCGGTGATGAGCGCGCCGCGCACGCCCCAGCGCATCGCCGAGGTGATGAGCGCGAAGCTGACAAAGGCGAGAAACGGGCTGGCGAGTTCGCCGGTGAGGAAGGAGAGCAGCCCGAACACCGCGATGTCGATGGCATGGGTGACGGTATGCCGCGCCGCGCCCGGCGGCGCGCGTGAGCGCATCAGCGTGAGGATCAGCGAGTAGAGGACGTAGCTGCCGAGCACGAGATAGGTTTCGGACACGTTGCGCTGCGGCTGGATGGGGTCGAGCAGCACCGCAAGCAGCGCGAAGCCCGACGAGATGAGCCGGCCGAGCCGGATGAGCAGTTCGGGCTGGGCGAGGAAACGATCCGCAAAGCCGTTCCAGCCGGAATGGCGCGCGCGGGCGAAAGGGGGGGATGCGGCGCGTACCGCGGGGGAACGCGCGGCGGCGGGCCTGGCCGTCGCGGCAGGGTTCGCGCCCGGAGGCGCGGTTGCGCTGAGTGCTGGACCGAACCCCTTGCTCAATATGGACCCCCGTCCACCGGCAATGTTTCCGTGCGCCCCGCCGCGCAGGAGGCGGCGGGACGACGCCTGCATGGTAGCAGCAATGATCGGCCGGGCAATATGCCCGTGCGGGCGCGAAGGAGGGTCAGTCCGTCCCGATGGGATAGCCGGTAAAAACCTTCGGCTTTTTCATGAGGACATGGGTGACGATCTTGTCGACCGCGAGGTCGCGGCGCGACAGTTCCTCGGTCAGCGCGGTCCAGGCGGGCATGTCGGGGACGACGACCTTGAGCAGATAATCGAACGCGCCGCTGACCTGGCTCACCTCCACCACCTCGGGCATCTGGACGATTTCCGCCTCGAACCGCGCGAGGACGCGGGCATTGTGATCGCCCAGCGTCACCTCGGCAAAGAGGATGAGCGTGGGGCCGAGCGCATAGGGCGACAGCCGGGCATGATAGCCCTCGATCACGCCGAGCGCCTCAAGCCGGCGCGTGCGCGCGAGACAGGCGCTGGCGGACAGCCCGACCCGGTCGGCCAAACCATGGTTGGTGATTCTGCCTTCTGCCTGAAGAAGCGCGAGAATCTTGCGATCCATGCGGTCGAGCGGGGGAGATGCGGTCATGCCCCCTCATAGCCGCAGAAAATGCAGAAAGCATCCGGATATTCCGTCAGCACTGCGCATGAATATCCCGTAAAGGCTGCGCCATCGCCGCCGAAGATCCTGCGGCAATTATTTCATTTTGATGACGGCAAAGGAATGGTGCGATGTTGCGGAACGAGACGCTGGCGAGTGTGGTGTTTGCGATGGCGGTGGCGGTGATCCTGCCCGCATGCTTGGTGATCGCCCAGTCGCTGGCGGCCTGAGCCTGGCGTTGATGGCGTGATGTTGGGCGCGGATAGATCGCGCGCTATCGGATGGCAGGGATGGGTGGTTTGCGGACTGGCGGCTTTGGCGAAATTTCACCGGGTAGCAGACGATCCATCCTGTTGATCGCACCCTCCGCAGTTAGTTATTGAGCCCATTGCGATTTTCGGCAGCCGCACCGGATATAAGGGCTGTGGCGAGAGCACGATAGAAGCGGCATATTGCTGTGACAGCATGAGATTCAAGCCGAAGCCATTTGTCAGAATGGCCCGTATCGTCCCACAATTTTCGTCCTGTTATCAGGGCAACGTCCCCATTAAGCCTCGGGTCGTACATCACGCCACTACAATAAGTCAGACAAGCCGAAATGCGGCCAATGGCAAGCAGGTGCGCATGCGCCGCGCAATCCACATCGATCATCCGCTCCACTACCAGCAACTTCCGAGCGACATTACGCTGACGTAAAAAATATCGATGGTCGTGATGAGGCCCGCCATGATGCAGCGCAATATCATCTAAAACCACGGCCATAAATCGATTCAGTTCCCGCAGCCGATTGGCATTTGTCCGTGTCTGGACAGCGAAAGCCCATTCATTGTGGGGCTGGACCTTGGACGAGGCATGACGTTCCCAGAAGGCGCAACCTGATAATAGGGTTCTGTAAGCGTTATCCCATGGCTCGATTTTTCGCAGTGCGTCCGGGGCGGCCTCGGTTGAAATATCTATCACGAGCTCATCCCCCCTTACCGTGAATGTAGCAAATATTGTCGGATAGGCCGCTACAGGATGTATGGAGACGTTTATCAGCGTTCGTTATCGGAACTCTCTACCGCTGCGCTTTCAACGATTGCTGGTGCGGGCTTCTTGCCCTCGCGCTGCTCAGCTGCAAGGGCTTCTCTAGCCCAGATTTTAGCAGCTTTTTCTTCAATGGCTTTAACATTGGGGAGGGAGGTCGCGGAGGCCCGTTGCAGGTGGTAGGCTTCTCGCTCTCGGCATATTTCTGAGCTGGCTATCGTAATTTCCTTTCCGCTTGGCAGGGACGCGCACATGCGGGCGGCGTGGATGCCACCCGCATGTGGTCGAGGCGTTAGGCCGACTGAAGATTGACAGCCGAAACCTTTCCGCGACGATCGGTCTCAAGTTCAAACGAGACGCGTTGATCTTTGTGGAGTGTTTGCATGCCGGCCCGCTCAACCGCAGAGATGTGAACGAACGAATCTCCGCTGCCATCCTCGGCTGCGATGAAGCCGTAACCTTTGTCGGCGTTAAAAAATTTCACGGTTCCGGTGATCATTTGGGTATCCTTTTTCCCATGCGTGGCGGACATGCGCCAAGAATGGCTCATCCCTGCTTCAGTAAAGCTAGAAAAGGACAGAGGCGCCGTAGCCGCCCAATATCCGTCGCATGCGGCGTCAGCATTTACGGGATACACGATTCAGGTGCGTGTGCCAAATTTCTGTCGGATATCACTGTGCGGGACGAAAGTTTGAACCAAGCGATTTGGCGGCAACGGGAAGCGGAGCATGGCAAAAACCAGTCGATGTCCATCACGGGTCACAAAACGACGACAGCCGCTGTCACTGCAATGCCACGCCAACCCATTGCAGTCCTCCTTTGGGCTAACAAGCTGAATGAATGTCCGCTTCCGGGCAAGGTCACTACCACGGCGAACGGCAATTTCCGGTCGTTTTCGGAACGGCGGAATGCCTCCCCGCAGCCTGACGACCTAATCCCCAATCCTGCCCTAAAGGGTAGCCGGGAACCCGCGTGCCGCGCGCCGCGTTCAGGGACGGGGGGCGCAGGCAGGGCATGCCCGGCGCCGCCGGGGGTGTGCTTGCCGGGCAGGTGAGGAACGGCGCATGGCAGCGCGCGCATATTGGCAGGGCCAGATCAGGCTGGCGCTGGTTTCGATCCCCGTCGAAATCTATTCCGCGACGCGGACCGGCGCCGGGGTGACATTCCGCCAGATCCACGAGCCTTCGGGCAAGCCGATCAAATATGAAAAGGTGGTGCCCGGCATCGGCGCGGTCGAGCCCGACGAGATCCTCAAAGGGTTCGAATATGAAAAGGGCCATTTCGTGCTGCTGGACCCCGACGAGATCGACGCGGTGAAGCTGGAAAGCCGCAAGACGCTGGAGCTGACCCAGTTCGTCGATGCGAGCGAGATCGACATCATCTATTATGAAAAGCCCTATTATGTCGTGCCCGCCGACGAGCTGGCCGAGGAGGCCTATATCGTCCTGCGCGAGGCGCTGCGGCGGACCAAGACCGTGGGGCTGGGGCAACTGGCGATGCGCGGGCGCGAATATATCGTCAGCCTGAAACCGTGCGGGCGCGGGATGGTGATCGAGACGCTGCGCTATGCCGATGAACTCAACCGCGCCAATGGCTATTTCCGCGATATCGCCGATGCCAAGCCCGATGCCGAGCTGCTCGAACTGGCCGAGACGCTGATCGCCAAGAAGACCGCGCGCTTCGACGCGGGTGTGTTTCACGACCGCTATGTCGATGCGCTGCAGGATCTGGTGAAGCGCAAGCTGAAGGCGAAGGGGCGCAAGATCGCGACCGCCGAGGAAGACGCGCCGCGCCCGAGCGGGGCCAATGTGATCGACCTGATGGCGGCGCTGAAACAGTCGCTGGAAAAGCCCGGAAAGGCCAAGGCCGCGCCCAAGGCTGCGACCAAGGAGGCGTCTGGCAAGACGGGCCGGGCACCCGCCAAGAAGGGCGCGAGCGCGGCACATGGCGGCAAGCACGCCTGAACGCGCGGGGATGGCCGCCGTGCCCCGGCGCAGGCGCGCGCGGCTGCTGCGTGATAATGGGCTGACGACCGCGCTCCTTCTGTTGTTCGCGGGCAGCCTGCTGGGCCAATGGGCGAGCGGCTGGCATGTGCGCAATGCGATGCTGGCCGAGGAGGGGCAGGCGCCCATTGGCATGATCGCCTATCTTGCCGACCCGGCCTTTCTGTCGGCGCTGTTCGAGAATTGGGAGAGCGAGTTCCTGCAAATGTCGGCCTATGTCGTGCTGACCGCGATGCTGATCCAGCGCGGATCGGCGGAATCGCGCGACCCCGATGCGCCGCCGCGCGACCGCAACCTGGCGGTGCAGGCGCTGAAGCCCGGCGCGCCCGCGATCCTTAGCTGGGGGCGGGCATGGCGCTGGTTCTATGCTCGGTCGCTGGGGATCGTGCTGTTCACGCTGTTCATCGCGTCGTTCGTGCTGCACGCATATTACAGCGCGGCCGCCGCCGCGCAGGAGGCGGCCGAAAAGGGCGCGGCGGTGCGCCCGCTGATTGCCTATCTCGGCGCGGCCGAGCTGTGGTTCGAATCCTTTCAGAACTGGCAGAGCGAATTTCTGTCCACCGCGGTTCTGGCGGTGCTTTCGATCTTTCTGCGCCAGCGCGAATCCCCGGAATCGAAACCCGTGGCCGCGCCGCATGCGCAGACGGGGGCGTGAGTGCGGCGCGGGCGCAACGCCTCGTCGCAAATTGCGGAACGGCGCGGGCGGGCCGCCGTTGATGCGGCATGCCCCGGCGATCGGGGGATGCATCAGGAGACAGGACATGCCTGATCAGAAACGGCAGCCGCAGAAAAAGACCGGCAACCACCAGACGCAGCAGCAACAGCAACAACAGCAGCAACTGAAGCAGAAGCAGGCGGCGACCAGGCAGATGGGCGCCGATCCGGGACGCCGCCAGCATGGGAGCGATATTCCGAAACATTGATCCGCAAAGGAGCGGGATCACAAAAAGGGCCGCGTAAGCGGCCCTGTTTTTTTGCGCGGTGTGCGGTGTTCAGGCGGTGTCAGGCGGTGTCAGGCGGTGCCGGGCGAGAAGGATGGCGGATCGCTGGCGGGGAAGGATTCGTCGGAGGCCTCGTCCACCTCTTCCCAAGCGCGGCTGGCGGGATCGCGCATCGAGGCGGGCCCCGAATTGCGGACCTGATGGTGCGTGCCCGCATCGGTTTCGCCCGCGCGGAAGGCGCCGGCATGCGCGGATGGATCGCCCGCATCGCCCGATCCGAACAGCGGCTTTCCGGACAGCGCGCGTTCGAGGAAATAGCCCGCCGCGATCCCGACACCCAGACCCAGGAGCGTTCCCGCAGCCCCGATCAGACCTGTTTTCTTGCCCGATTTGTCAGCCGCGCCCGAATCATGGCGCGGCCAGTCAGTGGTGTTTGGCATTCCAGTCTCCTTAAGGTCATGCCCCTCGCGTCAGCGTGGTGGCGCGAGGGCCGGCCGGTTTCTTGAAATCATGCCGGTCCGTTAGCAGGGTGGTGCGACGGACCGGCCATCTCCTCCTCGAAATAACGCCCGGTCCGTCAGCGGGGTGGTGCGACGGACCGGGCGGGCGCAGGGGCGCGTTTAGCGCACACGACCGCGCCGGATGAGGTTGACGATCGCGAGCAGCACGACGGCGCCGATGAACGATGCGATCAGCGAGCGCGCATCGATGCCCGCATTGTTGATCGACCCGCCCGAGATGAACAGGCCGGCCAGAAAAGCGCCGACGATGCCGACGATGATGTTGAGGAAAATGCCCTGTTGCGCGTCGGTGCGCATCACGATGCTGGCGAGCCAGCCGATGATGCCGCCGATGATGAGCCAGATGATGAAACCTACCATATTATCCTCCTCCTGCGCCGGATGGCTTACATGGTGTTGCGGATGTCGTCGGCCGCCTGTTGGGCGGCCTCACCCACGTCGCGCGCGCCTTGTTCGACGCCTTGCGCCGCGCCGGTGATGGCGTCGGTCTGCCGGGTTTCCTCGCGCTGCATGGCGAAGACGAAGAAACCGGCGACGATGATCAGCAGCAGGATGAGGATGGCGGCAAGCCCGCCACCCTTGCGCCGCGTGCGCACGATGGTGCGTTCGACCACGCGGCCCTGACTGTCCGTTTTCTCGGTTATGCGTTCCTCGGTCATGAGCTTCTCCCGTTCATGATCCGGAATAAACAACGTGGATTGTTGCGCATGGGTTCCGGATCAGACATCGGGAAGACCCTGATCGGCCTTTCCCCAATGTTTTAGCGCGCGCGAAACCACGCGTTTACGCAAGGTTTCGAGATCGCCGACCGAAAAGGGCGCGCCGCTTTTGAGCGTGTGGACTTCATCCCAGCTGAGCGGGGCGGCGACGGGCGCGCCGGTGCGGGCCCGCACGCTATAGGGCATGATCGCGGTGGCACCGCGCTGGTTGCGCAGATAATCGATGAAGATCCGCCCTTTGCGCTGTGCCTTGGGCAGCGCATCGGTGAAGCGCCGGGGTTCGGACTGGGCGAGCGCGGTGGCAAAGCGCCGGGCGAAATCCTTGACCATGGGCCAGTGCGCGTGCGGCGTGAGCGGTGCGATGACGTGCAGCCCCTTGCCGCCGGTGGCCATCGCGAAGCTTTCCAGCCCCATATCGGCGAGCAGATCGCGCAGGTGAAGCGCGGCGGAGACGGTGTTTGGAAAACCGAGCCCTTCGTCGGGATCGAGGTCGAAGACGAGGCGATCGGGCTGTTCGAGCGTATCGACATGCGATCCCCAGCCGTGAAATTCGATCGTGCCCATCTGGACGCAGGTGAGCAGCCCGTCGGCGGTGTCGAGATAGAGATACTCGTCCTTTTCACCGTCGCTATCGGCAATCGCGATGTGGCGGACAGACCCTTTCAGGCCGCCATGATCGTGTTTCTGGAAGAAGCATTTGCCGCTGGGCCCCTGCGGGCAGCGCACCAGACTGACCGGGCGACCGGCGACCCACGGCAGCATGACGGGGGCGATCGCGGCATAATAATCGGCGAGATCGCCTTTTGTGAGCTTGGCTTCGGGAAAGAGCATCCGGCTGCGGTTGCTGATCCGGATCGCCGGGGCGGTGGGTTTGGAGAGTTTCGCGGGTTTGGAGATGGGCATGGCGGGTTCCATCGACACCGATTGCGCGGGCTTGTCTGCGCGCAGGCCGAGATAGCGGGGGTGGCGAAGCACGCCTTCGGCGGTGACCTCGGCAAAGCCGATTTCGACGACGAGTTCGGGGCGTATCCAGTGCGCGCCGCGCGTGGCGGCGGCGGGAGCATTCACGGGCGGATCGGCGGTTTCGAGCGGGTGCATGAGCGCTGCGAGCCGGTCCATCTCGGCCTGATCGAACCCGGTGCCCGCCTTTCCGGCATAGACGAGCTGACCGTCCTTGCGCGTCCCGAGCAGGAGCGAACGAAAGCCGCGCGACGCCTTGGCCGAGGGAAGCCAGCCAAGGATGATGAATTCCTGCCGGTTGGTGCATTTGATCTTGCGCCAGTTATCCGAGCGGCCCGAACGGTAGCGCGCATCGGCGCGCTTGGAGACGACGCCTTCGAGCCCGGCGGCGCAGAAGCGCGCGAGCAGCGTTTCGCCCTGGCCTTGGATATGATCCGAATAGCGCAGCCATTCGCCGCCGGGGCCGATGAGCGTGGCGAGGCGCGCCTTGCGGTCGGTGAGCGGCAGCGGGGTGAGATCCGTGCCGTCGAGCGCGAGCAGATCGAAGGCGAAATACTGGATGGGGCCGCCGTCGCGCAGCGCGGCCTGAAGCGCCTGAAAATGGGAGCGCCCCTGTTCGTCGAGCACCACCGCCTCGCCATCGACCAGCGCGGTTTCGCAGGGCAGCGCCGCAGCCTCGGCGACGAGACCGGGAAAACGATCCGACCAGTCGAGCCCGGTGCGCGTATAGGCGCGCGCCGCGCCGCCGCCGACCGCGAGGAGGATACGGTAGCCGTCATATTTGATTTCGTGGAGCCAGCGATCGCCCGTAGGAACGGCATCAGCGAGGCTGGCGAGCGCGGGGGCGCGAAAGGCCGGGGGTGATGGCTTGGCGGCCTTGCGCGTAAGGGCCGGGGCCTTGCGTACAGGCGGATCGCCCGAAGCGATCTGCGCCATGGTGCGCCCGGTCGCAACGCTGGTGAGCGCGGAGGCGACAAGATCGTCGGACCCGGCGGCATGGCGATCACCGACCTTGCGGAGCAGCCAGCTTTCCTGTTTTTCACCGGCGCGCGGTTTCAGCCGGATGAGCATCCATTCGCCCTTCATCCGTTCGCCCGAAAGCGTGAAATGGAGCGCGCCCCTGGCCAGCCCGTCCTGCGGGTCCTTGCCGTCCACCATCGTCCAGTCGCCGCGGTCCCAGAGCATGACCGTGCCGCCGCCATATTCGCCGCGCGGGATGGTGCCTTCGAAACCGGCATAATCGAGCGGATGATCCTCGGTCCGTACCGCGAGCCTTTTGTCGTCGGGATCGGGGCTGGGGCCGCGCGTGACCGCCCAGCTTTTGAGCACGCCGTCCAGTTCGAGCCGGAAATCATAATGGAGCCGCGTGGCGGCGTGTTTCTGGACGACGAAGCGGCCGGTGGCGGCGCGCGTTTTTCGGGAGCGCGCGGTGCCGCTGGGTTCGGCGGTGCGCGTGAAATCGCGCTTGGCGCGGTAGCGTTCCAGCTTTGCATCTGCACCCGCTTTGGGCGGGGCAGGGGATGGCCGTGCCATGTTCGCACCCTTTCAGACGGCACGCGCCAAAGGGGTGCCAGCGAAACCAACGCGGCAGATGGCCGCAAGGTTCAGTGGCGGGGGTTCAGCGGTGGGGATCAGCCGTGCAGCCGTTCGTTGGAAACGGTGAGGCGGATCGACAGCCCGTCGGGCCCCCAGATGCGCGCGATGCTGCCCGCCAACTGGCCCTCAACCGTGGCGCGGCCGAGCAGCGTGCCGAAGCCCTCTCCATCGGGCGGGGCCGACGCGGGCGCGCCCTTTTCGTCCCAGATGAGGAGCGTGTGTTCGGGGCCGACCGTGCAATGGACCGCGATCCGCCCTTCGGGGAGCGAGAGCGCGCCATATTTGGCGGCGTTGGTGGCAAATTCATGGAGCAGCAGCGCGAAGCTGGTGACCGCACTGCCGCCGAGCGCGATATCGTCGCCGGTGACCGCAAAGCGCGGCGCCGTGCTGTCGTCCGCGCCGGAATAGGGCGAGAGGATGACGTCGATCAGCGTGTGGAGCGAGGTTGACTGGGCCTGTGTATCCGCCGTGCCCGAGGGCAAGGTGAGCGCATGCGCGCGGGCGAGCGCGCCGAGACGGCTTTGCACCGACCGGGCGAGATCCTGTGCGCTGTCTGCCCCGCGCGCGCTGAGCGAGACGACGCCGCTGGCGAGCGCGAAGAGGTTCTTCACGCGGTGGTTCATTTCCTGAAGGAGCAGGCGCTGTTGTTCGGCGGCGCGGCGTTCGACGGTGATGTCGCGCGCGATTTTCGAGGCGCCGATGACCATGCCCTCGGAATCGCGGACCGGCGAGACCGAGAGCGAGATTTCGACGAGCGAGCCATCCTTGCGGCGGCGCAGCGTTTCGAAGTGGCGGATGAATTCGCCGCGCCGGATGCGCGCGAGGATATCACTTTCCTCATCATGGCGATCATCGGGAATGAGGCGGAGCACCGGCTGGCCGATCATTTCGGCGGCGGTGTAGCCGAACAGGCGGGTCGCGCTGTCGTTCCAGCTGATGATCCGGCCCTGAAGATCCTTGGCCAGAATGGCATCCTGCGAGGAATCGATGATCGCCTTGCCATGCTGCGCCGCGTTGAACAGCTGCGCGCTTTCGATGGCGATCGCCGCGCGCGCCGCGAGCGAGGCGACGATATCCTCGCTTGCCGCGTCAAAGACGTCCGGATCGCGGTGGCCGAGCAGAAGCGCGCCGTGGACGGTGCCCGAGCGCCCAAGGACCGGCACGGCGAGATAGCTGGCGATCGGGAAGGGCGGTTCGGGCAGGCTGTCATCGGGATGCACGGTAAAGCGCGGATCGGTGCGGATATCCGCCGCGCGGACGATTTTCCCCTGTTCCAGCGTCGGGCCCAGCACGGGGCTTTCCCCCGAAATGTGGAGATGCGCGAATTGCGCATGCTGCGCGCCCGACAGCGCAAACAGCGTGTACCGCGTTTCGCCTTCGCTGACGGCGTTATAGAAAAAGCCGCCCAGTTGCGCGCCGCTATGCTCGGTTGCGGCGTCGGTAACCGCCTGAACCACGCTGTGCAGATCGAGGTCGGTCGACAGGGCGCTCGAGATGCGATCGAGCGCCATCAGCCGGCGTAGCTGGTGCTGGAGCGCACGCTCGGTGTGCTTGCGCGCCGAAATGTCGACAAAGGTGATGAGGCAGGGGGCGCCCGGATTGGCGGGAATTGCGCCGCAATAGTACAGATCGCGGCGACCGCCCCCGGCGATGCGCACGCTTGCCTCCCCCTCCACGCGGTTGGCGCCCGACCAGAGCATGTCGAAGAAATGCAGCAATGCCTGCCGATCCGGCGGGACGACGACGGGATTGAGCGCGCTGACGATGGCGTCGTGCGTGGCAACCCCGAACAATTGCTGCGCGGCATCGTTGGACCCGACCATGACGAGCTGGCGCCGCAATTCGATGACGCAATCAGGATGCGCGGCGCAATGCGCCCGCAGATCGCGTACGCCGCGCGCGCGCAGCGTATCGAACAGCGCATGGACTGCCGCCAGATCATATTGGATCGCGGCGATGGGGAGTGCGTCGAGGATATCGAGGCGATCAGGGGGTGTTTCGGAAGGGGCAGCGCGGCTCGACATTTCGTTCACGGCCCATCCCCTTGAGGAAAACAATTCCGGCGCGCCGAAGCGCCGCCGCGTGGCCATGTGCCCGCTGGCCGTTTTCCCAAGCCCGGCCAAGCGTTCATTGTGGGGCCAAAGCAGATGCGGAATCAATCGTTAACTTTGCGGAGGTGCAAGGCGGGGGAACCTGTGGCTGGAGTGGCTGGTTTGCAAATGGTCTGATATAATTTCGAGAGGCAGGAGGATGTTATGTTGCGCTGGGCGCTGATCTTTCTTGTGGCAGGGCTGATCTTTGGCTTGCTGGGGTTTGGCGGGATTGGCGGCGCCTTTGTCGGTATTGCCAAGATATTGTTCTTCCTCGCGATCGCTGGATTCGTTCTGTTGCTGATCCTAGGCATCGTGGCGGGCCGCGCGGTTGCCGGGAAATAGCCGCAAGCTTCAGCAAAGGGTGCGACGATGACGATCGATGAGCTTTCCCCCGAAATGGCCGAGCGGATCGCTTCTGGCACCAACTGGCTGGAGCTGTGGCTGGAGGTGCGCGGCATCACGCTGGCGCAACTGGCGAGCATCGCCGATATCACGATCGGCGATCTGCGACGGATAGGCGATGGCGACCAGCAACCGACCCCCGGGCAGATCGAGCGGATCGCCCATGCGCTCAACCTGTCGCCTGCGGTGATCGAGGCCAGCATCGCGGCGTGACCGCCGAGGAGCTGATCGTCCCGATCGCCGGGAGCCTTTTGGCCGGCGCGCTGATCGGGCTGGAGCGCGAGACCCATTCGCGCCCGGCGGGGATGCGCACGCATACGCTTGTCTGCCTGGCGTCTGCGCTGGTGATGCTGGGCGCGGTGCATCAATCCGAATGGAACCTGTCGCTGGTGCCCGGCGGCACGGTGGTGGCCGATCCCACACGCATGGCGCACGGGGTGCTGACCGGGGTTGGCTTTTTGTGTGCGGGCGTGATCTTTCGGCAGGGATTCGGCGTGCGCGGGCTTGCGACCGCCACCTCGCTATGGATGACGGCGACGCTGGGGTTGCTGTTCGGCGTCGGGCTGACCGCGCTGGCGGCGGTGGGAACGATCGTGACGCTGGCGGTGCTGACGCTGTTTCGGGTCATGTATCGGTGGCTGCCGCGCAGAATCGAGTGCGACCTGGTTGTGCGGACCACGCCGCCCTGGCCGGCCGAGGGCTTTGCGGCGATTCTGAGCGCGAACAGGCTGCGTTTGCTGCATGCCGAGCGCAGGCAGGATCCGGACGGCACGGTCGAGCAGCGCGCGCGCGTGTCTGCGCTGGCGCCGATTGATCTGGACAAGCTGCACGCGCGGCTGGCGTCGCTGCCTGGCATATGCGGGTTTGAAATCCTGCCGCACGACTTTCGCGGCTGAGCCTCCGCACTATCGCAAAGCGCTGAATTGGCTTGATTCCGAGCAGCATGCGCGGCGACCTATTGGCAATTTATGTTGTTAATCGGCCATTCAACTTCGCATTATCCATGCCTTGTTGCAGCGCGAAAGCACCTTCTAAATGCATATTCAGTTCGCGATGCGCATTTGAAGGCGCGAAAATATTTGCAAAACGCGACGATTGCTGACACTAGCAGCGCCAAGAACATACAAATAATCGGGCGAGGAGGCTTAGCTATGGGTGAACAACTCTTTCCATCGGGCGCTGCGCTGATTTTTGGCGCCACCGGAGGAATCGGCCAGGCAGTTGCGCGGGAATTCGCGCGCGCTGGCAGCGACGTCGCCATCATCTGGCGCTCCAAGCAGGACAAGGCCGAGGCGCTTTCCAAGGACATTGCAGCGCTGGGCCAGAAGGCCAGCATCCATAATTGCGACGTCACCGACGCCGAATCGCTTGCCGCCGCCATCGCCGCCGCCACCGCAACGCATGGCCGCATCCACACCATTGTGTGGGGTGCAGGCCCGCTCGTCGACCAGGTCCATCTGTCGCAGACCACCACCGAGCAATGGCGCCGCGCCATCGATGTGGAGGTTCATGGTTTCTTCAACGCCGTCCAGGGTGTGCTGCCGCATATGCGCGCACAGGGCGGCGGCTCGATCGTTCATCTGGGTTCCGCCGGCGATCTGCGCTGGCCGGACAAGGACGGTCTTTCGGTCGCCCCCAAGGCGGCCAACGAATCTCTCGTCAAGGGCTTTGCCCGCGAGGAGGGCAAGCACGGGATTAGGGCAAATTCCGTGCTCGTCGGCGTGATCGAGGCAGGCATGTTCCTCGAACTCAGCAGACAGGGCGTGTTCGACGATGTCTGGACGACCGAGGTCCAGAAGAATCTGTCGATCAAGCGCTGGGGACAGCCCGAGGAAATCGGCCATGCGGCGGTTTTCCTTGCGTCGTCCAAGGCAGCCTATGTCACCGGCCAGCAGATCGCCGTGGCCGGGGGATATGGCAACTGATCCCGTTGCCACCCAGTCCTATAAATGCAGTGCAATAATCGGAAGTTTGAAGGGGAAGTTAATTGGGTAAGATGAGTAAATCCGTACGTGTCGCAAGGCACGCCGCCTATTTCGGCGCCTCCATCCTCGCACTCGCAGCCGTTTCGGCGCAGGCGCAGGAAGCCGATACCTCGGCACCCGAAGGCATCAGCGACATCGTCGTGACCGCGCAGAAGCGCGCGCAGAACCTGCAGGAAGTGCCGATCGCCATTTCGGCCGTCAGCAGCGAATTCCTCGAGCAGCGCAACGTCACCTCGATCGAACAGCTCGGCGCGATCGCACCGAACGTGAAGATCGAACGTGGTTCGTCGAACTCGACCGTTTCGTCGCTGTCGATCCGCGGTTCGACCACGCTGAACCCGGCGCTGACCTGGGAACCGGCCGTTGGCCTGTACATGGACGGCGTTTACCTCGGCAAGGCGCAGGGCGGCTTCTTTGACGTTGCCGACATCGAGCGCGTCGAAGTGCTTCGTGGTCCGCAGGGCACGCTTTATGGCCGCAACACGCTGGCCGGCGCGGTCAACATCATCCCCAAGAAGCCGTCCGGCGAATGGGGCGGTTCGGCCCAGGCGACCTATGGTAACTATGACTATTGGCAGCTGCGCTCGTCGATCGACCTGCCCGCCTTCGGTCCCTTCTCGGTCAAGCTTTCGGGCCAGATCGCCAAGCGTGACGGTTTCGTGAAGCTGACCCCGGTTGGCGATTCGAACGACACCGAAGCCGGCAACCTCGACAGCAAGAGCGGCATGGTTCAGGTGCGCTTCGAGCCCACCAGCAACCTGACGTTCGATTATGCTTTCGACTACAGCAAGATCGATCAGAACCCGTATTACACGCAGCCCTACAGCTATTACCCGAACAACATCTTCGATCCGAATTCGCCGGCCTATTCGGGAATTCCCTATGATCAGATGGTGAACACTTCGTCGCAGAAGCGTGGTAGCTACAACACCGACGTTTACGAACGTGCGAAGGTGATGGGCCACAGCCTGACCGGTCTGCTCGACCTTGGCGCCATCGGCGAACTGAAGTCGATCACCGCACACCGTGAAGTCGATTTCGACGACCAGCTGGACCTTGACGGTTCGCCGCTGCCGCTCGCGCAGAGCGCTCGCGATTCGAACTACAAGTTCTTCAGCCAGGAACTGCAGCTTGCCGGCACGAGCGGCGGCCTGAACTATGTGTTCGGCCTGTTCTATTCGAAGGACAAGGGCCGCGTTCTGAACCCGCAGAAGTTCTTCTTCTTCGATCCCGCGACGCCGATCGTCGACTCGCGCTATGGCTTCGACACGAAGACCTTCGCAGCCTATGGTCAGGTCGACTATGAAGTCACCGATCGCCTGACGCTGACCGGTGGTCTGCGCTATACCCATGAAACCAAGGGTATCACGCGCTATGTCGCCGAAGGCGGCGTGGTCACCATCGATGTGGGCAAGAACGACCCGCGCGTTCCGGACGCCAAGTTCAGCAACGTGACGCCGACCTTCGTCATCGGTTACAAGGCAACCGACAACGTCAACGTGTACGGTAAGTATGCGAAGGGCTTCAAGTCGGGCGGCCATAACGGTGAAACGCTGGTCCTCTCGGAACTGCAGAACCCGTACAAGGCGGAAACCGTCGACTCGTTCGAAATCGGCCTGAAGTCGCGTCTGCTCGACAACCGCCTCCAGCTGAACCTCGCCGGTTTCTGGGACGAGAAGAAGGACATGCAGATTTCGGTGTTCACCGGAACGAGCGCGACCGAATCCTTCGTTCTGAACGCAGGCAAGGCCCGCATCCGCGGTATCGAGCTTGAAGCCGTTGCACAGCCGAGCGACGATCTGACCATCACCGGTTCGTTCGCGCTGCTCGACACCAAGTACAAGGAGTTCATCGAAGGCGGTCGTGACGAAGCCAAGAACCGCGCCTTCATCCACGCACCCAAGTATCAGATCAACCTGAGCACCGACTGGACCGCATGGCGCGGTGGCAGCTGGGGCAAGCTGAACATGATCGCGGACGTGAAGTTCCAGGACAGCTACTACAACTTCCCGTACGCACTGGTCGGCACCTCGCCGGGTGGCCAGAACGCCAACAACACCATCTCGCCCGACCGCACCGTGGTCGACGGGCGCCTGGTGCTGAGCGATCTGCCGATCGCCGGTGGCGACTGGAGCGTTTCGCTCTGGGGCAAGAACCTGTTCAACATCCAGAAGCCGCTCACCTATATCGACTTCGGTGGAAACTTCGGTGGTCTGACCACCACCAACTTCATCGATCCGCGCACCTATGGCGTCACGCTTGGCGTGAAGTTCTAAGGTCGGCGACAGTCGAAGACAAAACGGGGGCGGCCAGCAATGGCCGCCCCTTTTTTGTGGGCGCAGATGTTGTGGCGGCAATGATAGGTCAGCTGGCCACAAAAAACGGGAGGAACCCTGCGGTTCCCCCCGTTCTTCGTTCTGGTGGCCGGGTGCCCCGGCGCATGGGTCAGAAGCGGTAGCCGATGGCGCCCAGAAACTGATGGCGGCTGAGGCCGAGGCTGACGCTGTCGGCGCCGTCGCTCAGTTTCCAGTTCTTATAGTCGGTGTAGCGATATTCGGCCTTGGCATAGACATTGCTGCTGACCTTGGCTTCGACACCGGCGCCGACGCGGATGCCATCGCGGTCGAAGCTGTACGAGTAGTCGTCGAGGATTTCTTCGAAATCGACATAGCTTATGTTGGTGCGGCCATTGGCATAGCCGAGCTTGGCGTAGAGCAGGACGTTCTTGGCAACGACCGTGCCGAAGCGTGCGGCGATTTCGATATCGCGCTTCGACTTGATGCACTGACGATCCTCGCCGTACAGCTCGGCGCATTCCTTGACGTTGGAAAGGTCGAAATTGGCTTCGAGGCCAATGATCTGGTTTTCCGTGACGGCGTAGTCATAGCCGATGCCAATGCCGTAGAGCAGGCCGGAATCATTGTCCTTCAGCGTATCCCGATCACCGCCTTCGACGATGGTGAGCTTGGTGCGCTGGGCATCATAACCCAGATGCGCCTCGATGCGCGGACCGGCAAAATCATTGGCAAGCGCCGGCGATGCGAACGCGACCGTGGCGACAATTGCCGCACCCAATACAGATTTCATCATTATTCCCCTGTTGAAATATTTATTCTTTTTTCTGGGCGACCGTGGAGCGCCCGATAGGCAGGGCGGGGGATGGGTGCAATATTGATGCGTGCTTCGCTGTGACTTGGCGGCCGGTTGTTGCGTATCTGCAACATTAAGATTTTCGGGCAAGCTGTCGTTCGTCGAAAAATTCGGGCGGTTGCTCGAAAAATGTCTTTCGCACGCGCGGCTTTGGCAGGGAGGGTCCGCGCAGTTCGGCCGGCAGCCTGCTGACAATGGGACCAAAAACCAAATCTGGGGGAACAAGGATGGATCGCAGAAGCTTTCTGGCAACCACGGGTGCGGCGACCGCCGCGATGCTGGCAGGGGGCGCGATGCCCGCCTTTGCCGCCGCGACCGGCGAGGACACGCGGCTGGCGACGCTGCTCGACGAGATATTCTATGCGATGATGGACGCATCGCCCGAATATGCGACGATGCTGGGCATCGACACCGGCGCGCGCGCGGGGCTGCGTTCGAAGCTGAGCGATTATTCGGCGAACAGCCGCACGACCGGGCTGGCGCGCGACAGGGCGTTTCAGAAGCGGCTGGCCGCGATCGACGCAAAGCAGCTGTCGCCCGCGCACGCGCTATACCGCGACTGTGTCGACTATCTTGTCACCTCGCAGGTGGAAGGCGCCGCGCAGTTCGATTTCGGCGACAACAGCTATTCCTACACGCCCTATGTGATCAGCCAGCAGAACGGCGCCTTTTCGGACATTCCCGATTTTCTCGATTCACACCACCCGGTGAAGGACAAGGCCGATGCCGAGGCCTATCTGGTACGGCTGGCGGGCTTTGCCACCGCGCTTGACCAGAATAGCGAGCGCCAGCGCGCCGATGCCGCGCGCGGCGTGTTTGCGCCGGGCTTTGCACTCGACACCACGCTGGCGCAATTGAACGCGCTGCGCGGCAAGCCGGCGGCGCAGAGCGTGCTCGTGACCTCGGTTGCACGCCGCGCCAAGGAAGCAGGCCTGACCGGCGATTACGGCGCGCGCGCGACCGAGATCGTCAACAAGGCCGTCTATCCCGCGCTCGACCGCCAGATCGCGATGTTGAAGGATCTACGCGCCAAGGCCACCGATGAAGCGGGGGTGTGGCGGCTGCCGAACGGTGCGGACTATTATGCCGCCGCGGTGCGGACATCGACAACCACCAACATGACCCCCGAAGAGGTCCACAAAATGGGCCTGGAGCAGGTGGCGGACATTAGCGCCAGGCTCGATGCGGTGCTGCGCGCCGAAGGGCTGACCACGGGCACGGTGGGCGAACGGCTGAACGCGCTGAACAAGGATCCCGCGCAGCTGTTCGACAATGACGATGCCGGGCGCAAGGCGCTGCTCGACAGCCTCAACGGCCAGATGGCGCATCTCGACACGCTGCTGCCCAAGGTGTTCGAGACGCTGCCGCGCGCCAAGGTGCAGGTGGTGCGCGTGCCCGAGCTGATTCAGGACGGCGCGCCCAATGGCTATTATAATAGCCCGCCGCTCGACAATTCGCGCCCCGGCCTGTTCTACATCAACCTGAAGGACACGCATGACTGGCCGAAATATGGCCTGCCCTCGCTGACCTATCACGAGGCATCGCCGGGCCACCATTTCCAGATCAGCCTGTCGCAGGAGAGCAAGGATACGCCCCGCCTGCTGAAGCTCAGCCCGTTCGGCGCCTATGTCGAGGGCTGGGGGCTCTATGCAGAACAGCTGGCGGACGAAATGGGCGCCTATGACGAATATCGCATCGGGCGCGCGGGTTTCCTCCAGTCGTTGCTGTTCCGCGCGGCGCGCCTCGTCGTCGACACGGGCATCCATCACAAACGCTGGAGCCGCGAACAGGCGACCACCTATATGATCGAGACGACGGGGTTCCCGCGCCCGCGCACCCAGCGCGAGATCGATCGTTACTGCGTCGCGCCGGGGCAGGCGTGCAGCTACAAGGTGGGGCACACGATGTGGGACCGCGTGCGCAGCGATGCCAAGGCGAAGCTGGGCGACCGGTTCGATCTGCGCGCCTTCCACCAGATTTTGCTGAAGGGCGCGATGCCGCTCACCATCCTCGAACGCGAGGTGCAGAGCTGGGTGGCGACGCAGACGGCGTGATGCGCTGCGCCCTGCGCGCGGTGAAAAAGGGGGTGGTGCGGATGGTTCGCACCGCCCCTTTTTCATGGGCGCTGTAGCACGAGTGCGGGATCGCGATTGAGCGCGCGCGCGGGGCCGTGTAACCAGCGGCAAACGACTAATCAGGTGATCAAGACATGGCATATACCGCCAAGCTTCTGCTGCTCGGTTCGGGCGAACTGGGCAAGGAATTCGTGATTTCGGCAAAGCGGCTGGGATGCCAGGTCATCGCCTGCGACAGCTATGCCGATGCGCCGGCGATGCAGGTGGCCGATGGCTGCGAGATCTTCTCGATGCTGGACGCCGATCGGCTGCGCGCGGCGATCGAGACGCACAAGCCCGATTATATCGTGCCCGAGGTCGAGGCGATCCGTACCGAGGTGTTGCAGGAGGTGGAAGCACAGGGGTTCACCGTCGTTCCTTCGGCGCGAGCCGCCTATATGACGATGAACCGCGACCGTATCCGCGAAGTCGCGGCGACCGAGCTTGGGCTGCGCACCTCGCGCTATCGCTATGCCGAAAGCCTTGAGGAAGTGCGCGCGGGGGCGGCGCATACGGGCTTTCCCTGCGTGATCAAGCCGGTCATGTCGTCTTCTGGCAAGGGACAGATGACCGTGGCCGACGAGGCCGGACTTGAGACAGCATGGAACTATGCGGTTGCCAATATGCGCGGCGACCGGCGCAAGGTGATCGTCGAGGAATTTGTGTCCTTCGATTACGAGATCACGCTGCTCACCGTGCGGACGCGCCAGGGCGTGCTGTTCTGCCCGCCGATCGGCCACCGGCAGGAACGCGGCGATTATCAGGAAAGCTGGCAGCCGACGCAGATGAGCGATGCGTTTCTGGCGGATGCGCAGGCGATGGCCGAGAAGGTTGTGGATAACCTTGGCGGCTACGGCATTTTCGGGATCGAGTTTTTCGTGACCAAGGACGAGGTGATCTTTTCCGAATTGTCGCCGCGCCCGCACGATACCGGGATGGTGACGCTGATGTCGCAGAACCTGACCGAGTTCGACCTGCATATCCGCGCGATCTTGGGCCTGCCGATCACCGATATCCGGCTGACCGGCCCGACCGCATCCGCCGTGGTGCTGGCCGACCGCGAGGCCGAGGCCTTCACGATCGAGGGCGTGGCCGAGGCGATGGCGCTGGGCACGTCGGGCCGGGACGTCGATGTGCGCGTGTTCGGCAAGCCGGTAACGCGCCCCAATCGCCGAATGGCGGTGGCGCTGGCCGCTGGCGAGACGACCGACGAGGCGCGCCGCATCGCGGCAGAAGCGGCGGCGCGGGTGACGATCCGCTACGCATGAGGCGCCGTTCCCGCCGCGCGCGGGTGGTGGGATAGACCGACGCGATTTGGACGATGGCTGAACCCCTTTTCCCCTGTTAACAGGGGTAAAAGGGTTGCGGAGCGATTGGACCAGATGGCCGTGGGGGCGGACACACAGGCGGATTATGCCGCCTTTATCAGTTATAATCACAAGGATGTGGCCGCCGCCCGGCGGCTGCAGCGGCGGCTTGAATCCTATCGCCTGCCCAAGGGGCTGGCGGGGCCGGATGGCGCACGCCGGCTGGGAAGCGTGTTTCGCGACCGTGATGAGCTGCCGGCGGCGGCCGATCTGTCCGAGGCGGTGCGCGAAGGCCTGTCGCGGTCGCGCGCGCTGGTGGTGCTGTGTTCGCCCAATGCGGCGACATCGCCCTGGGTGGACAAGGAGGTACGCCTTTTCCGCGAGCTTCATCCCGATCGTCCGATATTCGCCGCGATCGTCGATGGCGAACCCGAAGAGGCGTTTCCGCCCGCGCTGCGAAACGGCCCCGAGCCGCTGGCCGCCGATCTGCGCCCGCAGGGCGACGGCGTTCGGCTGGGGACGCTCAAGCTGGTGGCGGGGCTCGCCTCGGTCGGGCTCGACCGGCTGATCCAGCGCGACGCGCAGCGCCGCATCCGGCGCGTGACGAGCATCACGGTTGCCGCGCTCATCGTCATGCTAGGCTTCATCGCATTGTCGGTTTTTGCGTGGCGGGCACAGCGCGAAGCGGAGCGCCAGCGCGCAGAGGCGGAGGGGATCGTCGAATTCATGCTGACCGATTTGCGGCAACGCTTGCGCAGTGTGGGAAGGCTGGATGCGCTGACGGTCGTCAACGACCGGGCGATGAACTATTACCGCAGCCAGGGCGATCTGGCGCGCCTGCCCGAGGACAGCCTGGAGCGGCGCGCGCGCGTGCTCCATGCGATGGGTGAGGATGATATCACGCGCGGCGACCTGAAGGGCGCGGCGCGCAAGTTCACCGAGGCGCACCGGACGACCGAGGCGATCCTGGTCGCCAGTCCCGAAGACCCCGAGCGGATCTTCGCGCATTCGCAGAGCGAATTCTGGGTGGGCTATGCGGCGCAACTCAACGAGCGTGTCGACGACGCGCTGAAACATTATCGCGGCTATCTGCACTGGGCGCACCGGTTGTCCCAGATCGAGCCGGGCAAATCGCGCAGCTTCGTCGAGATGGGCTATGCGCTGAGCAATATCGCGGCGGTGCAGAGCGAACTGCAGCACAAGAATGACGATGCCATCGTCAATTATCAGAAGTCGCTTTACTGGTTCGAGCAGGCGCAGAAGATCGACCCAAAATCGGTGATGATCCGGATGGAAGTGGCCGAGCGCCATGCGCGGATTTCCGATGTCCAGCTGTACCGCGGCGACCTTGCCGCGGCGCGCTGGCACCGGACGCGCCAGCTGGAACTTTTGATACCTTTGCGTAACGAAGACCCCGAGAACGGCGATATCGCCTATGATACGCTTGTGGCGACACGGGCCTTGGCCCGGATCGCTTCCGAAGGGGGGGAACTGGCCAGAGCGGACCAGTTGCTGCAGGATGCCAAGGCGCAGTCGACCATGTTGCGCGCGCGCGATCCGGAGAACCAGAATTGGTTCGAGCAACATCTGCGCATCCTGATGGATGCGGCCGAACTGGCGCGTGCGCGCCACCGCGAGGCTGAAATGGCCAGGTTGGTGGGGCAGGCGCGGCGTTTTATCCGGGAATCGAGCCCCAAAACGGCTGCAGATCCCGCCTTTCGTGCTGAATCGATCAAGCGGCTCGACGCGATGGCCTTGGCCGGAGCGGAAAGCCCCGGGAAAGGAAAAGACGATGGCATTTGGTGACAGCATCAAAACGGTGGGGCCTGGCGACAAGATCAGCCATGTCATGCTGCTGTATATCGGCGTGAAGGACGGGGTGTGGAACGTCAATCGCTGGTTCTCGGAAATCGACGCCGCCGGGCTGGACCAGACGCAGGAGCGGCTGTTGACGCTGGCGCAGGGGCCGAACCCCGAAAAGCAGCCCGGATTTGATGGCTTTGGTTTCGAGAACATCCAGTTCGACAAATATATGAGCTATTTCACCATCGTGCTCGATGCCGTGGGCTATGATTTCCACGATGGCGACAACACCGATCCGATCTGGTTTCTTGAAACCAAGGACAATTCGTCGTTGCCCCCGCCGTGCGAACCGGTGACGCCCAATAAGAGCTTTTACGATCTGGAAAAGCTGACCGTGGGTGGTTTCCCGGCGGTGCGGTGCCGCAACTATATGCGCAGCGGGATCGACGGCAAGCCGCTGAAGGAAGGCCAGTGCGAGGGCTTTATCTTCAACATCTATATCCACGCCAAATATGCCCAGGGTGGCAATGATCTGGGCGTGATCCTGGCCATCGACCCCGATGGCAGCAACAAGGGGCCGCGCGTCTGACCACTTTTCATACAGTGCCTTCCGTGGGAAAAGGCGCCCGATGATCAGATCGCAGCTCAACAGCATTACGCGACTGGCGCGGGCCGGAGCATTGGAGCAGGCATGGGCGCAGTTCCATGCCGCGGGGTTTGGCCCCGATGCGGACAATCCCGATGTGCTGACGGTGTATGGCCGTTTGCTCAAGGACCGCGCGGCGCGCGAAAGCGGCGCCGCGCGGACGGCGCTGCTCAATGACGCGATTGCCGCCTATGCGCGCGCCTCGGCGCTGTCGCGCGCGACCTATCCGCTGATCAACGCCGCGACATTGGCCTTTCTGACGGGACGCCGCGACGAGGCGACGGCGCTGGCGCAGCAAACCCTGTCGCTGCTCGACAGCGAGGATTGCGCCCCCGACACCCCCTATTGGCTCGACGCCACCCGCGCCGAGGCGTTGCTGCTGCTGGGCCGCGAGAGCGAAGCCGACGCGATATTGGGGCAGGCCATCCGCCACCACCCCGTCGCATGGGAGGACCATGCCTCGACGCTGCGCCAATTCGGGCTGATCGCTGAGGAAGCGGGGCGTTCGGCGGCGTGGATCGATCGGTTCCGGCCGCCGCCGACATTGCATTTCGACGGCATAATGGGCGTGGCCGCAGATGATAGGAATGCGCGACAGGCGATTTCCGAACGGATCGACGTAATCAAGCCCGGCACGGTGATCGGGGCGCTTGCGGCGGGGGCGGATATTCTGGTGGCGGAGGCCGCGACCGCGTGCGGCGGGCAGTTGCACGCCGCGCTGCCATGCCCGCCGGAATTATTCTGCGAGGCATCGGTCGCGCCCTTTGGCGGGGATTGGGTGTCGCGTTTCGAACGGCTGATGGACGAGGCGGTTTCCGTAACCGTGTTGGGCGATTGGGAGCCGTTGAGCAATGCAGCGGTGCAGGTGGCGCGCGAGGCGGCGATGGGGCTGACGATCCGCGAAGGGCGCCGGTTGCAGACCTTTTCAAGCGCATTGCGGGTGTGGGCGCGCGGCGAGGAAAGCGCGCAGGCCGGGACCGATCAATGGAGCGCGCAAGGGCTGCCGCTCCACCGTATATTGGTCGACCGCAGCGACAGCCGCAAGATGGCGCTGCCCGGCAGCGGGCCTGCGGCGGCGCTGCTCTGCCTGCCCAATGCGCTGGCCAGTGCAATGCCCGATGCGGGCGTGGCGGTGCCGCAAGGCAAGGAAGCGGGCGGTGCGGTGCGCCGCTTTGCGACGCTGGCCGAGGCCGTCGACGCGGCCGAGCGGCTGAAGGCGCTGGCCCCCGATGCGCGGCTGGGCCTTGATTACCGCGCCTTGCCCGATGGTCTGCCGACAACGCAGAGCTTTGATCAGGTGCAGGCACTGGCTTCGGCGAATTTGTCCGGATCGGTGGCGCTGAGCGAGGCGGCGGCGCTGGCGCTGATGCTCCACCGGGCGGAGGCGAATGTGCAGCCAATGGGGACGATGCGTGCGCGGCTGGGCGAGCTTTCGATCTATGGCCTGTTCGTCGATCCGCCCTCAGGCGACCAGATCGGCGAGTAGGCGCGGCGAGACGATTTCGAACAGCGTATCGCTGCGGCGCACGATGCCGCGGCGCACGAGATTGGCGATCGCGCGCGACGCGGTTTCGCGCGTGGTGTGGACGGTGAGCGCGAGCGCGGCGAGAATGGGCGGTGGATCGATGCGATTATCCGGCCCCGCCAGACGCAGCAATTCGGCATAGATGCGCCCTGCGGCGCTGAGCGTCGTGCGCGCGGCCATGCGATCGAGCGTGACGTCGAGCTGGCGCGCGAGCAGCAGCGACAGCCCGAAACCGACATCGGCATGGTCGCGGGCGAGGGCAACGAGCGTGGCGGTTTCGATCCCGAACAGCGTGAGCGCACCCTGTGCTACGATATCGGCGCGCAGCGTTGCGGGTTCCGGATAATTGCCGAGAATTTCACCGGGGCCATAGGAGGCGAGCAGGGTGGTCTGCCCGTCTGCCGAGACGATCTGCGCCTGGGCCATCCCCTCTACCACCAGCCAGCACTGACCGACCATGTCGCCCTGCCGGACGACGATTGCCTTATTTGCGAAGGAATACAGGCGCATGGCGGAAACGAGCGCAGCCGCACCCGTGTCTCCACAGGAGAACACGGTCTTGATGACGGCGTGCCGTTCGGCCTCGAGCAAATTTCCCCCCGCACCCATAAGGAAGCAATCGACTGAAACAGCGGGCTTGCAAAACTGTCAACCATGTTTCGTGGGGGAAAATGCGTATAAACAAAGACCCAGCAACCTTGCGGTTGCTGGGTCAGTTGTTGGGAGCTCAGATAGCTCTGATTCCCTTCGGGTCGCAAAGAGACCCTAGATGATTCCCGCGATTCGGCGCGTGATCTGCATCACGCTTATTCGAAAATCGGAAATGGCCGTGGATCAGCCATGGCTGGGCTCGTTGCGCGTCTTCCACAGCGACCAGCCGACGCCGGTGGCGATCAGGCCGAAGGTGACGCCGAGGCTGAGCACCGGCGGAAACTTGCCGCCATCCAGCACGAAATCGGAGATGAAGATCTTCGCACCGATGAATACCAGAACCGCCGCCAGCGCATATTTCAGATAGTGGAAGCGGTGGATCATCGCGGCGAGCGCGAAATAGAGCGCGCGCAGGCCGAGAATGGCCATGATGTTCGAGGTGTAGATGACGAAGGTGTCGGTCGTGATCGCGAAGATCGCGGGGACGCTGTCCATCGCGAAGACGAGATCGGCGAGGTTGATCACCACCAGTGCGAGAAAGAGCGGGGTGGCGGCGTTCACCATCTTGCCGGTCTTTGTATCCGCCGTGCGCACGAAAAAGTGGTGCCCGTGCAGATCGGGCGTCACGCGCATGTGCGAGGAGATGAAGCGGATCGCGCGGTTGTTCGCGATGTCGATCGAATCGTCACCCGAAAAGAGCATCTTGATGCCGGTGAACACAAGGAACGCGGCGAAGATATAGAGCACCCAATACGCCTCTGCGATCAGCGCGGCGCCGCCCGCGATCATCAGACCGCGCAGCACGATCACCGCGAGAATGCCCCAGAGCAGGGCGCGATACTGGTATTTCGCGGGGATGGCGAAATAGGTGAAGATGAGGCTGATGACGAAGACATTGTCGATCGACAGCGCCTTTTCGATGAAATAGCCGGTGAAATACTGCATCCCCGGCTCGGCGCCGCGCGCGATCCACACCCACGCGCCGAACGCCATTGCGACGGCGATGTAGAAGATCGACAGCTTGAGGCTTTCGGCAATGCCGAGCTCGCGGTCTTCCTTGTGGAGGACACCGAGGTCGAACGCGGTCAGCGCCGCGACGATGGCGAGAAAGGCAAGCCAGAACCAGGCCGGGGTGCCCAGCCAGTCTGCAAAAAGAAACTCCATGAACATGGCTCCTCGAAATGGAAATCCATTTCGGAGAATCCGGTGCGAGGAGAGGGCACAAGGCCAGACCAGCGTTCGCATCGGATACTCCGATGCGGTCCGACATCACGCGCCTGCCCGTAGGCGAGGCCGCGCCAGAGGGGCCCGGTCCGCAAGGCCGTTTATAGGGAAAATGCGTGGGGATTTCAACCGGGGCGGCGGCGTTGGGGCACCGGTTGCGGAGGAAATTTGCGGTGGGTGGTGGCGGATGAGACGGGACTGAACCCGGAGGATCAGCCCCGGTGGACCGGCTGGTTTATTTCATCAGGCCTTCGAGCTTGCCGCCCGGTGTTACCTTCAGGAGCAGGACGGAGGGGCGCGAGGGCTTGGCCGCCATCGGCTCGTCCTTGGCGCGGCCCAGGAAGGTCACCTCGAGCCGGTTGGCCGTGATACGGAGCGATTGCGGTTCGATCCGGTCGCCGACCAGAAAGGCATTGGTCGTCTTGTAGCCGGTCGCGCTGTTGATCGCGACGACGACATAATAGAAGACGCCGCTGCCGCCGCCATCATGGGTGATGAAATAGGCGCGGTCATCCTTGCCATCGTTCGTCAGATCGCCGTGAGCGTCCTTGCCGAGATAGCGTGTCGTGACGAGGCTCGCCGAACCGGGGGCGGCGGGCGCCTGAAAGAGGCCGTCCTTGAGGACAATCTTCTGCCCGTCGATGATGATGGTTGCGTTTTTGGGATCGAAGGCGGTTTCGACAACGGGCGATTTGGGGGGCTGTGTTTCGCTGGGGACGACAGGCGCAGCCGCCGCAGCGTCGTTTTCAGGTTCTTTAGCGTACGTGTCGTTCGTTTCCGCCGCCGCAGCTTCGGGCACTTCGGAAGACGCTGCCAGATTGTCCGTGGTGCCCGGTTTTCCACAGGCGGCCAGGGCGGTGAGCGCCAGCAGGGCGGACAGTGTGGAGAGGTGCTTCTTCATGCGCATTGGATTCCGGTTCAGTTGGACAAGGTTGGAGCGGCGGATAGCCGCATGGCGCATCAACGCCGCGAGCGCGTGCAAGGTCCAGAATTCAGGATGATATTTCTGGTAACCGATGTGCGCCCTTAGATCACCCGGCTGTCATAGGCCCATTGCAGCAGAGCCTGGCGTTGGCGGGGGCGGCAGAAGGGATCGCCGGGGTCGCAATATTTGCGCACCTGCGCGGCGTGGCGGGCAAAGGCCTTCCAGCGCTTGATCTGGCGGTGATCCTCGCCGGGGAGGCGGCGGCCCAGATAATAGCGGCAATACCATTGGAACCAGCCGCGCGGGTCATCAGGGTGGATCCAGCCCTTGGCGCGCCATTCGGACAGCGGCGCGCTGGCGAGTACGCCGAAATAATTGATCGCGGGATCGGCGCGCTGCGGCGATAGCCGGGCGCCGTCGAACCAGTCATCGGGAAATTCGGCGCGGCAATCGGTCATGTAGCGCCCGCCGAAGACACCGAGCGCGAGCATTTCGGCCGGGGTGAGGCCGGGCTGGAATTCGGGATCGAAATCGGCGCCCATCGGTGCTGCGAGCACATAGCGATAGCCGTGCTGCATCCGATCATCGACGGTGACGATATCCCCGATTGCGGGCGCGCGGCGCGGCATGGCATTTCCCTTTATGTGTCTGGCGGCAGGCGCCGCGCCCGGCATAGCAGGATGTGCCGGGTGGAGGGAGCGCCCGCGCGGGAATGGATGCCCTTCAAACGGTTGGCGGCAGGAGTAATAGAAATTATAGGATTTAAATATAGGTAAATATGCGAAATTGATCACGAAGGCCTGGTGGTGGACGGGATCGTTTCAGTTTGCTGTGCAATCATATGCGAGACGGTCCATTTGTATTTCCCCCTTTTTCGAGCAGCTTGATCGGTTTCGTTCCGGGATCCTCGCCGATGTTTCGCGCCATGAGGCACGGGTGGGCCGGATGGCCGAAGTGCTGGCGCTGGGCATGGGATTCGAAGCCGGGCATGCCGCCGCGCTGGGGCGGGCAGGCGCGCTTCATGATGTTGGCAAGGCGTTGGTTCCAGCAGAGATATTGGCGAAACCCGGACGCCTGACCGCGGAGGAAATGGCAGAGATGCGCGAGCATCCGAGGCGTGGGCACGCGTTGCTGAAAGGCGTGGGCGACCCCGAGCTGGATCTGGCGGCGACGATTGCGCTGGAGCATCACGAATCCTGGGATGGCAGCGGTTACCCCTATGGATTGGTAGGCGATGCCATTAACAAAGAGGCGCGGATCGTGACGGTGTGCGATGCCTATGACGCAGTGAGGACCAAGCGATCCTATAAGGCGGCGCTGGACCATGAGGCGGCGGTGGCGCTGATCCTTGGCGGAGATGGGCGGACCTGGCCCGACAAGTTCGACCCTGCGATCCTGCAATTGCTCGAGCGCGAGCCCGCGCTTTTGCGCGAGGAATATGCACGCATAAGTTGAATATGCGATCAGCCGGGCGTGCCGCGCCGTCGTTTCCAGACACGCAGCCGCTGGAGCAGGGCGGGCTGGGTGCGTTCGAGCATCAGGATCGCCTTGCGGCGCCAGGCATCCGCCGGCGTCATCCGCGCGCGGGTGAAGACGAGCTGGCGATAGGCGCCGAGCATCGCGGGAAGCGGGAAAGGCGTGCCGTTGGTATCGCGCTTTTCGCCGAACCAGGTGTTGCGTTCGACGTCCCCCTCGCTCAGGAAGCCGGCATCGCGCAGCGCGTTCACGAGCAGGAAGGTGAGCCGCATCTTTGAATCGATATGGAAGCGATAATCGCTGGCCCGGCTGATGCGCACCTTGTCGGCATAATCATCGATGATGATGGGTGCGCCAGTTTCGATGCGATCGCCCAGCGCGATCAAATCGCGGTCGATCCGGCCATCGGCATCGAGCATCAGCACCGAAACCGGCGCGCTCGCAGGCAGCGCGCCGAGCGCGTCGGGCAGCGCGGAGGGGACGATATCGACGAGATGATCGACCCCGAAATGCGCGAGATTGGCGTGGATGCGATCGGTGCGCGCGTCGGCCCCCGAAAAGGCTTGCTGGCGTGGCCCGCCGGCCATGGGATCGAAGCTGAATACCCGCCCCGCGCGGCCGGAATCGCGCAAGCCCAGCGCCAGCGCCACCGTGCCGGCACCCAGCGCGGTGCCGACCTCGACAATCGTGCCGCCGCGCCGGGCCGCTTCGTAAATGCGGGCATAAACGGTCGGCGAGAGCATCCCGTCGCAGCGCAGGACGATCGCTTCGAAGTCCACTGACATCCCCGCCCCCTTTGTTCCACAGGCGGAAAACCGCCGCACAGGCGGCAATTCCGGTGTTTGAGGAGGCATATTAACCATGCGGTGACGGGGCGGGAGAAGGCATCGGGGCAGGGCGCGCCGTCTTACGGGGAGCGGGCGCATCCATTGGGAGAAGCGGCCCGGCAAAATCGGGAGGGCGAAAGGGGGAAGCGCTTTGGCCCACCGTATCAACGGACGATGATATGACCCGACATGCCCAGCATCTTGTGGAAGCTGTGGCTGCATTTCAGCGGATATTCACCGGCGCGGGGAACGAGGGCCACGGTACGGCTTTCCTTTCCCGGCACCTCGATCCGGCCGCGATCAATCTGTGCCCGGTCTTCCGCGCGGATTTCGGACGCGGCGAAAAAGGCGGGGGCGGTGAAATCATGGCCGCCCGAACTGGTGTTGACGAGGTGAAGGACCACCGCCTCGCCCGCGCGCAGGCGGATCGTATCGGGCGCATAAGCAAAGCTGGAGAGCGAGACCGCGACGCGCGCGGCGTGATCCCAATCGGGCGCGGCCGTGCCCGGCGTGGCAGTGGCAAGAACAACGGCAAGGACGATCGGACGGTGCGTCATGGACATGCCTGCGCGTTTCGGCGTGGCGGCATCATAGCATGCAGGCCGTGCGACCAAAAGCGGCGCCATGCGTTGGCAACAGACCATATCCCAAAAGGAGAAGGCCCATGGCGGATCTGTCGCATGTAAAGGAACATTATGAAGTGATCGGCGCGGACGGCGTGCATATCGGCACGGTCGACCATGTCGAGGGCAACCGGATCAAGCTGACCAAGCGTGACAGCGGCGAGGGATCGCACAAGGGGCACCACCATTATATTCCCGGCGGGCTGGTGGCCGAGGTGGAAGGCAATCAGGTGCGCCTTTCGGCCAATGGCGATGTGGCGGTGACGTTCGAAGAGGAACGCTGAGCGCGCGCCATGCAAAAAAAGGGCGACGGACCCGGTGGTCCGCCGCCCTTTTCGCGCAATCAGCGGGGTCGCTTAGAAGCGAACGCCGAGGCCGAGCACCATCTGGTGGAGCTCAAGGCCGTACTGATAGTTGGTGTAGCGATATTCGAACTGGCCATAGACGTTCTTGGCAACGGCCACTTCAGCGCCTGCACCGAAGCGCGCGCCGTCGATTTCGATGCCGGTGCCGTCGATGGCGAGGTTGCTGTAGCCGGCGAGGCCGTACAGCAGCGCGTTGTTCGAGATCTTGCCGCCGACGCGTGCGACAGCCGAGAGATCGCGGCCGAAGCCGTCTTCGCTGCTGTCCTGATATTCGACGGTGCCGCCGACGATCGCGCCGCCGATCTTGAAATCATAACCGGCGTTCACGCCATAGGTGAACACTTCGGTGCCGGCGAAATCGTCGTCCGCGAGACCGATCGTCGCGCCGACGCGCGGACCGGTGAAATCCTGGGCGAACGCAGGCGTCGAAACGGCCAGCGCCGCAACCGACGCCAGAATCATCTTCTTCATTATTACCCCTATTCGGAAAATTGGGCCTGGCGCGGCAGGACGCTGCGCTACGGCCGCGGGTTCTCTAGCCGGATGAAGGGGTTATGCAACCCCGGCAAAAACGATTCGTTGCGGGGGTGTGGCGAGTTTGCAACAATGCGGGTCGTGGCTGAAAAGGCATGGATGCCGTAGCGGAAAGGGAAGGGCCTATGCGTCGTCCGGTGATCATGCTTGTCACGATGTTCGGCCTGACCGGGGGACTGACGACGACGCCGGCGCGCGCGGAGCTAGACCAGTCTGTAGGCATTTTCCGCAACCCCAAGAACAGCGTCCATATCCGCATCCACCCCTGCGGGCAGAGCATGTGCGGCACGGTGGTGTGGGCGAATGAAAAGGCGCAGCGCGATGCGCGCGAGGGGGGCACCCCCAGGCTGATCGGCACCGAGCTGTTCAAGGGGTTCAAGCGGATCGACGCCAAAAGATGGAAGGGGCGCGTGTTCGTGCCCGATATCAACAAGACCTTTTCGGGAACCGTGACCGTGGAAGACCAGAACACGCTGACCGGGCGTGGGTGCCTGTTTGCCGGTATCGGATGCAAATCGCAGAGCTGGACGCGGGTGGGGTGAAGGCCGGATGGGCCATTGACGGGCCTGATTGCGGGCTTTGCGCGTTGGGGCGTTCAGGCGGGCGTCAGCCGCGTCCGTGCAGGGGGACGGGGAAAGGAAGATTGATGAAAAAGGGCCTTATTCTCATTCCGATGCTGGCGATCCTGGGCGCGTGCGCGGCCGGCGGATCGGCGGCACCCGATACGCCGAGCACCAAGCCGGCACCCCAGATGGTGAGCCTGAGCGGCAATGCCTTCTACCGCGAGCGCATCGCGCTGCCGCCCACCGCCGAACTGATCGTGCAGATCCGCGATGTCAGCCTGATGGATGCGCCCGCGCCGCTGATCGCCGAAACGCGCGTGAAGACCGAAGGGCGGCAGGTGCCGCTTGCCTTCACGATCGATTATGACCGCGCCAAGCTCGACCCGCGCCACCGCTACGCCGTGTCGGCGCGGATCGAGGATGGTGGCACGCTGCGCTGGATCACCGACACGCACCATCCGCTTCCCGAACCGGGCAGCGGCCCGCTCTCGATGATGCTGGTCAGCACCGCGCGCTGACCGATTCCGGTGCCGGCGCGGGGAACCGTTTCGCCGGCACCGACATTCTTCCTTCGGCCCGACGAAGGAGAAGACCCATGCGCGTGCGCGAGATGATGACGGCCGACGTCCGCACGATCGATGCCGAGGAAACGCTGCAGGACGCCGCCACGCTGATGGCCGAGATCGATGCGGGCATCTTGCCGGTGGCGCATCACGAAAAGCTGGTGGGGATGATCACCGACCGCGACATCGCGATCCGCGGCGTGGCGCGGGGGCGCGGCGCCGACACGCTGGTGCAGGACGTGATGAGCCAGGAGGTGAAATATTGCTTCGACGATGACGAGGTGGACCTGGTGCTCGCCCATATGGCGGAAAGCCAGATCCGCCGCCTCCCCGTGCTCGACCGCGACAAGCGGCTGGTGGGGGTGATCTCGATCGGCGACATAGCGCTGGGCGGCGAACCCCGCCGCGTCGGCAAGGTGCTGGGCGATATCGCGAGACCGAGCGCGCTGCATTCGCAGTCTTGAGGGGGTGGGGGCAGCCGCTACTGAGGCGTCGCTGGCTAATGGCAGCGCTTGGCCGATAGTGGAATGTCGGGTTCGGAATCTGAGCGTAGCGAGAGCTGCCGCTCGCGCAGCGTTCCCTACCGACCAGCATACGCGGTCGCGATAACGCGCCGAGAATGTCAGCCAAAGCCAGAAGAGTCCGTTCGCAACGCTGTTAGTTTCCGGCTACCTACTGACGGCAGCATAGTATGCGGCAAGCCCAGTAGCCCTGCCTCGGCCCACGCCCCCTTTCCTCCGCGCCCCTCCGGCACTCATAACGAAACTGCTGTGGTACGGTCATTTTCTACTTTCTAGTGCGCGCCGGTCTGAGCACCGCTCTTAATGCACCTGAAAATTAATGGGGTTAAGCAAGACCCACCTGCGTCCACGCCGCTCCAAAGTCCCACTGACCTCGACCGCGCGACCGGCTGCGTGGGCCTCAACGGCTTTGAGATACTCTGCCGGGTTAAGTGAGGCGCGAACCGCTATGTCCCCGGTCGCTTCACTGGACCACAAGATCGCAACCTCTCGGTCCCCCATCATATCCATAAGGTCCGATGGGTCAGCCTGAGAGGCAAGCCGAATGACACGGCCAAATACCGTCTCCTCCCATGATGAAACACGGGAACGCAGCACCTTTGCAGCTTCTCGCACAGCCTCGACCTGGCGCGGACCAACCATAAAATGCTCGGGACCGGCGTGGATTGCCTCTGCGCCCTTCCATTCGGGACTAAAAGAGAAATCGAAAACGATGCCGCTCGGAGAAGTGCCATCGACCAAGGTAGCCAACTGCTCGCACACATTTGCACTAAAGCCAGTCTTGATGGTGTCCGTGATCGGATCGGTACTGTCAATCAAAACAGCTTTCGATACCGCTTCAAGGCCGCGGGCAAAGCGCTTGATTACCCTACGCTCGAAAGGGGGCGCGGGGTCGATTCCAGGTAAGGCGGATTGAATTGCCGGTTCAATCGGGGATTCTACAGTGAAACCAAAACTGCCCCTGAAAGTGTGACCAAACCGGCACCGATTAGCGTAATCTGACGCCTCCTTTTTCGTCCGCAGGAAGTAGGGCAGGGGTTCTAGCTCGGTGTGCGCCGTAGCTGCCAGAATACTACGGATGCCGAGCACGAAGTTCTGCGCCATTTCTAAGCGGATTGAGTCATCGACCACCAAAGCATCAGGGATGCGAGACCGCAACACGTCGAACGCGACCTCCCGTATGGAGCGCGCAACGTCTAACTCGGCCCGGTCCTCGATAGCTGAGAGGGCGTCTATAACACGCGATACCTGCGAAGCATATTCAGAGGAACTGACGCTGTTTGGGACAACCAGCTCTATCCCACTCAAATCCGATGTTCCTGAGACGAATACCTCAAAGTTTCGGTTCCCTCCGGTTCGGTTTCCCAAGAGCGCATGGGCAACTGACTTCTCTGAGGAGGCTGAGACTGCGGACGACGCACGGACATGCCAGCCCGTCGCCACCAGGTATCGCCGGAGCATGTCCAACGGGACTGAACCGGGGCCAGTTTCGCGGAAATCCATCATGCCGCTTGCTCCTCTCGCCGCGACTTCTCCGCTGCCAGTAGATCAATGAGACTATCCGGCGTCAAAAGCTGACCCAAAGGGATTTTGATGCGCTTGGTGGAGTTCTCATTGCCGACCACTGAGCCTTGGAACGTGTGATAGAAGCAGCAATTGCGCAGAGTCGTAAGTTCGTTCGTTACGGAGTGCCAGTGAGTGGTATCCTTGGGGAGACAGAGGAGCACGAGAATTAGCGTCGTTTCAGCTGGAGTTCTCGAAACGATGTCGTTGTAAGCTTTGGACTCAAGATCGTAGATAACTTCGTCGTCTTTAATCTCCCAATTGACCGTCGATTTCGCTTGAAAGTCGAGGCCAAAGCCGGAAACGACGCGCCTAGTGCCGCGATGGACAACGGTGTTAAAGCTGCCATCGACGCCGTAGTCGTGGACATGGGCTTTACCCAGCAATACCCCGGCCGACGCGCAAATGGCGTAGACGTGCGCTGCGCACAGGTTCTCCTTGGTATGTTCGACAGTTATCGGCACCTAACGCTTTCACCCCCTGCATAGCGCGGACCTTTTTTGCTGGATAGCCAAAGCTTTGGACAAGTCAAACAGCTCTAGGCGCACAGCAACCCTCGCACACGTCTGAACGACTGGCTGCTTGTAGGACAAGTGCCAAACCGCTGGCGCGGGGATGGTCCTTGTGTGAATGTCCGGTTTGGAGCGCCGTGATCGAAACATTAAGCGACCGGGATGGGCGCAATTTGGACTAACGCTTGGTTGCGTTAGACCTCAGTACTGCTCTCCAACCTCCGAATTTATCCACAAACCCAAAACCACCAAAAATCCTCCGCCCCGTGCAACCATTTGCACGGCCGGATGTTTTCCTTGTGGATGCCGAGACCCGAGCAAACTGCCCCGCTACGGCGGGGCGTCTTTTATCCGGCGTAGATGAGGCGCGGGGGCGGGGACTCAGGAGAATTACCCGCGGTTTTTCCGTGTGCGGCAATCCCCGTAAAGACCGATAATATCGCGGGCGTGGCTCCTCCCCTCAGCCACGGAAGCTGGCCCCGTTCCACCCCTCTTGAACGGGGCCGTTTTTCGGCCCGTCAGGCGGGGACGGCGACGAGCAGGTGATCGCTCAGATCGCCCTTCAGATCGAGCATCGAATAGTCGCGAAAGGCGAAGCGCCAGCTGCCGTCCACGCGTTCGAACCGATCATGATAGCGCCCGGCGGCGATGACCTGGAGCGGGACGACATCGGTTGCCTGCAGCACGGTGTAATAGGAGCGGCAGGTGGCGGTGTCGGCGGCCTCGTTGACCTCGACGATCGGGTTGGTGACGACATGCTTGGTGCGCGGCGTGCCGCAGGGGTGGATCTTCACGAAACGGTGCCACTGATCGAGCATCTCTTCATGGCCGAGCAGCCCGTCGGCCGCGCCCGATTTCATCTTGGCGTGGCGGAACATGGCGGCGACCGCCGTCAGGTCGCCGGCGTCCATCAGTTCGGCATAGCGGTAGAGCAGGTTGGTGATCTGGGTGGCGCTGTGGGTCATGGGCTAACGCTTTCTGTTGCGGCCCGACGCATAAGGCCGGGCCTGTGATGGCGGATATCAGGCGAGGAGTTCGGCGACCTTGTCGGTGGCGCCGCGCATGGCCCCCTCGATATAGCCGACGCCGGTGCCGTCGCCGATTTCATGGACGGTGAGACCGGCGGCGCGCAGCGCATCGGCGAGGCTGGAATCGCCGTGCGCGCCCGCCGCGACGATGACATGATCGGCGGCCGCCGAGCGGGCCGTCCCCTCGCCATCGGTGAACTGGACCGCGCCCTCGACGATGCGGATGTCCTTGGCGGCGGGGAAAAGTTCGACCCCGTGTTCGCGCAGTTCGACGAGCATCCGCATGCGGCGGACCAGCTGAAGCCCGCCGCCAAAGCGCGGAGCCTCCCCCACCACGGTGACGCGGCGATCGCGCTCGACGAGGAATTCGGCGAGTTCGAGCCCGACGAGTTCGCCGCCGATGATGACGATGTTCTTGCCGAGCGGCATCCAGGTCTTGGTGGCCTTGCGGACGAAATCGAGATTGGCGGTGGCGCCGGTGGCGGCGCCCACCTTGGTCGCGATGCGCGTTGCCCAGCTCGTTTTCGACTTCAGCGCATCCGAGCTTTCGCCGAGCATCATGCGGCGCATATCGTCGCCGCTGAACACGTGCGAGAGGTTGCCGCCCGGAATGGGGGGCATATCGCGCCGCGCGCCGGTGGCGACGATCACGGTATCGGCGCCGAGCGCGGCGATCAGCTCGGGCGTCGCCTCGGTCTTGAGGCGGACATCGACCTTCGAGCCCTCGATCTGGCGGCGCAGCCAGTGCATCAGCCGCTCATTGGGTTCATAGGCGAGGCCCGCAAAGCGCAGCGTGCCGCCCAGACGATCCGATTTCTCGATCAGCGTGACGCGCTGGCCCGCGCGGTCGAGCCGGCGCGCCGCCTCCATCCCGGCGGGGCCGCCGCCGATGACGACGAAATGGCCGCCCGGCGCCGCACGCGGGGCCACGACCTGAAATTCGCGGCCCAGCTCGCTGTTCACCGCGCAGCGCACCGGCTCGCGGATATAGGCGGTGCTGACGCAGGTGTAGCAATAGATGCAGGGGCGGATATCGGCTTCGCTGTCGGCGGCGAGCTTGTTGGGAAGATGCGGATCGGCAAGGACCTTGCGGCCCATGGCGAGGAAGTCGAAATCGCCCTTGGCGAGCCCGTGCTCGGCCGAGGGCGGCTCGACCCGGCCCGAGGCGATGATCGGCAGCTTCACCACTTCGCGGATCCTGGCGGCGGCGGGCAGGTTGAAATCGGGTTCGTGCGGGATGTTCGATCCCGAATGGAGCTTGCCCTGGCCGACATTGTGATAGGCGGTGACGGTGATCGCATCGGCGCCGGCGGCCTCCACCCAGGGCGCGACGATGCGCGCATCGTCGATCGTGATGCCATCGGGCTTGCCGAGTTCGCGGGAATCGAGCTTCAGCCACACCGCCATGTCGGGGCCGGCGGCCTCGCGCACCGCGCGGACAACCTCCAGCGTCAGCCGCGCGCGGTTTTCGAGCGGGCCGCCATAGCCATCGGTGCGGCGGTTCGAGGCGGGCGACATGAAGGATGAGAGCAGATAGCCGTGCCCGCCGTGGATTTCGACGCCGTCGAAACCGGCCTGCCGCGCGCGCGCCGCGCCCTCGGCAAACCAGCGGACGACCTGCTGGATGTCGGCTTCCTCGAGCACCTTGATCTGCGGCACGGGGCCACCGGCAAAGGCGGCCAGTTCTTCGGGCAGAAACGCCTCGACGAAATCGCCCGCCACGGGCTTGGGCAGCGAAGGCGCCCAGAGCGGATGGCCCTCGGTGGCCGAATAGCCGGCGACGAGCCCGCCATGATGGAGCTGCGCCGCGATCTTGGCGCCGTGCGCATGGACCGCATCGGTGAGCTTGCGCAGCCCCGGAATGAAGCGATCGTCGGAAATCGCGGTCTGGTTGGGCATCACCGCGCCCACCGGCCAGGCGACGCCGCTGACCCCCATGATGATGAGGCCCGCGCCGCCCTTTGCCTGTTCCTCGTGATAGGCGATCAGGCGATCGCTGACCGTGCCGTCCGCGTTGGACAGGCTGACGCCCATTGCGGTCACGATGATGCGATTGCGCACGCTGATCGGCCCGATTTTTCCTTCGGACAGAAGATGGGGATAGGCGGATGGCATTGGGGTATTTTCCTCTCGGTTCTCGATCACGGCGCGGCTTTGAGTCGGCGCCTTTTGCCCCAAGGGACCATACGGAATGTATGGTGTCCAGAGCGCAAATCGGCGATGATCGCGCGACAACAGCAAAAGACAAAGGGAGTGGAAAATGCCCGACAGGCAGAAGGGTTTGCGGCGCGTTGCGATGGGAGCGGTGGCCGGATTGGCGGCGATGACGGCCTTGGTGGCACCGGCTGGCGCGGCACCGGACAAGGGGGCGGACAAGGCGGCGAACATCGCGCTGTGGCGGCTGGAATGCGGGCATGTGCGCAATGCCGATCTCGACATGTTTTCCGATGCGGGCGCGCTGCAAGGCAAGCGCAAGGACCTTGTCATCAGTTGTTACCTGATCCGCCACGGCGCGGATTACATGCTGTGGGA
Organism: Sphingomonas sp. C3-2; assembly: GCF_033025475.1. Lineage (NCBI taxonomy): Bacteria > Pseudomonadati > Pseudomonadota > Alphaproteobacteria > Sphingomonadales > Sphingomonadaceae > Sphingomonas > Sphingomonas sp. C3-2. The sequence goes on from NZ_CP130322.1 coordinate 2,765,330, forward strand.
TGCGGGCTTTGGCGCCGAGCTGGCGGGACGCGCGGTGGAATCGCCGCCGGGGATTGTTTCCAGCATGAAACGCACGCTGGTGGATCAGCTGGCCGAGATCGGGGTGAAACCCGAACAGGTCCGCTATCTGGGTATCAGCCACATGCATTACGACCATATCAGCCAGGCGCCGAGCTTTGCGGGCGCGACGCTGCTTTTGGGCGCCGAGGACATGAAGACGATGGCGGCGGACCCCAAGGGCATTCCGCTGCTGGAGCCCGAACGGCTTGCCCCCTGGCTGAAGGGCGGCGCGCCCAAGATCGCGGTCGAGGGCGATCATGACGTGTTCGGCGACGGCAGCGTGACGATGATGGCGCTGCCCGGCCATACGCACGGCCATCATGGCTTGCTGGTGAAGCTGGCGGAGAAGGGCCCGGTGCTGTTGACTGGCGACCTCTATCATGTCGCAGATCAGGTGCCGCTCCAAGCGGTGCCGCGTTTCAACGCCGATGCGGCGAAGACGACCGAAAGTCAGAAGCGCTTTGCCCAGATTGCCAGGGACAAGGGCGCGACCGTGATCATCCAGCACGAACCCGGCGACGTCGCCAAGCTGCCGGTATTTCCCGAAGCGGCGAAATAATAGCGAGAGAGCGAAGAGTGACCGGGCCTGCAAGGGAACAGGCCCGGTCCAAGTTCGGGAGCTGAGAGGGGGATTTCAGCTGCGCCGCCTCTAGGCCGGCTATGTGACAGGCGGATGACTCAATTGCTCGGCGGCCCAAAAAGGGTTCGGGCCGGGGGCGTTACAATTTGCGACAATAGAATTATGCGCTGCGATAATATTGCGACAATTCGCCGCTATTCGGTGTGTCGTTGGTTTTGCGTAACAGGAATTCGAATGTCTCCCGTCTCTTCCCGCCTGTCTGTCCTCATGCTCGGCCTGATGCTGGGCGCCGCCCCATCCGCGCTGATGGCGCAGCAGCGCCCCGATACCGAGCCCAGCGAAGCAACGGGCGGGATGGCCGATGTGATCGACGACGAGATCGTCGTGACCGCCGAGAGCCAGCGCGGCGCGGTGATCGGCAATATCGCGCCCGAGCAGCAACTGAACGCCGGCGACATCCGCGCTTACGGCGTCAGCTCGATTTCAGAGCTGGTCGATGCGCTGGCACCGCAGACCAATGCGGCGAGCGGACCGCCCGTCATGCTGCTCAACGGCAAGCGCATCTCGGGCTTTGCCGAAATTCGCGACATTCCGACCGAGGCGATCGAGCGCGTCGATATTTTGCCCGAGGATGTGTCGCTGAGCTATGGCTATTCGCCCAACCAGAAGGTGGTGAACATCGTCCTGCGCGAGCGTTTCCGCGCGCTGACGGGTGCGGTGTACGGTAGCACGACCACCGATGGCGGACGCGAGAGCGGTCAGGTGAGCGCCAATTTCCTGCGCATTCGCGGCGACAATCGAATGAGCCTCGACGTCAAGTACGTCCGGGCCGACGATTTGCTGGAAAGCGAGCGCGACATTGTTTCGACGCCGCCGTCGCGCCCTTATGCGCTGGGGGGCAATATCACCGCCGTCCCGGGCGCGGCATCGGATGAGATCGATCCGGCGCTGTCAGCGCTTGCCGGTGGCACGGTGACCGTGGCGGCGGTGCCCGGGAGCGCGGCGGGCGGGCGCCCGAGCCTCAATGATTTCGTGGTCGGCGCGAACGCTGCCGCGACCAGCGACCTTGGCAAATACCGCACGTTGAGCCCGGCGACCGAGAATCTGACGGTGAATGCCGGCATCGCACGGATGCTGCCCGGCGATATTTCAAGCTCGCTCAATATCCTGATCGAGACGAACGACAGCGATTCCCTACAGGGGCTTCCCTCCGCCAGCCTGACCTTGCCCGGCGGTTCGCCCTTTTCGCCCTTTGCGGGGCCGGTGCAGTTGCACCGCTATTTCGATCAGGCGGGGGCGCTGGGCCAGAGCGTCAATTCGCGCAATGTCGAGGTGGGGCTGACGCTGAGCGGCGCGATCAAGCCGTGGAACTGGACCTTTACCGGCAAGTACGACAATGCGCTGACGCGCACCGCGACCGACCGGGGCTTCGATATCGGCGCGCTGCAGGCGGCGCTGCTCGGTGGCGATGCGACGGTGAACCCATATGGCGCGCTGGCGCCGGGATTGCTTTCCAGCCGGTTGACCGACCGCGCGCGCGCGCAATCTTCGGGCTTTGCGGGCGACCTGCTGGTGAGCGGGCCGCTGTTCGCGCTGCCCGCGGGCCGGGCGACGACTAGCCTCACTGCCAACATCGAGACGCGCGATTTCGAAAGCCGGTCCTGGCGCGGCGGCGTGCCGAGCGAAACCGGCTTTTCGCGCGACATTGCGGGGATACAGGGCAATATCGACCTGCCGATTGCCAGCCGCCGCGCGGGCGTGCTGAGCGCGATCGGTGATCTGTCGCTCAATGCCAATGGCGCGGTGCAATATCTGTCCGATTTCGGGACGCTGACGACCTATGGTTATGGCCTGCGCTGGACGCCGATTGAGGCGGTGCGGTTCATCGGCTCGGTTTCCGAAAGCCGGAGCGCGCCGACGGGGGCGCAGATCAACAACCCGACGGTGCTGACCCCCAATGTGCCCGTGTTCGATTACCGGACGGGCGAGACGGTGTATGTTTCGCAGGTGACCGGTGGCAATCTGACGCTGGATGAAAGCAAGAAGCAACTGATCCGGCTGGGGCTGATGGTGAAGCCGTTTTCTAAGCCCGATCTGCGGTTCAGCGCCAATTACACGCGCACGAACACCGACAATCCGGTGATGAGCTTTCCCGACCCCACGCCGCAGATCGAGGCGGCGTTTGGCGACCGTTTCCTGCGCGATGCGGATGGCCGGCTGATCCAGATCGACGCGCGGCCGATCAATTTCGCCGAGGCGCGCACCGAGCAGCTGCGCTGGGGTGTCGATTTTTCGATGCCGCTCAAATCGCGGATGCAAAAGCAGTTCGAAGCCTGGCGCGCGGCGGGGAGCAAGCCCGAGGACCGGCCAGAAGGTATGCGCGGTTCCGGCGAGCGCCCGCCGCGCGGTGAGGGTGGTGGCGAGGGGCGGCCGCCTTCGGGTGAGATGCGCGGTGGCGACGGCCCCCGCGGCTTTGGCGGCCCCGGCGGTGGCGGGCGCGGCCCGCGCGGGTTTGGGCGTGGTGGCGGCGGCGGACGCCTGCAATTCGCGCTGTACCATAACTGGACGCTTGAGGATTCGATCCTGATCGCGCCGGGGCTGCCCAAGCTCGACCTGCTCGACGGCGATGCGATCGGATCGAGCGGCGGCTCTTCGCGCCACAAGATAGAGGCGCAGGCGGGGTATATGAACAACGGCATCGGCGTGCGGATGGAGGGCAATTGGCAGAGCGCGACGCATGTCGACGGCGCGCTGGGATCAGCAAACAGCCGGTTGCGCTTTTCGGACCTGGCCACCATCGACCTGCGCATTTTCGCCAATCTGGGGCAGATGCCCAAGCTGGCGCGCGAGCATCCGTTCCTGCGCGGCGCGCGGGTGATGCTGTCGGTGGAGAATCTGTTCAATGCGCGCCAGAACGTGACCGACGAAACCGGCGCGACGCCGCTGCGCTATCAGGCGGATTATCTCGATCCGCAGGGGCGACGGATCACGCTGAGCTTCCGCAAGCTGTTGTTCTGATTTCGGGACCCGGCGCATCCGATGCGCCGGGCCTTTTCCATTCTATTGCAAATAGCGCGCGCGCAGCGCGGCGCGATCGACCGGGGTGAGCCCCAGTTCCTGCGCGAAATAGCCGTCGAGCCCGCCGGGGCGGTCCTCGATCGCGGCGAAGCTGGCTTCGATAAAGCTGCGGTCGACGCTGACCAGCGCCTTGACCGCTTCGGGCGGGAGCGTGCGGAAAAACACGGTCTGCGCGCTGTCTTCGCCGCCCGCCGATGGTTTGTAATAGCGGTTGGAGAGCAGATAATCCTCGATCACCGTTTCGCGTGGCACGCCGAGCGCGGTGAGCAGGAGCGCGGCCGCGACGCCGGTGCGATCCTTGCCCGCCGAACAGTTGAAGGCGAGGGGCGCCCCGCCGTCGAGGAGCGAACGGAACATCCGCTTATATTGATCGGCAAAGACAAAGGGGGTGTCGCGGTAGAAATGCGCCATCGCCGCGCGCGCCTTTTCCCCATCGATATCGGGCGCCATGAACGCCTTGAGCACGGGCGTCATGTCCATCGCATAATCATTGGTGAGGACGGTCGGCGCGCTCGATGCGGGCCAGTTTATCGGCTGCTTCGCGCGTTCGTCGTTCGAGCGGAAATCGACCACGGTGCGCAGGCCAAGGCGGCCGAGATAGGCGAAATCGGCGGGGGTGAGATCGGCCATAGCGCCCGAGCGGAAAAGCATGTTCCAGCGCACCGTCTTGCCGTCTGCGGTGCGATAGCCGCCGAGATCGCGGAAGTTCTGCCCGCCCTGAAGCGGCAACAGGCGCGGATGCGCGTCGGTTGCCTGATCGGCGGTGACAGGCTTTTCCGCGAGCGCCGTCGCGGGCGGCAAGAGCGTCAGCGCGGCGAGCACCGCGCCGGTGCGGCGCAGGGCTGAAAATCTGGTCATGAAAATCCTCTCCCTCAACCGGCGCGGCGATGCCCTGTTATCGGGCGATGCGGTTGCGCGCCGCGGACCAAGGTGCGGGATGGCGGGGGGCGCGTCAATTGCCGCGCCCCCGCCAGGCCTCAGAGTTCGGCCAGCGCCTTCAGCACCGTCGAATAATAGTCCATGGCGCCGTTCTGCGGGCAGGCAACCGCGCCATCGGCGAGCACGCGCTGGACGACGGCGCAGCCGCCCTCGGAAATGGCATAGGGCGCGGTCTCGCCGGTCTGCACATCGACCCAGGCGGGGATGGGCGCCTTGCGATCGGCATAGCCGCGCCAGAAGCGCGTGATGGTGTCTGCACCCTGTTGTCGCCGGCCCAGCGAGAGATAGAGCGGGATGCGGATCGCATCAAAGCCGAAACGGGCCGGGCGTTCGCGCGCGGGGGTTACGCGGCCCTCCGCATCGATATCGCTCCAGTCGGTGGGGAGCGCGAGCGGACCGGCGCGGCCGTCGATCAGCAGTTGCTCGCCATCCGTAATGAGCTTGCCCCATTGATCGGCACCGTCCGCCTTGCGGAACGCATCGAGCGCGGGCCAGACATAATAGGACAGGTTGATCGTCACCCGATCGGCATGTTCGAACCCGACAAGGCCGGGGAGGAGGATCTGGCGCTTGCCCTGTTCGTGGACAAGGTGGCGGCGGATGTCCCGACGGATCTCGGCGGCGCGGCGCGTATAGGCGGGCTGCCGCCAGCGCGCGCCCGCGCGCATCAGCGCCCAGGCGATGAGGATATCGCCATCGGTTGCGTTGTTGGGATCGGTCACGCCCTTGCCGGGTTCGTAGCGCCACGAAAACAGCGCCTCATGCGGGCGGGCGAGATTGGCCTCAGTCCATTTGAGCAGACGATCAAAGCTCTGCCGATCGCCTACCGCCTCGGCAAGCAGCAGGCCATAACCCTGGCCCTCGCTATGGCTGATCGCGCTGTTGCCGCTATCCACCACCCGGCCTTCGGGCAGGATGAAGCGGGCCTTGAAATCATTCCACACGCTCACGCCCCGCGGCTTGCCCTGCGAGGCGCGCGCGCAGCCCGCCATGAACGCGACGCCCGCGAGCAGAAACGTCCGGCGTTCAAAGACCATGGCGCAGTTCGATCACCTCGGGCGAGGCGCGGAGCAGGCGGGTCTTCAGCGTATCGGCGCTGCCCATCGCGCGGAACCAGCGATCATAGGCGCCTTCAAGAATGGCGGGCGCGACCTTCATCCACAGGCCGGCATCGTCGCCGTCGAGCGAGCCGGGCAGGCCGCGATGAAAGATATCCACGCCCTCATCATCGAGTTCGAGCGTGGCGGTGCCCCAGCCAAGCGCTTCCCACAGCCCGTTCACCTGATCGACGAACAAGTCGACATCGTCGACCTCGGCCATCGGCAGCAGCGCGGCGATCCGCCCGCCGATCGCGTTGAAGAAGCCGCGCGACTGATCTTCGGAGGCGTTTTCATCAATCTCTCCGATAATCGCCGCGAGCAGCGCCGGATAGGAGCGCAGCAGCGGGTAATCTGAAAGGATCGCGATCTCTTTCATGTCGGATTTAATACGTTCAACGAACATCAATCGTTCCCTCCGAGCTGCTGGCGGATGCCCAGCAGGCTCTTGAATTCGTTATAATCGCCGAAGGTGTTGAGATTCAGTTCACCGCCGATCCGGGTGCGTTCGGTGACGCGGTAATAGGCGGAGGCGCCCGCCGCCATGCCGAAGCCGGTCTTGCTGGCGCTGTCGTAGCGCGCGCGCACATCGCTGTTCACGCTTTTGAGATAATCGAGCAGGTCCTGGGCATCGGAGTCCATGGGGAAGAGCGCGGCCGCGCTCTGATCATAGCTCTGATAGCCCGGGGTCAGGCTGGCCGCGATATCGAGCCGGTCGTCCCGCCGCGCATAGCGCAGCGGGAAGCTGACCGAGAGGAAGCTTTGCGGGCTGAAATAGCCGCCATGCCCCAGCGAGAAGAAGTTCTGGTTGTTGGCATAATCCTGATAATTCACGTTGACGCCGAACGAAAGGCTCTGGCGCATATCGCGGTAGAGATTGAGATAGCCGCCGATATTGACCTGATAGCTTTCATTGTCGCGGACATGGGTTCCGTCATAGCGATAATAGGACCCATCGGCGTAAACGCCGCTGCCGTCCTTGTCATAGGACAAGGAAATGCCGCCGCCGCTCTTCATCACTGCGCCCCAGAACACGCCCGGCGTCTGGGTGACGGCAGCGGTTAGCGGATCGCGCGTGCCGGCATAGGAAACCACGCTGTCGGTGACCGGGCGGCGTTCGGCCCAGATCCGCGCGGTGGCGTAGCGCGAGAGACGCGGGGTGACGGTGATCCCCGCCGAAATATCGGTCTTCTCGAACCCGAGCGGGGTCGTGCCGACATCGGCCTGGACGAGCTTGCTGTCATAGCCGACCGAGACCGCGACGCCCGAGGCGTGCTGGGTATCGGCCTGGGCGAGCTCGGAGGGCTGCTGGAGCACGATGCCCGCCGCCTCGGCGAGCCCATTGGTGCCGAACCGCGCCAGCCCCGACCCCGTCGGACGACCGGCGTCGAGCACGACGGCCTTGGCGCGCGCAGAGACGCGGCCCCCGGCGAAATCGGTCGAAACCTGCGCCTCCCCCCCCAGTTCGCGCAACTGGCTGAGCCCGGTTTCGCCCGAACGATCGCGGTAATGGGTGGTGACATCGACGCGCGTGCCGGTGTCTGCGGCGAGCGACTGGACGTCGCGCTCGATCGACTGGAGCACGGGATCGGTGATCGCCTGCCGCGCCGTGGGCGCGAAGCCCGAAGGGGGCTGTGGATAACTTTCCATCGCCATCGTCATCGGCTGCGCGGGGATTGCCACCGTGCCGGGCATGGTGGTTCCCGGAAGGACCGGGAAGGGCGCTGCGGGCTGGCGCTGGCCGAGCGCGAAGGGATTGACGGGCTGCGCCGGGACAAAGGGGTTGGGCGTTGCGCCCCCCGCCATCGAGGCAAAGGGATTGGTGCCGGTAAAGCCGCCGCGCGCGGGGCCGCCCGTTTGCCCGACATAAAGCGCGCGGGCGCGTTTCATGTAGCGGAGTGCTGCGCGTTCATCGCCGCGCGCCTGTTCCATCCGGGCGGCGGCCATATAGACGCTGTAGTCGGTGGGGTGCGCGGAAAGGAGGCGTTCGGCGGCCTGCCGCGCGCGGACATGATCGCCCGCGGCGCTGGCGGCGTCGATGAAGCCGATCATCGCGTCCTTGTCCGCCGGGGACTGGTTGAGCACCATCTGCCAGGTCTGCGCGGCCTGTGGATAAAGTCCGCCCGCCTGATAGAGCCGGCCGAGCGCGGACAATATCTCGATATTGCCCGGCGCGGCGTTCCACTGCGCCTGAAGCACGTCGAAGGCCTGCGCATAATTGCCGCCAAGGCGCAGGCGATCGGCCTGGGTGACGGCAAGAATGGCATTGAGCCGCGCGACGCTGCGCTGCGCCTCGGCCCCGTCGCCCGCGCGTTCGGCCGCGCGCTGGACGGCGGCGGCGGCAAAGGCATCCTGCCCGCTTTTGGCGAGGACGCGGACCAGCGGTTCATAGGCCTCGGGATCGCCGCCGCCTTCGGACAGCGCCTGTTGCGCGATGAACGAAGCGCTGGCGCTATCGCCGAGATCGAACAGCGCATCGGCGAGCGCGCCGCGATTGGCGAGGGTGAGGCCGGGGGTGTCGGCCAACTGGCGGAGCGCGGCCATCGCCTGCCCGCCCTGGCCCTGCGCGGTGAGCGCGCGGGCGCGGGCGATCGCGGCATCGGCCTTGATGCCGAGCGCAAGGCTGCGCATTTCCCCGGTCCGTGCGGATGCGGGAATCCGGTCGAGCAGCGCCTCGGCATCGGTGGGCCGGTTGGTCTGGCTCAGCAGCAATGCGGCGGCATAGAGCGCATCGGGTTCGGACGAACTGCGCAGCGCGCCCATGATCGCATCGGCATCGGCGCGGCGCCCCTGTTTTTCAAGGAAGCGCGCAAATTCGTAGCGGATCCACGGATCCTTTGGATCGGCGAGCATGCCGCGCTGGAACAGCTGTTCGGCGGCGGCACCATTGCCGACCGAGGCCGCCTCAAGCGCCTGCGCGCGGATGGCCCGGGCGCGGACCGAACCCTGCGCCGTGCCAGCACCGCTGCCCGCAGCCTGCGTGTAGAGCCGGGCGGCGTCGGCATAGCGGCCCTGCCGTTCGTAAATCCCGCCGAGCAGATCAAAGGCGGGCGCCTTGTCGGCGAAATCGGAGGCGACGAGCGTTTCGGCGATTTCCTGCGCCTCGGTCAGACGCCCCGCATCGGCGGCGCTTTCCGCCTCGGCCATGCCCGCGAAGAAGCGCGCCGATGCCAGCGCCTCGGCCCATTTGGCGGCGGAGCCGGTGCGCGATGCACGCTGGAGCAGATCGTGCGCCTCGATGAAATTCTGGCTGCGCAGCCGGACGATGCCGAGCCCGCCCAGCGCATCGGCATCATTGGGGTTGCGGGCCAGCGCGGCCTGGAAATGCTGGCCGGCGGCCTTGAGATTGCCCGCATCGAGCGCGCGGAACCCGGCGGCGCGCGCATCGCCACCGCGATCGGGCCGCGCGGGCGTGGGGCGGCTGGCCTGCGTGGCGGGCCGGGGGGCAGTGGGTGTCGGCTGGGCAGTGGAAGCGGGGGCGTTGGGCTTTGCTGCCGGGGTTGGCGCGGGCGCAGGCGCGCGGCTGGGGGCGGCGAGCGCTCGCCTGGCCACGGCATTGGCGGGATCGATCGCGAGCACGCGGCGATAGGCCTGGCTGGCGAGATCGGGGCGCCCCTTGCCCTGCCAGTAACGTGCCTGTTCGAGCAGCGCGTTGACGGCGGGGGTTTGCGCCTGAACGATTGCGGGCAGGGCGGTGGTGCCGAGCAGCACCAGCGCCGCCAGCGTGAGGGATTTACGCATTGTCACTCTCCACAGCGGCCAGGCGTTTGCGTTCCTGACGCTTGAGGACCATGTAGATGGGGCCGGAGACGAGCACCGCGACGATCAGGCCGGACAGCGCCATCAGCAGCGGATGGCGGCTGAACCAATAGGCCATGCGCACCCAGATCGGCAGGTCGCCGACCCAGTAGCTGTCACCCACGGCGAAGCTGGACATGCCGTCGCCGTTGACCACCGAAAGATCGCCCTGCACCTGTGCGTTGATCTTCACATCGGCAAGCCCGTCGACCATCAGCGGCAGGCTGACCGGATCGGAGGCGAGCAGCGCGATCACCGTGCGCTTGGCGGTATAGGGCGACTGGAAGCTGGCGATGCCCGCGAAATTGTCGGTGGCGTAGAGGAACGCGTCCGCCTCGGCCGGCTTGCGGCGGAAGGGGGAGAAGAGATCGAACACGCGGGCAACCGGCGTGCGTTCGGCCACGCGCAGGCGGCCATCCTCGAAGCGGACCGGGCCGTTGCCGAAGAGATCGCCCAGCTGGGCGAGCTGGGTGCCGCCGATGACCAGAATATCCTTGCCCGCAAGCTGACCTTCATTGGCATGGCGGGTGACGGTTATGGAGGTTGTCGGCGCGCCGGTGGAATCGCCGAAGCGCCCCATCAGGCCGAGAAACGCCTCGACCGTGGCGGGGCTGGGATTTTGCGCCATCACCACCGCTGTTTCGCCAAGATCGGGCTTCACGGTGAAGGGGTAGCCCGCATTGGCGAAGGTTGCGAGGTCGGGCATCATCAGCGCGTGATAGGCGTGCGTCAGATCGATCGTGCTTTCGGGCAGGATGCTGGTGCGAACATTATCGGGCAGCGTGCCTTCGCACTTCTTCTTGTCGGCGATGATCAGATTATAGTCGAAGACCAGCTGGTTCTGGCCGAACAGGTTGTAGCGCGGGAGGACGACCGAGGCCTTGGAGGTTTCCGAGGTTGCGGCCTGACCGCCGGTCATCCGGCTCCACCAGCTGTCACCCGAGAGCTTGAGCGTGCGCAGATAATTGGCGTTGATCGAGACATCGAGCCGCGAGGCGCGGCGATCGAGCCAGGGCGCGGTGGGATAGCGATAGGCGAGGTTGAGCGTGGCGCCCTGACGCGGCCAGAAGAAGAGATCGGGCGCGACGCGGAAACCGGCCGAAAGCGGCCCCGGCGGCAGGCCCATGCCCTGAAGCGAATAGCCGTCGACGATTTCGCCCAGACGCACGGCGCGATCGGTGCGCAGCCAGCGCGGCGCGCTGTAGCGCGGATAGCTGGGGATGCGGACTCCGTCGACCGAGACCTGCGCCCCGGCATAGACGCCCTTGCCCGAGGCGAGCGCGGCGGCGGCGAGCTTCAGTTCGCGGTCGTTGCGGCCCATGACGAGCAGCAGCTCGTTCATCGGATCGGCGGGGTTCTTGATCACCGCGATCGACGCGCCGGTGATGTTGGCGCTGACGCCTGCGACCGGGCGACGCGGGGTGAGGAAGACCACCGCATTGCCGCGCGGCAGCTGCGCATAGGCGGGCTTGAACGAGAAGCCGCGATAGCTGGCCATGCCGCCGAACCATGAGGCAAGGCTGGCGGCGGCCTCAAGCTCGCCATTGCTGGGCGCGCCGGCGAAGACGAAGGGCAGTTTCAGCGGAAGGCTGTCGAACCGATCGAAAAAAGGCGCGGGCAGGCGGGCGAGATTGGGGGCGAGGCCTAGCGTCTGGACCGAGAGATCGAGATAGGAGCGGACATTGCTGATGTTCGCCCAGAGCGAGCTATGGAAGGGATCCTCGCAATCGCGCGCATAATGGCCGAGGAAACGCAGGTTGAGCTGGTTGTCGCCGGGCAGGAAGAGCGCGGGGTTGATCGGGATGGTGACGATCTGGCCCTCAGCGGCGGCGGGATCGAGCTGGATGATGCGGGCGACCTCGCCGTTTAGCATCACGACGAGCTGACTGAGATCGCCGAGCAGCGCGGGCGAATGCGCGAAGTTGAGCGTCAGGCTGGCATTGGTGACGACCTGATCGTTGCGGACGCCGAAGGGAATGCCGACCTCGCCGCGCGTGCCGGCGAGGCGGATGGCGTTGTTGACGCGCAAATCCTTGAAGGTGATCCGCTGGCGCGAGGCGCCGGGTGCCGTTGACGCGGGGATCGCGGCCACGGCGTCGCCCGCGGGCGCGGCCGCCTTGGCCTGGGCCTGTGCCGGATCGGCGGTGAGGCCGAGCGCGCAGAGGAGGAGCGCCCCTGCGCCCGCGATCGAGGACAGGCGCCGCTTGCGCCGCCGCGTGGCGGGGGCGGTGACGATGCGGCCGATGGTGCTGCTGTCGACCGCAACGATGTCGCGGATCGAGCGGACGCCCGACACGCTTTTTTCGATGCGCGTGCTTTCCCATGCATCGGCGCGGCCCATGACCGCGCGGACGAGCAGGCGCGCGCGGGCACGGTCGAGCGCCTGGAAGCGGACCTGCGCCATGCCGCGTTCCATGCGCAGCGTATCGACCGGGATGGTGAGCGTGTCGCTGCCCATCGGAATGGCGATGTCGGTTACGGTGCGGCCCTGCAGCGCAAAGCCTTCAGGCATGCGGGCGGCGAGACCGCCCATCGAGATATTCTGCGATTTGCCTTCGACGACATAACCATCCTCGAAATAGAGGGTCACCGGCATCTCCACATTGATTCTGATATGCTGGCGCGTCTGGCGGCGTTCGCGCGCGACCGACACGGCGGCAAGAAGGATGAGCAGGCTGAAGCTGGCCCAGGCGGTGTTGAGCAGCAGCGTATCGCCCTGGATGTTGAACAGGTGCGGGAAGAACAGATATTTCACGACGCCGAAGGCGACGCCCAGCGCAAGCAGCGCGATCGTGATCAGGTGCGGCTTCACGATCGAGAAATCGAAATAGGTGCGATCGAGCAGCCCCCCCTTGTCGGTGACGTTGAACTTGCCCTTGCGCGGCTGGAATAGCGTCAGCACCGTCGGCCGCACGAGATGGAAGGCGAGCAGCGTTTCGTAGATCTCCCCCCAAAAGGGGCGCCGGTCGCCACCCTGGATCCGCTCGCTCGACTGCATCGAGACGAAGAGATGGGGCAGCGCATAGGCGAAGATCAGCGAGGCCGAGGCGTTGATGATGTTCTGCCCCGCGATCAGATAGGCGAGCGGCGAGGTAAGGAACACGATGCGCGGCAGCGGAAACTGGAAATGGAGCATCGCGTTCAGATAGCAAAGCCGCTGTTGCCAGCTGAGCCCGCGCCCGAGCAGTGGATTGTCGATCCGGAAGATCTGCGTCATCCCGCGCGCCCAGCGGATGCGCTGGCCGACATGGAGGACGAGCCTTTCGGTGGCGAGCCCCGCCGACAGCCGGACGCCGATATAGGCGGTGTTCCACCCCATGCGCTGGAGCTTGAGCGCGGTGTGCGCGTCCTCGGTAACCGTTTCGCCGGCAAAGCCGTTGGTTTCTTCCAAAGCGTCGCGGCGGATGACCGCGCACGACCCGCAGAAGAAGGTGGCGTTCCACAGATCGTTGCCCTTCTGGACCGCGCCGTAGAACAGATCGCCTTCGCCGGGCATGTCCTTGTCGATCGACAGGTTTCGCTGCACCGGATCGGGCGAATAGAAATGGTGCGGCGTCTGCATCAGCGCCAGTTTGGGATCGCGCTGGAACCAGCCCACGGTGAGCTGGAGAAAGGCGCGGGTGGGGACGTGATCGCAGTCGAACACCGCGATCAGTTCGCCGTCGGTCTTGCGCATCGCGGCGTTGAGATTGCCCGCCTTGGCATGAAGATTGTCGGCGCGGGTGAGATAGCCGCAGCCCGCCGATCGCGCGAAAGCCTGAAATTCGGGGCGGCGTCCGTCATCGAGGATGAAGACACGGAACCGGCCCTCGGGATAGTCCATGTCCATCGCCGCAAAGACCGTGTTCTGAACGATCTCGAGGCTTTCGTTATAGGTCGGGATATAGACGTCGACCGTAGGCCATTGATCGGGATCGCCCGACACCTCGACCACCGGGCGGTCGAGCGGCCAGCTCGTTTGCAGGAAGCCGAGGGCGAGGATGACCCATGCGTAAAGTTCGGCGAGATAGAGCCCGCTGCCGAGCAGCGCGGCGGGCACGCTGTCGAATTCGAGCGTCGTCGTCGTGCGCCAGAAGATATAGCGCGTCGAGACGAGCAGCGAGAGCGCGGCGATGGTGAGCGTCGTGCGGCGGCTCTTCACCCGGCCGATCAGCATCGCGCCGACGATCGAGGCGATCGCGAAACTCCACTGCGAGCGTTCGTCGAGCGGGACGGTGACGACCACCAGGGCGAGCGCAAGAACGGTGAGGGCGGCAAGCGCAAGCAGCGCGGCACGCAGGCGGGACGGTATCTGCATGGCGATCAGGCCGGGGTGACCGCGTTGATATCGGCAGGTGCCGACGCCCGACCGATGCCCAGCCGCGTTTCGACGGTGTCGGTCAGCCGGTCGAGATCGACGCGGACGATGCTGGACGGCGCGAACTTGGCGATCGGTTCGAACATGGCGAGCGCTTCGTTCACCGCCTCGTCGCGGTGGACCGTGCCGAGCAGCGCATCACCCATCAGCTGGCGGATGAAGCTGTGGCTGTGGCGTGAGAGGCGGCGCGTATCGTCGAGCTGGTTGAGGACGAAACCGGTCTTTTCAAGCTGGGCCGTGGGCACGCCGGGTTCGACCTGGGTGAGCGTGGCGAGCGAGGCGGGGAAGGGCAGCAGCGAACAGATATGCAGATCGCAGCGCGCGAGCAGCAGCGATTTGAGCTGGAGCGCGCCCGAGGGCACATCGACGAGGGTGATGCGCAGAGGATCGAACACCAGCTTGTCCGGGCGGGCGAGCATGTCGAGAAATTCGCCCTCCTGCGCGATTGCAAAACCGTTCATCACCTCGACGCCGTGGACGACCATGGTGTCGTCCGCGCCGAAATGCATGCCCGTGAGTTGCTGGCTCGGCAGCATGTTGAAATGGAGCTTGAGCGAATCCTGATGGGTGAAATCGATCGCGGTAACCTGATGCCCGCGCTCGGCCAGGCGCATCGCGAGGTGCGCGGTGAGGAAGGTCGTGCCGACCCCGCCCTTGGGCGAATGCATGAGGATGAGGGGCATCAGTTCTTTCCGGACAGGCGATCGAGATATTTGCGCATGTTGGTGCCGCCCGAACGATCGGGCTGTTGCGGCTTTTCGGCATATTTGCTGAACAGCCCGGCGCCGGTGGCGGCGGGGCGTTCGGGCGCGCGCTCGGCCCGGTTGGCGCGCGAGCGGACCTGCACTTCGGCCGCGCGCAGCGTGGGCGCGCGTTCGCCGGTGACGCGTTCGTCGGTCAACAGCGCCTCGAACATCGGCCACAATTCCATATCCGCGAACGGATCGGCAAATTCGTGGTATTTGAAATCACGGCGGCTGAGCCGCTCGAGTAGGCTTTTGGCGTCCTGACGCATACGACCGTTCCTGGTTGATCAAATGGCAAGTTCGGCCGTTAAGTTTAAAAATTCATTATTTTCGGCTCGGTTCGTCGCATTTTGCGACGTGTTTTAACCATTGGCTGTGTTCGCCCCTTTCAGCACATCTGGGCGATCGCTGGCAAGTTAATGGTGTTAATTAGAACAATGCACTCTGACCCGGCGGGAACTGGAGCGGCTGGTGCGGGGTTAGTCGCAGAGCGGATCGGTAGAACTACGCATTGTTAATCGGCGTGGGACACCGCATCGCTGCGACACCGGGTCTTATGACAAGCAGAGGTTTTCCGACATGTCGACAACGCCGCACGATCCCGCCCCGCACGCCCATGCCGGCCGACCCGAGGTTACGCTTTCGACGCGGTCGGGGATCGCCATTCGCGTGCGGCCGGTGCGCCCGACCGACGAGGCGGATCTGCGCGCGCTGCTCGAACATATCACCAGCGACGATCTGCGTTTTCGCTTCCTCTCTGCGGTCCCCCATGTGGGCGATGCGCAGATTGCGGCGATGCTGAGCGTTGATCATGTGACGAGCGAGAATTTCCTTGCCTTTGAAAGCGATAGCGGCAAGCTGGTGGCGACCGCGATGATCGCCGCCGATGCCGAGCTGTCCACCGCCGAGGTCGCGATCTCGATCCACCGCGATTACAAGGGCAAGGGGATTGGCTGGTCGCTGCTCGACTATACCGCCAAATGCGCGCGCGAGCGCGGGATCGGCAAGCTCCAGTCGATCGAAAGCCATGACAACCGCGCTGCGATCGAGCTGGAACGCGAAATGGGCTTCACGACGCGCCCCTATCCGGGCGACCCCACGCTGACACTCGTCGAGATCTCGCTGAAATAGGGCCGGGCCTGCCGCACTGGCTGTATTGTCGATGCCACCTTTCGCGGAGGGATCGCGCTCGCCGGGCTGCTGCCCGCGCCGCTCGTCATCTTCGCGACATTTGTCGGCTATGTCGTGGGTGGGCCGCTCGGCGCGGTCGCGGCGGGGATGTTCCTGCCCGCCTTCGCCTTTTCGCTCATATTGTTCGAACGCCTGGAGGCGATCGTCGCCGCCGGGGCGCTCATTGGGGCTGTGATGGCGCTGTAGGAGGCGGGCGGTGGCACTTACTCTTGCCTATTCAGCCGTTGATTTATTCCCAACCCGTCCGCTCTCTTTCATTTTGAGCGCTTCTTGTAGGCGCTGACTGCAATGTCAACAATGGCGAAGAGCGGCAAAATAATTATAGCCGAAATCAACATGGACCGACTTGAAGTTGTTTGTCCAAAAATGATCGGAAAATTATAAATTGCTATCGCTAAAAATACTGTTGTCAATAGTATAGTTAAAGATCGTCCTTGTGTAATTTTGTCAGTTCTCTTTTAAGATGGTTGCTATCGTAAGATGATTTCATGTCATTTTCTAGGGTGGTTCAGTTTTGTCGTTTTTATGAATTCTGCGATCAGCCGCAGCACGTCGTCCGGCTTTTCGCGGTGGGGCATGTGGTGGCAGTTTTCGAGCAGCACGGCGCGCGCCGGGCCGGTGGCGAGCGCGGCGATGCGGTCGGGATGGGCGCGTGAGCCATATTCGTCGTGGTCGCCGTGGAGGGCGAGCAGCGGGCAGGCGAGGCGGCGCAGGCTTTCGTCGAGCGTCCAGTTGGCAAAGGCGGGGGAAAGCCAGGTCTCGGTCCATGCGTCGAGCACCCAGCGGGCCTTGTCGCCGTGATAGCGGGCGAGGCGATCGAACTGGCCTTCGTGCTGGAAGGCGGCCTTGGCGGCTTCGATCCCCGCGATCGTCCTGTCCTCGACAAATGCCTGGGCGGCGAGCGTGATCACCGCCTCGGTGGCGGCGGGGAAGGCCGCGCCGCTGGCGACCGCCATGCCGCCGCCCACGCTGTGGCCGAGCAGGATCATGCGGTCGATCGCGAACTTGTCGCGGATATGGGCAAGCGCGCGCAGCGCTTCGGCGCCGACAAAATCGGGCTTCAGGATATCGGGGTTGGGATCGGACCTGCCAAATCCGAGACGGTCATAGGCGAGGACCGAGCGGCCCGTCGCCTTGACCAGTTGCGCCGGAAAATCGCGCCATTGCTCGACCGAGCCGAGGCTGTCGTGAAACAGGATGATGGGCGCGGCCTGATCGGTCCTTGCGCCCTGCCAGCGGCGAACGAAGAGGCGTCCGTACGGAGTTTTGACATGGGTGTCGTCATGCGCGGGGGCCGTCATGGCCATGGTCTATCAAAACCAGCCGATGATGGAAGTATGTGATCAAACCAAATGGTCGCGGTGGCGTGCCTGCCACCGCGACCAATGGCGATCAGGCGGCGTCGATGAGCGCGCGGGTCTGTTCGCTCAACTGCGGCGCGCGGCGGCTTTGCAGGAAGGCGATGCGGCCGGCGATCATGTCATCGGTCATCTCGGGCTGGGTGGAGACGAAGAACTCGCCCGCCGCCACCTGTTCGAGCATCACGCGCGAGGCCTCCGCCAGATCCATGCCGTCATGCGCCATATAGTCGCGCATCGTGCGGCGATGCGCGGCGGCGGCATCGTTCTGGCTGTCCGCGCCCGCGCCGGCCTCGAAGATGCTGGTGCGGACCATGCCGGGCAGGATCGAGGCGACATGGATGGGCTTGCCGGTGAGTGACACTTCAAGCGCGAGGCATTCGGTGAACGACTGCACCGCGTGCTTGGTCATGATATACGCGGTTTGCAGCGGCATCTGGCCGAAGGCGCCGATCGAGGCGAGGTTGGCCACCCAGGCTTCCTTGCCGGAAGCGAGCATGCGCGGCATGAAGGCGCGCACGCCGTGCACGATGCCGTGGATGTTGATGTTGAGCGTGCGTTCCCACCCCTCGGTGGGGATTTCCCAGGTATAGCCGATGGTTTCGATACCGGCATTGTTGATGAGCAGCCGCACCTCGCCCCAATGGTCATAGACCGTGTCGGCCAGCGCATCGAGCGCGGCGGGGCGCGAGACATCGGTGAGCACGGGCAGCGTCTCGGCCCCCGCCGCGCGCAGTTCGCGGTCGACCGCGTCGAGCCGCTGTTCGTTCACCTCGGCCAGCGCCACCTTCATGCCGAGTTCGGCCGCGCGGCGGGCCAGCCCGAGGCCGATCCCTGCGCCCGCGCCGGTGATCACGGCCACGCCGCCTTCGAATTTTTCCCGATCGATGCTCATCTGTTCAATCCTGCTCCGTTGTTCGTCGTTCTCATTATGCCAGTTGCTGCTTCAGCCAGAAGGTGGCCTCGGCCATGGCGCGGTCGGCACAGTCGATCACGCCGAGCCACGACACGAATCCGTGGACCATGCCGGGGTAGCGGCGAATGTCTGCTGAAACCCCTGCTTCCTGCAAGCGTGCGCCGTAGCGTTCGGATGCATCGCGTGTCGGGTCCATCTCCGCCGTCACGATGAAGGCGGGGGGCAGGCCGACATGGCTTTCGGCGCGGTAGGGCGATGCCCAGGGGTGGTGCTGGTCGGTTTCGGGCACGCGCAGATAATGGTGCCAGAAGAAGAACGAATCGTCGCGCGACAGCAGTGCCGCATCGGCGAATTCGATCGAGGACGGGGTGTCTTCCGACGGATAGTTACACGCGCCGTAGATGAGCAATTGTGCGGCGATGGCGGGGCCGTTTTCGTCGCGCGCGCGCAGCGCAATGCCGGCGGCAAGGCTGCCGCCCGCGCTGT
The DNA here is from genome assembly GCF_033025475.1 of Sphingomonas sp. C3-2. Taxonomy (NCBI): domain Bacteria; kingdom Pseudomonadati; phylum Pseudomonadota; class Alphaproteobacteria; order Sphingomonadales; family Sphingomonadaceae; genus Sphingomonas; species Sphingomonas sp. C3-2. The sequence continues at coordinate 2,783,936 of NZ_CP130322.1, forward strand.
CGCCGGCCACCGCGATGCGCGCGGGATCGGCGTTGAGCTCTGCGGCGTTTGCGGCGACCCAGAGCGTGGCGGCCCAGCAATCGTCAACCGCAGCGGGGAAGGGGTGTTCGGGCGCCAGCCGGTAATCGACCGAGACGGTGACGGCCTGCGCACCATGGGCAAGCCCGCGCGCAATCATGTCCTGCGTGTCGAGATCGCCGACGACCCAGCCGCCGCCGTGGAAATAGACGATGATCGGAAAGGGGCCGGGGCCCTCGGGCGTATAGATGCGTACCGGCAAGGCGCCGCCGGGCCCGGCGATGGTGCGATCGGCAACCGAGGCGAGCGGAACGGCGAGCGGGGGAAAGGCGGTGGAGGAGGTGCGGACATAATCGCGCAGTTCGGCAAGGGTGACGTTGCGGACGCCGGCAAAGGCGGGCGCATGCGCGAAAAACTGTTCGAGCTGGGGGTCCAGGGGCATTTTCTCTCCTCTCATCTGCGATGCATGGGCACCGTCTGTCGTTGTCGTGAATAAGTATGTGGGCAAATACTTACAAGTGGGAAATGGCCGAAATCCCTTGAGGTGCGGCGGTTTCCATGTAAGTAAGTGTGCGACCATTTAGGAGTGGATAGTCATGAAAAATGATCTTGCCGCAGCGATGCGGCCCGTTGCCGACCCGCGCATCCTTGATGAGGTTTACAAGGGCGATCAGTTCGACCGGCTGGTTGGTGTGCTGCGCCGCGAGGGCCCGTGGAAGATGATCATCGCGCAGCATTTCGCCTCGGCCGAGGAAGTGGTGGCGACGATGTCGGGCGGGCTGCCCGAGGGGACCGAATTGTCGTTCGATTCGTTCCTGACGCCCAATTTCCGTGGTTACCTCGCCAAGGGCGGCACCTGCCTTTACCCCGAGCTGGACGACTGTTTTTTCAACAGCGCGTTTCTGGAGCAGGTGCGCCAATATTGGGGCGCGCAATATGCGCGTCCGGAACAGCTTTTGTTCAATCTCCAGGGGCCGTCGGGCAGCCATGATCCGGCGCATCTGGATGCGACCTCGTTTCGCGGGATCACGCACCAGAACACGCCCATTTGGCTGATGAACACCATGGCGAAATCGGGCCTGTTCAAGCGGTGGCTGCACAAAAAGGCGCAGATCATCAGCTGGTTCTACAAGGGAGCAATCGGCGGGGGCTTCACCTATTGGCCCGAAGGTCCGCAGGCCGCGCCCAAGCGCTTGGCCGCGCCGATGTGGAATCGCGGTGTCGTCGTCCAGAACGAGATGATGTTCCACCGGGGCGAGGCCAATGGCCCTGAGCATCTGCGTTTCCCCAAGGGGCTGGCGTTCGAATCGGTGATGCGCGCCGACCCGGGCGTGGCCGATGGCTGGCAGATCCTGACCGGCGATCGGGTGATCCAGTCGCTCCCCGCTGAGGAAATGCGCTTCCTGTTCCACTGGGGCGCCGAAATCTTTGCCGATCTGGACGAACTGCGCATGGTGCTCGACCATAGCGACGACCTGAGCCACGATCAGGTGTTCGACATGTTCATTGCGGATATGCGCGCGCGGGGGCTGACCTTCGAAGTGCCGACCGATCCGCTCCATGATGTAGGCTTCATCCGTCTGCTCAACGCGACCTATGATCTGGGCCGCCCGGCCCAATATCCGGCGGAAGCCCCCGGCCCGCAGATGATGGCGGCTTGACGAACGCGGCGCCGGACGCTCCAAGGGCGCCGGCGCCTTGCGTCCAACGATATTATTAAAAACTGAGAGGAATTCGAATTGGAACAGGCCCCTGATATTTCGGGCAAGGTGGCGCTCGTCACCGGCAGCAGCCGTGGGATTGGCCGCGCGATCGCGCAGCGACTGGCATCCGCCGGCGCAACGGTGATCGTGACCGCACGCTCGATGAGCCAGCCCGTCGCGATGCGGCGATCGGGCGCCGAGGCGGTTCCCGGCACGCTGGACGAAACGGTGGAACTGATCCGCGCCGCGGGCGGCAAGGCGATTGCGCTGGCCGCCGATCTGGAAAACCCGGCCGACCTCGAAACTCTGGTGGCGCGCGCGCGCGATGCGGGCGGGCGGCTCGACATCCTCGTCAACAATGCGGGTTACGCCGCCTATGCGCCGGTTGCCGAGATGACGCTGGATGCGTTCGACCGCAACATCACCCATTATCTGCGCGTGCCCTTTGCGCTGTCGTCCGCCGCGATCCCGATTTTCAAGGGGCAGGGCGGCGGCTGGATCGTCAATATCGGGTCGTGCACCGCGCTGCCGATCCTGCGTCCCTATCAGGATTATGCGAAGGCGGGGGTCGACACGGTCTATGCCTCGGTCAAGGCGGCGCTCCACCGTTTCACCCAGGGGCTCGCGGCCGAACTGGTGGACCATAATATCGCGGTGAACGCGGTCGGCCCGTCGACCGCGATCCGCACCGAAGGGGCAGCCGAGCTGATCCCCGAAGAATATCCGACCGAAGATGTCGCCTATCTGGCGGAAACCGTGCTGGCGATGAGCCACAAGCCCGCCGCCGAGCGGACCGGGCTGGTGGCGTTCAGCATGCACTTCCCCTACGCGCAGGACATCGAGGTTCGTAGTCTTGATGGAAAGACGGCGCTGCCGCGTGCCGAGCCGCCGGCATGGTCGCACCCTGGTATCAATGCGGCGGGAGAGTGAGTTGATGACCGATCGGATGAATGCGCTCGTCCAGAACGAATTCGGTGGACCCGATGTGCTCCATATCGAGCAGATCGAGCGGCCGAAGGCGGGCCCGGGCGAAGTGCTCATCGAGATTGCCTATGCCAGTGTGAACCCGGCCGACTGGAAGACGCGGCAGGGCATGCTTTCGAAATACATCACCTATCACTTCCCCTTCGTCCTCGGTTTCGACCTTGCCGGACGCGTGGCGGAGGTTGGCCCCGGCGTGCAGCATTATGCGGTGGGCGATCTGGTGTACGGCACCTCGCAGCAGGGCATGGGCCGCAACGGTTCCTATGCGGAATATACGACCGCCTATGAAGCGACGCTCCAGCCGCTGCCCAAGAGCGGATCGCTGAAGGAAGCGGCGGCGCTGCCGACCGCGGGGATCACCGCTTATGGCGGGCTGGTCGATGTGGGCGAGCTGAAGGCCGGGCAGACCGTGCTGATCAATGGCGGTGCTGGCGGTGTCGGCACGATCGCGATCCAGATCGCCGTGGCGCTGGGCGCACGCGTGGCCGTGACCTGCAGCGCGGGCAATGCCGATTATGTCGCCAAGCTGGGCGCGGAAAAGGCGATCGATTACCGCCAGGAAGACGTTGTCGCGGCGGTGAATGCCTGGGCGCCGGGCGGGGTTGACCTTGTTCTCGACGCGGTCGGGCAGGGCTCGCTCCTCCCGCGTGCGGGTGAGATCGTCCGCAAGGGTGGCCGCTATGTCGAGATCGAGACGCTGATTTCCGAGGCGAGCGAAGGCGAACGCGCCGCCGCGCGCGATCAGGGGTTCGAGATCCTGTCCAACATGCAGGCGATTGCGCGGCTGCCGCAGCAGTTCGAAGGGCTGGCCAAGCTCTATGCCGAGGGCAAGGTGCACGTCGCCGAACTGACCGAAGTGCCGCTGGCCGAGGTGCCCGAGGCGCACCGCAAGGTTGAACAGGGGCATGTGCGCGGCAAGATCGCGATTGCCGTCAACCCCGCACTGGAGCCGGGCGCATGACCGAGACGACGCTCTTTGTGATCGACGAGTTCGACGTTCTGCCCGGACAGGGCGAAGCGTTTCTCGATCACTATATGACGCACTATGCGCCGGGCGCCGAAAAGCGCGGCATGACGCTGGAACGCGTGCTGGTGAGCCCGCCAATGTGGCTGGACGACCAGTCGAACACGCTGGTCATCACCTGGACGCTGCCCAATGTGGGCGCCTGGTGGCAGATGAGCTTCATGGGCCGATATGACCCGACGGTGGCCGACTGGTGGGAGGGCGCCGACAAGATGGTGTCGCGCCGCACGCGCAAATTCGCCTCGGCAAGCAATGACGTAAAGGGACTGTCCAATGTTTAGGGTTACGCATCTCGTCCACCTGAACGAGGGGGCGGCCGATGCCGACAAGGCGGCGGTTGCCGAGGCGCTGCGCGCTGTGGCCCCGACGACGGCGCAAGCCCATGCCGCACCGACCCTGCCGGGCGTGTTCAACGGCGGCGACGTGATGGCGCACCATGCCTTTGCCGACAAGGCGGCATGGGACGCGGCCAAGCCGGCGTTCGATGCACTGCTGGCGGGCGGCAATATCCGCCATTTCGACCGCGCGGGCTGTGCCGCGTCGCTGGTCGACGAGCGGACCGAGGAACTGGGCAATGGTGTGTACCGGGCGCTGTTCCTTGCGGTGAAGCCGGGTGTCGATCCTGCGCGGCAGGAAACGCTCGAATATGAGCTGAGCCAGATGCCGCACTATATCAAGTCGATCCGCAACTGGCGGCTCAGCCGGGTGGATGAAGCCGCCGGCGCGCGCGGCTGGACGCATGTCTGGGAACAGGAATATGCGGACATAGACGGGCTGAACGGCCCCTATATGATCCACCCCTATCACTGGGCGCGGGTGGACCGTTGGTTCGATCCCGAATGCGAGGACTGGATCGTCGATACGTTGCTGTGCCACAGCTTCGGCCCGTTCGAGCAGCGGGTCGTCTAAGGCGCACCGCCGCACATGCCGAGAAGGGAAGCCGCCGCGAGGCGGCTTCTTTTTTGCGCGATAAAAAAAGGCCGGCGGGGCATGCCCGCCGGCCATCAAGGGGGTGGGAGAGGATTTCCCGTTTAACGTCGATGCGACGATACCGGCGCTTCCGCCGGATAGTGGCGCGGCGGGCCGCAATCATAGGCGGCGTTCAGCGTCTTGATGAACTGCGCGTCGCGCAGCGGATCGGTGGGCGTTTCGATCGCGATGCCGCGCGCGCGGACATCCTTGATCAGCGTGTCGAAGACGCGGTCATAGGTAAGATCGTCCGAGTGATCCATGTTGCGCTTGAGCTCGGCAAAATCCTCGAACACCTCGGCCGACCAGTGAACGAGGAAGCGTAGCGCCCCGGTGGGGTGACGCGCGATGACCTGGCCGTTGGTGGTGATCTGCCACATGCCGGGATCGGAGGGATCGCCGCCGAAGACGGAGTTGAAGGCGAGCCCTTCGGGATAGCGTTCGGCCACCGGGCCATTGGCTTCGCCGCGGTGGACCATCATCTCGTTCTGGACGACGACGCCGCGGTTGTAGATCGGTGGCAACAGGCGCTGGGGCGCGTTTGCCGGGCCATCCGGCCAATAGGTGAAACCGCTTTCGGGGCAGTTGGACCACCAGGTGATCACCTGCGCCATCTTGATCAGATAATCGGTGAACAGACCCGATTTGCCCATGACGCTGCACAGCCAGGTGGGCGCGTTTTCATAGCGGATGCCGCGAAAGCTGGGGGAATCGAGATGCCCCGGATCATAGTTCGCGCAGGGGCCGTTGATGTTGAACAGCATCATCTGCGGCTTGGCATAGGGGGCGTTCCAATAGGCCTTGGCGTGATCGATGAACTGCTGGTTGTAGAAGATGTCGGCGATCTCGGGATAAAGCGCCGTCGAATGATTGGCGTAGAAGCCCCGAAAGGTGGGGGAGAGGAACATGTCGAGCGAGGGTTCGACGCCTGCGGGCATTGATCCCATGGCGGTGGCGATCAGTTCCTCGGCCGAATTGAAATGCTGCGCGATGATCAGTTGCCACGGCCCCTGATCGCGCACCACGCCGAGCAGCCGCTGGCGCTGATCCTCGGTATAGACATTGTCGAGCACGCGTGGCGGCGCGACCGGGCGCAGGATGTTGGAAAGATGCAGCGCGCGCTGTTCCATGTTCATGATGTCGTTCCTGCAAGCAGTTAAGGAGCGGGAAGGCGATCTGCCCTCCCGCCCCGATGGTGTGTCAGTTGCCGAAGCGGTAGCGCAGCGAGGCGCCGTACATGCGCGGTTCGCCGTACATCGACGAGGTGGTGCCCATCGCCTGCGAATAGCCCGAGGTGATGCTGGTTTTGTACACCTTGTCCGTCAGGTTGTTGACGAAGAAGCGCGCGTCGAAGTTCGACCCCAGCACGCTGTTCCATTCGACGGCGAGATTGAGCAGCCCGTAGGACGAGGTCCAGGCATAGGGATCGTCATTGGGCGTAGTGCTGGCCGAATGGTAGCGCTTGCCGAGCCACGCATAGTTCAGGATGTAAACGATGCTGCCCTTGTCGTCGTTCATCGGCATTTCGAAACGGCCGCCGATGTTGAACTGGTGCTTGGGCGTATAGGCATAGGGGATGCAGCTGAGGTCGATGCTGATCGACTGGCCTGGCAGGAACGGCACCGCCTGTGGCCCATCGCAGCTGTCGATCGTGCGGATCAGCGGGTCGGCCTGAACATCCATGTGGAAGTCCTTGTACTTGCCGTCGGTGTACGAATAGTTCGCCGTCAGCTGAACATAGCGCGACGGCTGGACCATCGTTTCCACCTCGATCCCCTGCACCCGCGCCTTGCGCGCGTTAAAGGTGATCGCGCCCTGATCGAGCCCCGAAGCGTTGAGCCCGCCATTGGGATAATTGTCCGCCGCGGCGCGCTGCAGATCGGTATAGTCGAGATGATAGGCCGACGCGTTGAAGCGCACGGGCACATCGGCGATGCGCAGATCCGACTTGATGCCGATTTCGTAGCTGGTGACGAATTCGGGCTTGTAGGTGAAGGCGGTGGGGCGCGGCGCCGCATAGTTGAAGCCACCCGCCTTGTATCCGCGCGCGACCTTGCTGAAGAGCAACAGATCCTGCGACACCTTGTAATCGAGCCCGAGCGTCCAGGTGATCGGATCATATTTGTTCTGCGCGGCGGCATTGGGGTAGGCGAGGAAGTTCGCCGAGATGCGGCTGCCCGTCACCTTTTCCCAGGTCTTGCGGATGCCGCCGGTGAAGCGCACGCCTTCGAGTGCGGGGGAGACCGCGCCGAAGTTGAACGTGCCCTGCGCATAGAGCGCGGTGCTGCGCGTCTTGATGTTATAGGTGGTGATCGGGCTGTATTGCAGCACGTTGAACGAGGCCATGCCCTGAAGCCCTTCGGGCTTCTGATCCGAATAGAAGGCGCCGACCACGGTTTCGAGATCGCCGTTCAGGAAATTGCCGTGCAGTTGCGGTTCTTCGGTGAACTGGCTGAGATTGGTGACGAGCGAATGTGCGCCGACCGGCCCGGCTTCGGGCAGCGAGGGCGGGACGACACCCGGCAGCTGCGAGATGAGCGCGAGGATCGAGCCATCGAGATCCCACGCATATTGCTGCTTCATCCGCTGATAGGCGATGACGTTGCGGAAGGTGAGCGTGTCGCTGAGATCGGCGCTGAAGGTATCGGCGATGCTCCACACGCGCAGCTTGCTGAACTGATCGACGTCAAGCGCGGTGCGGCGCGGGCCGAGGCTGCGCGCATAATTGGCAATCGCCTGCGCGGTCGTGGGATCGAAGATGTTGGGATTGGTTGGCGCGAAGGTGAGGTTCGCCGCCAGCGTCGCCACGTTCAGCGTGTTCGGATTGATGTGATCGAGCATCAGCGAACTGCCATTGTCGTGCGACTTGGTATGGTACGCGACGAGATAGTTCTCGATGCCGTCCGCGGGTTGCCAGAGCACGCCGATCCGGCCGGTCCAGTAGTTCAGATCGTCATAATCCTTGCCCGCATGGCCTGCGCTGGCGCCGGTGGGGGTGACGATATAGCCGAAGGGGCCGGGACCGGCATCCTTGGTGAAGCCGTCGCGCTTCACATATTTGCCGGCGACGCGGACGGCGAGCTTGTCCTGCACGACCGGGATGCTGAGCGCGCCTTCGACCTCGCGATTGCCGTAATTGCCCATCTGCACCTGGGCATAGCCTTCGAAGCGGTGTTCGGGACGGCGCGGGCCGACCAGCAGCGCGCCGCCCGTGGTGTTGCGCCCGAACAGCGTGCCCTGCGGACCGCGCAGAACCTGCAGCGAGCCGACATCGAAGAAATTGCCCGGACCGCCCTGGTTCGCGATGATCGCGCCCTGGATCAGCGGCACTTCGGAGAAATAGGTGACCACGCCGACGGGCGCGAGATAGGTCTGGCCCTGACCGCGGATGGTGATGCTTTCGGCGTTGCGCTGTGTGCCGTTGGGGCCAACGACGAGCGAGGGGACGCGGCCGAGAAGATCCTGCGCGGTGCTGATATTCTGTTCGCGCAACTGTTCGTTGCTGAACGCCGAGATCGAGACGGCGACGTCCTGAATCGCTTCCTCGCGGCGGTTGGCCGTCACGATGATGTCGCTGAATTCAACGCGCTCGCCTGCCTGTTCGGTGGTTGCGGCGCCATCTTGTGCGTGGGCCTGAACCGGCACCAGCGCAAGCGCCGTCGATAGCGCGACAAGACTGCAATTTCTGATGTGAAACGCCACTCGGCTTCCTCCCTGCTCCATCCGCGGCATCATGGCCGCGATTTTTGTTTGCATGTATGTGGGCGGCAACTTACAAAACTTTCTGCCATGTGCAAGAGGAATGGTGTGGTGAAATTTTCGGGCAGGGGCGATCCTGCCGAATCTCGCCTGACGTTTGCGCATGGTGGTCTGTGAAGGCACGGCAATAGCCTGTAATGCATGACCATTTTGGCCATTGATAAAATTGAGGGGAGTTCTGGATGGCGGATAAATTCGGGTTCACGAAGTTGCTTGTGGCGGATCTGGAAAAGAGCGCGATCTTTTATAAAACGGTTTTCGAACTGACCGAATTGGCGCGCGTGCAATCGTCGATCACGGGTCGCGAGATCAGCGAGATCATGTTCAATCCGACGGGTGAGGGTGCGGCGACGTTCGTGCTGCTGACCTATGTCGGGACCGAAAAGCCATCATCGGAGGAAGTGATTCTCGGCTTTATCACCGAGGACCTCGAGGCGCTGCTTGGGCGCGTGACGGCGGCGGGCGGTGCGGTGACGCAGCCGATCAAGGCGATGCCCGAACATGGCATCAAGGTGGCCTTTGCCACGGATCCCGAAGGGCATCTTCTGGAACTGGTGGAAATGCTCGGCGCGCATGGCTGAGCAGGAAGGGTGGGGGCTGTGGCCCCCGCCTCGACGCGGCGCGGATCAGGCCGCGGGCCGGGACGCCTGATATTCGTCGAAGAAACGGTTGATGCAGTCTTCACGGATGCCGAAGCCGCGCGCGCAGAAGGTGACCGCCTGACGCAGCAGTTCTGCGTCATTGCCTTCATGAGTGTGCGCGGTGCGCGCGGTGAACCGATAGGCGGCGATCATCGAGCCGATATGGTCGACGAACAATGTACCGTTGGTGGCGGAAATCGGATCGCCGACCAAGTCTCCCGCCGCACGTGCGGCGGCCAGAGCCTCGTCGAGAAACGGCACGGTGAGGCGGATGGCGCGGCGATAGATGAGCTGCGCATATTTGCCGTCGCCCGCGAGGCTGGCGAAGAGGATGCGTACGCTTTCCATCTGGCGCGTATTTTGCGGGGTGAGACAGGCCTCGATAAAGGCGGCGAGCGTCGTCAGCACCCCGTTTGTGTTGCGTTCGAGCAGCGCGAGATCTGCGAAATTGGCGTTCTGTTCGCGGATCATCAGGCGAAGTACCGCGCGGTACAGCCCCTGCTTGGTCGGAAAGTGGCGATAGATGAGCGCTTCCGAAATCTTCGCGGCCTTGGCGATTTCCTGCAGGGTGGCGGCGTCAAATCCCTTGGCCGCAAAGATCGACTTTGCCTCAGCGAGGATCAGGACGCGGCGATCCGCGCTCGGAATTTTCTTTCTTGCCATGCGGCTACCTAGCCTTGCGCCGGGTTGCACGGCAAGCGTTTGCCGCAAGCTTTTATCATGATCCGTCCCGCATGGCAGGGAGCCGCGCAAGCTGGGATCAGCATGGTTGACGCCGCCCCCTCGAAAAAGTAAGTGGTCACCCACATAATATAGGAGGCGGAAATGGACTGTGCGATCGAGCTTTCCCGGGAAACCGGAAAGGCTGTTCCCCTGGAGGGCGCTGCGCTGCGTGCGGCGCTGGCGGATGCGAATGTGCCGACGCTGCTGATGGTGTATGTCCAGCTGTCGCGCGATACCGGCATGCTCGATCGTTTCGCCCCGCATATCCGCCCCGCCTTTTCCCCCGAGCCAAGTGCCGTTCCCGATGCGCTGGCCGATGAACTGCGCGAAAAGCTGGCGCAGTTGCTGGCCAACCCCGATCAATGGGACGAAACGCCTCTGCCGCGCGCACTGATGCAGCGGATGATGACGGTGAGCGTGGGCGAGCCGGTGGACGACGAATTCGTGCCGTTGCTGCTTGAACAAATGGGTTTTGAACGCCCGCTGCCGCGCAGCACGCTGGCCGGGCGGCAAGCGCCGGACCCTGATTTCAAGGTGCTCGTCATCGGCGCGGGGCTGACCGGGATCGTGGCCGGCATCAAGCTGGGCGAGGCGGGATATAATTACCGGATCATCGAGAAAAACGCCGATATCGGTGGCACCTGGCTCGAGAATATCTATCCGGGCGTTGGCGTCGACACCCCCAGCCATTTCTATTCCTATTCGTTCGAACTGAACCCCGAATGGAATCACTATCACCCGCAGGGCAGCGACATGCAGGATTACCTGCTGCGCGTGACCGACAAATATCGCCTGCGCGACAATATCAGCTTCGAAACCCGCGTGACGACATGCGTCTATGACGACAAGGCCAATCTGTGGCGGGTGACGCTGGAAAAGGCCGATGGCAGCGTCGAGGAGGTGACCGCCAATGCGGTGATCAACGCGCATGGCCCGCTCAACCGCTGGGCATGGCCGGCGATTGCGGGGCTGGAGAATTTCGCGGGCACGCTGCTCCACACCGCTGGCTGGGACCCGAACCTTGATCTGCGCGGCAAGAAGGTGGCGGTGATTGGCACCGGCGCCAGCGCGGCGCAATTGGTGCCCGCGATCGCGCCCTTGGCCGAGCACCTCACCGTGTTCCAGCGATCAAAGCACTGGGTGATCTACAATCCCGAGATCGACACCCCGGTGACGCCCGCGAAGAAATGGGCGCTGCGCCATATTCCGCATTATTTCGAATGGTTCCGCTTTCGCATCTACTGGGCGTCGGGCGACGGGCTGTACGCCAATGTGGTGCGCGATCCGGCCTGGCCCGAGGATTCGCCCTCGGTTTCCGCGCATAACGAGGCGATCCGCCAGTATGCGCTGCAATATATGCAGTCGAAATTCGCCGATCGCCCCGACCTGATCGCGAAACTGACGCCCGATTATCCGGTGTTCGGCAAACGCATCACGCTCGACAATGGCTGGTTCGACGCGCTTGGCCGCGACAATGTGAGCCTCGAATCCGACGCGATCGCCGAAGTGCTGCCCCATGCCATTCGCATGGCCGACGGGCGCGAGATCGCGGTCGACATCATCGTTTGCGCGACCGGGTTCAACGTATCCGACATGGTGGGCGGAAAGACCTTTATCGGGCGCGGCGGGCGCAGCCTTGCCGACGAATGGGGCACCGATGACGCGCGGTCCTATATGGGTATCACCATGCCGGGCTATCCCAACCTGTTCTACACGGTGGGGCCGAACAGCGCACCCAATCACGCGGCCGGACAGAATCTGATTTCCGAGACGCAGATCCATTACATCATCGAATGCCTCGACGCGCTGCAAAGCCGCAAGGCCGCGAGCCTTGAACCCTCGCAAGCCGCGTTCGACGCGTGGAACGCCAAGATCGACGGGCAATTGGCGAAGATGATCTGGAGCCACCCCAAGGCCAATGGCTATTACAAGAATAGCCGGGGCCGGAATTTCATGTCCTTCCCATTCCGTCTGGTCGACTACTGGACCTGGACGCGCGCGCCCGAGCTGGACCAGTTCGAATTCCATAGCTGATGGGGTGGCGGCGGCCGGTGCCAGCCGGCCGCCGCCACACGAATCATTGCCTCTACATTGTGTTTAGTGAATGTCTGGCGCGCGCGGCGCGATCGATGCGCTGCCGGAGGAATCTGTGATGCGCCGAAAATTTTGTCCGGTTTTCGCCGTTGCCGCGTCTGAAGGGGCAAGGGGGCGCAGGCACGGGTGACGATCGAAAGGATCATGGCAAAGGCAAAGCGCGTCCTGTTGCGTCGCGGCGTTCCGGCTGATGACGTCGACGATCTGGTGCACGATGCCTTTGTGCGGATCACCCAATATGAAAAGGGACATGAAGTGCGGACGCCAGAGGCGCTGTTTGTGACGGCTGCCGTCAACCTGTCGATCGATCGTCAGCGCAGCAATGGACGCTCCCCCTTTTCGCACCGCGCGGTGGACCTTGAAGCGATCATCGACACCCAGCCCACGCCCGAGGATATCGCGGCGGCACGTGCGCGGCTGACGCATCTGCGCGCGGGGCTTGACCGCCTCAATGAGAAGACCCGCCGGATCGTCATCGCGCGGCGGCTGGATGGATTGAGCGTGGCCGAGATTGCTGCGCGCGAGGGGCTGTCGATCGCGGCGGTGGAAAAGCAGATCGCGCGCGCCACGCTGAAGCTGATGCACTGGATGGACGGATGGTAGGTCCGGCCATGCGCGCGCAGAGCGCGATCGATGCCGAAGCCGCAATGTGGCTGGCGCGGGTGCAGCGGGGGCTGGGCAGCCCCGAACAGGAACGCGCGCTGGCTGACTGGCTGGAGGAGGACGGGCGGCACCGTGCGGCATTTGGCCGCGCGTGCGAGATCTGGGACCTGATTCCGGGAAGCCTTGAGCCGGCGCTTCTTGATCGCGGGCCCGAGCCGCTGGGCGTTATTGCGCCGCCCAAGGCGCGGGTGGCCAGGCGCTTGGCCGCGATGGCGATGCTCGCTCTGCTGTTCCTGACGGCGGCGCCCATTTCGGGGCTGCGCGGGGACCGGTACGAGACGGGCACCGGCGAGCAGCGCATGGTGCGGTTGGCCGATGGCACGCGCGTGACGCTGAATACCAACAGCGCGATCGCGGTGGATTATGATTCAGGGCAGCGCAGCGTACGGCTTGAGCGTGGCGAGGCGCTGTTCGAGGTGAGCAAGGATCCGGCGCGCCCCTTTGTGGTGCAGCACCGGCAAGAGCGGGTGCGCGCGCTGGGTACGACCTTCGTGGTGCGCGACGGCCGCGAACAGACAGCGGTGACGCTGATCGAAGGGCGGGTGGAGGTGTCGCACAAGCCGAGGGGCGGGACGGGCGCTGCGCGCCGGATCGCCATCCTCACGCCTGGCGAGCGGATCACGCTGACCGCCAAGGCGGGGGCGGTGGTCGATCATCCGGCGCTCAACATCGTCACGGCATGGCAAAAGGGCGAGGTGATGTTCGATGACACGCGGCTGATCGACGCAGCCGCCGAATTCAATCGCTATGTCGATGACCGGGAAATCGTGATGGACCCATCGGTGGCCTCGGTTCGGCTATCGGGGGTGTTTGCCACGCGCGATCCGATGCAGTTCGCCGAGACGGTGGCTTTGCTCCATCAATTGAATGTCGAGATCAGGGGCAATGAAATACACTTAAGCCGATAAAAAATAATGAAATAATAAAAATGTCCGAAATCCTCGGATCAGCCGTCTTCATAAATACAAGGCGAAGCTTCGATAATCGCTGAATTTTTATGGAGAGGGCGTCCATGATCTTTTCGAATGTTGTTCGGTTGTCTTTGGGTGTTTCTGTGCTTGCATCGGCAGCGATCTATTCCGCGCCGGTTCATGCGCAGGCGAGCTATACGGTCAACCTTCCTGCGCAGTCGCTTGGGACGTCGCTCCGCGCGCTGGGGAGCGCGATGGGGGTTTCAATCGCCTTCGATCCCAAGACCGTGCGCAACCGCCCGGCCCCCGCGCTGCGCGGCGCGTTCACGGCGCGCGAGGGCCTGGACAAGCTGTTGCGCGGCAGTGGCCTGGCGGCGCGACCGACAGCGAACGGATCCTATCTCATCCTCGCCGAACCCGAGGAGCGCCCGCGCGTCCATGCGATTGCGCAGCGCACCATGCCGGTACCGGTAGCGGCGGCTGCTGCCGCCGCACCGGCGCAGGCCGCCGCGCCCGTTGAAGCGCGGGCGGCCGTGTCGGATGCGCCGGTGATCGAGGACATCGTGGTTACCGCGCAGAAGCGCGAGGAGAATCTGCAGGATACGCCGATTTCGATCGCGGTCATGACATCGGATTCGCTGGAACAGCGGGGCATCAAGGGCGTGACCGACCTGATGGGCGGCGCGGTGCCGTCGCTGCGGATGATGCCGATTTCGGGGCGTGCTTCGGCCTTTGCGATCGGGATACGCGGCATGGGCTCGCTCGATGCCGGGTCTATCAGCCGTGATGCGTCGGTCGGCCTTTATGTCGACGGCGTCTATCTGGGCCGCGCGCAGGGGCTGGGTTCGGAATTGTTCGAGGTTGAACGGATCGAGGTGGCGCGCGGGCCGCAGGGCACCTTGTTCGGGCGCAACGCGGTGGGCGGCGCGGTGAGCATCACCTCGAAGAAGCCGACCGGTGAATGGGGCGGCACGCTGGATGCAGGCGTGCGCAATTTCGACGGCCATAATCTGGGCGCGCATGTGAACCTGCCCGAATTCGCGAACATCAAGGTGAAGCTGGAGGGGGTCTGGTCCGAGCGCGGCGGCTGGATCGACAACACGCTTGCGGGCGCGTGGGACTGGTATGCCTATGATCGCTACGGCGCGCGCGCGACCGCGCTTTGGGAGCCGACGAGCGACATTTCGGTGCAATATTCGTTCGACAAGTCTCGCGACAAATCGACCGCGGGCTATTCGCACCTGACTTCCGCCGCGCCGGGCGCGCTGGCGCCGTTCATCACGCTGGACGAAGGGCGCCAGCGTGTCGGGCGGATGGGCGTTCCGCTCGATCCCAGCGTCGGCAAGACCGAGGGGCACAGCCTGCATGTGACCTGGGATATCAACAATGCACTGACGCTGCGTTCGATCTCGGCGTACCGCGAACTGAGCCAGTCGCAGTTCGACAATGATACCGGCTTCACGCTCGCTTACCGCCCCGGCGGCATGACCGCCCGCTACAGCATCGCGAATGTCAATCAGGACCAGTTCAGTCAGGAAATCCAGCTGCTCGGGACGCATGAGCACCTGACCTATGTTCTTGGCGGCTTCTATTTCGAGGAAGACGCGAATGACCTTGCGCATGTTCTCTATTCGGCGCGGTATAACGCGACCGGGACGGGCATCGAACTGCTCGATCCGATGACGGGCGGCGCCTTTCCTGATCGGGCGAGCGTCAACCATGTCAAGTCGACCGCAGTGTTCGGCCAGGCGACATGGACGCCCGCGATATTGGACGAGCGTCTGCACCTGACGGGCGGGTTGCGCTGGACGCACGATCGCAAGGAAGGCTCCATGGTCAAGGTGGCCGGCCAGCCGTCATCGCTTGGCTATCAGTTCGAATCCAAGCGGCTCGATCCTGCGGCGACGATCGCGTTCGACTGGACGCCGGATGTGAACACCTATCTGCGCTGGGGTACCGCCTATCGTTCGGGAGGCGCCAATTCGCGCTCACCCACCTATCGCAGCTTTGGCGAGGAAGAAGTCGAGAGCTGGGAACTTGGCCTGAAGAGCGAGTTGTTCGACCGGCGCGCGCGATTCAACCTCGCCGCCTATCATGCCCGCTTGCGCGACATGCAGATCCTGTTCAACAATCCGGCGGCAGGTTCGGTTACCGAAACCATCAACACCAACCAGCCCGCGACAATCAAGGGCGTGGAAGCGGATCTGACCGTGGTGCCGGCGCGGGGCGTGACGCTTACCGGAAGCTATGCCTATACCGATTGGAAGGTCCCGCCCCAGCTCAACCCGTTTACCGGTAATGTCGATCGGGTGGTGCTGATCATCGCGCCCACCCACGCCGCCTCGCTGTCGGCCGATTACCGGCTTGAGCCCTGGTCCTTCGGCGCGCTGTCGTTCCATGTCGACGCCAATTATTCGAGCGGATTCTACGCCCATCCGACCGACGATACGAAGACCAGTCCCTACTGGCTCCTCAACGGGCGGGTGACGCTGGGCGATCTCGATCTGGGCGGGGCGGATGCCTCGGTCTCGCTCTGGGCCAAGAACCTGACCAACACCGCCTATGAGGTCTTCGATATCGGGATCACCGGGCGTGGCACGATCAACGGAGCGATGCGCTATTACAACGAGCCGCGAACCTATGGCGTCGATCTGAAGGTGAAGTTCTGATGCGTAGATTATGTGTGCGTGCCGCCCTGTCGGCTTCGCTGATATCCGTCGCCGCGATGGCGGGCGCTGCGCCGGGGGTGCGCGAGGCCAGCGTCTTCCGCAAGGAAACCGGCGATTATCTGGTCAACTGGAAAGCCGATGACCCCAAGGCACCGGTGGCGATATTCGTGGCCAGCGCGCCCGATCATGCGGCGCCCCGAAAAATGCTTGTCGAACGCGGCAAGGGGGGCAGCGTCGTCATTCCGGCAAGCGCGGTTACGGGGCGCGGTTATTTCCACGTCGTCGTGAATGGCGGCCGGAAAGACCCGATGCAGGACGGGATCTGGGCTGGCGAACGGGTGCTGCGTTTCGAGCGCGCATCGAACTTTCGCGATCTGGGCGGCTATGAAACGGCGGACGGGCGGCATGTCCGCTGGGGGATGATCTACCGTTCCGGCGCGCCCGCGATGCTGAGTGCGCAGGATCTGGAGCAGGTCGGCCGACTCAACATCACCACCACCATCGATCTGCGCTCGAACGAGGAGCGGCGGATGACGCCGAGCCTGTTGGCAGATGACGCCAAGCGCCGCACCATCGCCCGCGATTATTCGATGCAGAGCCTGATCCCCGAAAGCTCGCGCGGAGCGATCGGCCTGCCCAAGATCGGTGGCTATGGCAGCGTGGCCAGCACACTGGCGCCGCTGTTCCGCCAGGTGTTCGACGTGCTCGAAACCGAGCAGGGCGCGGTGCATTACCACTGCACCGCCGGGCAGGACCGCGCGGGGATGACCAGCGCGCTGATCCTCGCCGCACTGGGTGTCCCGCGCGAGACGATCCTGCGCGATTACCATCTGTCGACAACCGCGCGGCGCCCGCAATTCGAGATGCCGCCCATCGACCTTTCCAAATTTCCCAACGATCCCATCGCTGCCTTTTTCGCGAAGGCAAAGGCGGACGGCAGCGACGCCGCGCAGCCGCTATACGGGGAGGACGGGCAGTCGATCCTTGCTGCGACATTCGACATGATCGATGCACGCTGGGGATCGGTCGACAATTATCTGCGCGAGGTCATCGGCCTGACCGATGGTGATCTAGAAAAATTGCGCGCCAAATATCTCGAATAGGTTCGTTATTCCCAACGCCCGGTTTCTGGCGCCGGGTTCCCCTGAAAACTTCAAGACCATATGGCTCAGGCCATATGGTCTTATTTTTTTGCGGGCGGCGTGGAGGCGGGGCGTGGAGGGCTTCTGTGTCAAAAAGCCACCGTTCGGGATGCGCCGTCGTTGCTGTCTGTAGCGGCTCACGACCAAAGCCGGACTGTTCGGATACGCCGACAAAGCGGCGATTGTTCGAAACGGCAGGTCACGACCATTGCGGACATTAGCAACTGCTGCAAAGTTGCTGCCATGGCCACTCATGCGATTGCGAAAATAGGACTGGGGGTTCTGGCCTGTGTGGTCGCAGGTAGCGCTGCTGCGGTTCTACATTACGAGGCGCATGCTCCGCAGTTCGTGGTCATCTGCGCGATAGCATTGCCTGCAATCGCGGTGGCGCTTGCATTTTGGAAGAAAGCGCTCGTCCGTTTGTTTGCGAGTATCGGTCTGGCTGGGGTTGCATATTTTTCGGCACTTTGGGTAGCGATAGGCGTCTTCCACGATGGTCCTTAAGCTAATGTCCGCTTTTCACCCAAACCGGACCTCGTGGAGGCCGATGGCAACGTCCGCTCCCCCGGTAGCGTTGCCGATCGGGCGCATCTCTCCGTATCCGGCACCTGACGGGCGTTCACGGCCGGAATTCGTCAACGCGGTCGATGCACCCGGCATGAGAGATGTGCGCTCAGATTTTTGGAAAATTTCTGCTGCAATTCCCTGATACAGTCGTTCGGGATATTCGCCGGCACCTAAAGAACAGCCGCTCCGACCATATGACGCGGCGCGTTTGAACGTCCGCGATGACGCCCATGCCGTGTGGCTGCCTCGCCGCAGGCTGTTCGATCGGGCGCTCTTGCTCCAGTCCCGACTATCGAGCAATTGTAGCATTTTGCTGGCCATGGTTGGTCAGCGTCACCGGGCTCGGCGATGCGCGCGCCCAACCAGCGAGGCGCTCCTGCCGACGAAGACCATGATGAAGGATGTGCCGGGCGCGAGGATGGTGGAGGCGGGTGCGGCAGACTGGCCCGCGCTGGCCACCGCCGCGCGTAATCTTGTGGCCGAGCGTGGGCTTCGTGGGCTCAGTCTGCGCGCCGTGGCGGGTGCCAGCGGTTGGACGATGGGCGAGATCGGCTATCGTGTCGGCAAGAAGGAGCAGTTGATCGCATTGTTGCTGGAGGCCGAGCGGGCGGCCAGCGATGCGGCCGATCACCGATGGATCGACCGGCTTTCATCTGTGCCCAGCTTCAGCGGCGCGACACTGGCTGCTGTTGTGTCCGGCTACCTCGACGATACCGCGATCAACCGGCGAGAGGCGGCGATCTTCTGGGAGGAACTGTTGCTGGAGGCGGGCATTGATCCCAGCCTGCATGCGCTCGTGACGCCATGGATTGAAGAGCGTGAGCGCTTTTGGCGGCAACTGCTGATCAACCGTCATCCGAAGGCCGAAGCTCTCGCCCGGGTGATCATGAAATATGTGGTGGGCGAACAGCTCTACAGTGTCGTGCTTGGCGCTGACCCGTCTTATCGGTTGATGCGCGATATGGGCATCCGACGACTCTGTGGCGGCATTCTGGCGGACGCGCAGGCCATGGAGAGCGATCTGTTCGATCATCTTATCGATATGCTTGCACCTACAGAGCCGATTGCGAACTTTACCAAATCGAGTGCGTGGCCGGTTGCGCAAACGACCGCAGCGCTCATGCGCGATCGTGGGCTTTCGGCAGTTACGCATCGATCGGTCGCTGCCGCCCTGGGTGTTTCGCCATCGGCTGTCGCCCACCATTTTCGAACGCATATGGACCTTGTCCGCGCCGGCAACGAAGCGCTCTATGAAGGGTTTCGCGAAAACCTTGATCTTGACGGCGTTCGACGCCGCTTGCTGCCTGATCCCAAGGAACATGGTGGCGCGATAGGCCACCAGAATGCCGCTGTAGGGTTGTCGCGGGCGACGCATATGATTGCGCTGGCCGGGGCTCGCGACCCGGCATTCGCGCCGCTTGTCGCGCGGCGACGCAAGGATCGCGGCCAATCCACAAGCCTGTGGGGCGCTGCGCTTTTTGCGCATCCCGAGCGTTATGACCGCTGCGCCGCGCAAGTGACTTCCATGGTTCTCGGCGGCGATCTTTTCCTCGCAATGGCCCGCGGTATTGCCAGTACCGGTCGCCTTTCGGCCGTAATGAACGATTTCGTCGAACTCGCCAGCTGATCCCGTTCATCGCGGCCGCGCTTGATACGTCTCGTAGTGCTGCGACGTGAAAGGTCATTTGCATGTCGTATAAGAAACAGTACATTCGTCATGTTTGTTGACCAGTGACCCAAGATTCGCTGGCGCAACCGAGAGAGGGGACATGATGGCAAGTTCAAAGCTCGCACACGAATCAACCTATGGAACGCAGGTCGTACGTAAATTTCGTATAGGTTTGATGCTCAGATCGGCGGTTTCTGTTATCATTGCTGCTGGAGGGGGTGCTGCGGCGATCGCCGCACCAAATGCAAATGAGACAGTACAACCGTTATCTCAGGGCGGGATTGAGGACATCATCGTCACCGCTCAGAAGCGAGAGGAATCGCTTCAGAACACCCCAATTTCCATCGATGTTCTTGGGGAACGTGCGCTGGAGGCGCGTGGTATTGCCAACATCACCGATTTCGTTAACGGCGCCGCGCCATCGCTGCGCATCGCCCCATTCGGCGGTCGCGCGTCTGCTGTAACGATCGGCATGCGCGGCCTGGTGCCGACCGATGCCACGCAGATCAGCCGTGATACGACCGTCGGCATCTATATCGACGGCGTCTATCTCGGCCGCGTGCAGGGGCTTGGCACCGAATTGGTCGATGTCGAACGAATCGAGGTGCTCCGCGGTCCGCAGGGTACCTTGTTCGGTCGCAACGCGGTCGGCGGGGCTGTCAGTATCATCACCAAAAAGCCGACCGGGGAATTCGGCGTCGATGTGACCGGGGGTGTGCGCAACTGGAACGGCCGCAACATCGCCGCCCATGTCAATCTGCCCAAAGTGGCGGGCATTAGCATCAAGCTGGACGGCATTTACAACAAGCGCGATGGTTGGGTGGAGAATCCGCTTCCCGGAGCATCCGACTGGAGCGCGGTCAAGCGCTACGGCTTCCGGGTCGCGGCATTGTGGGAACCCACGGACAATGTCAGTGTCCAATACGCCTATGACAATTCGACCGACAAGAGCACCGGCGGCTATCCCCATATCGAATATCTGCTGCCAGGCGCTCCGCCGCTTGCGCCGATATTCTCGGTTGATGGCGGGCGGACGCGCGACGCGCGCGCTGGCTTCGTGCTCGATCCCAGCGTCGGCAAGGTCAAAGGGCATATGCTGCAGGCCGAATGGGATATCAGCGATACGCTGACGCTGCGGTCGATCACCGCCTATCGGAAGATCAACCAGACCCAGTATGACAATTCATCCGGACTTTTTCTCGCATATCGCCCGAACGGCCTTGAAGGGCGGCTGAGCTTCGCGGAAATTGATCAGGACCAGTTCAGTCAAGAATTCCAGCTTGTCGGGACGACCGATCGCCTCAACTATGTCCTCGGCGCCTTTTATTTCGACGAAGATGCGACAGACATCGCCTACGCCCCGTACACGGCACGGTTCAACGCCGATGGCACGGCACTGAATACGCTGGCTACGCCCTTTTCAAGCACCCCTTTCCCCGATCGCGCCAGCGAAGCCCATGCCAAGTCCAAGGCGCTTTACGGGCAGGCGACATGGACCCCTCCGATCCTTGACGATCGTCTCCATCTGACCGGCGGCCTTCGTTATACGGATGACAGCAAGCATGGCCGATTGCTCAAGCTGCGTGGTGTGGATGCATCCCCGACGCTGCGCTTCGAGTTCGGATCGAAACGTGTCGATCCCGCGGCGACGATCGCGTTCGACATCAGTGATGAGGTGAACACCTATCTGCGCTGGGCCAATGCCTACCGGGCCGGCGGCGCCAATTCGCGATCGGCGATCTTCCGGCCTTATGCCGAAGAGACCGTGGAATCGTGGGAAATTGGCCTGAAATCGGACCTGTTCAACCGCCATGTTCGGCTGAACCTCGCCGCCTATGCCAGCCGGTTGAAGGACAAGCAGACCGATTTCACCTCGCCAGCCACCGCTTCGTCGACCGAGACGATCAACGGGACCAGCGACGCCAAGTTCAAGGGTATCGAGGCCGACCTGACGATCGCGCCCGGCGCCGGCTTCTCGCTCACCGGCAACTATGTCTTCACCGATACCGATGTGCCGCCCGAAACCAACCCGTTCACCAATGTGGTGCAGCGGATCAAAGTCTCGCAAACGCCGCGCCATGCGGCGACGATGGCGCTCGATTATCGCTTCCCGGCCCTCGCGATCGGCACGCTTTCGGCACATGTCGACGGCAACTGGTCGAGCGGAGTTTATTCGAGTTCGACCGATCCGACGCTCTCCAACAAGGTCGTACAACTCAATGCACGGCTGACGCTCGGCGATGTGGAGGTTGGATCGGGCAAGGTCGATGTTTCGATCTGGGGCAAGAACCTGACCAACGCCGAAACACAATTGTTCGATTTCGAGGTCGCGGCGCCCGGCCAGGTGAGAGTGAACCAAGTCTTTTTCAACGAGCCGCGCACCTATGGCGTGGACGTCCGGTTCCAGTTCTGAGGTCGATCATGAAATACATCCTTGCGATGACGCTGGCGACGATGATCGCCGGCACCGGTGTATTCGCCAAAGGCCTCCCGGTGACAGACACCGGGTCCGATGTCAGCGTCGAGCGATCCCCGAACGGCGGCTATCGGGTGAGTTGGCCGCAATGGCGCGACACACCTGTCGATCTGTTTGTCGCGGATCGGCCCGATGCGCCGGTTTCGGAACGGCGCCAGCTTGCCGATGACGATCGTGACGGCACGGCGGACGTGACGGTGCACGATACGCGCCGGCCCTATTTTTTTGTCCAACCCGCCAAGGGCAATGGCCACTGGGTGGCGGAGCGGCTGCTGCCCCTTGAAGGCGGTCGCAATTTCCGTGACCTTGGCGGTTATCGAGCAAGCGACGGGCGGACGGTGCGCTGGGGCAAGATCTATCGTTCGGGCTCGATGAGCGGCCTGACCGCGCAGGATTTCGATTATCTCGGCGGCCTCGGCATCCGTTCTGTGTACGATCTTCGCACGGAGCGCGAGCGGCAGGGCGAGCCGAACCGATGGGCGACGGCGGCGCAGGTCGGCTATTGGGCGAGGGATTACGCGATGAGCGGCGGCGATCTTAGCCGCCTGGCTGATCCCAAGGTGACGGCGGCCGAGGCGCGCCAATTGATGGCCGAGAGTTATCGCGCGATCCCTTATGAGCAGGCACCAGCCTATCGCGAGATGTTCCGACAACTTGCCGCTGGTCAAACGCCGCTCGCCTTCAACTGCACCATCGGCAAGGATCGCGCGGGGATCGCCGCGGCGTTGGTGCTGACCGCACTCGGCGTGCCACGCGAGACTGTGGTCGCCGACTACGGCCTTACCAACCGCTATCTGCCCATGGCGCTTGAGCGGGACAAGGCCATCAACCCGAAGATGGCAGCGCTGCCCCGGCATGTCGGGGAAGTGCTGCTCGCCGCCGACCCCGCCTATCTGGAGATGGCTTTTGAAGAAATGAGCAAGCGCAACGGTTCACCTGAGGGCTATCTGCGCGAGGTGATCGGCCTGAGTGCTGCGGATCAGGACCGCCTGAAGACGTTTTTGCTCGAATAATATGCTGTGCCTGCGCCGCCGTCCTCCCCGGTGGCGCAGGCGTACGCCTTAGCGCTTGCGGATCGATCGGTTGCTAGCCAATCTCACGCTGACTGGGGGGAGGCGCGTGTTGAACGAAAAAGCGCTCGTGCGCGGTTATCTCTGCGTTCATTTCGGCAAGACATTGTTGTGCCGGGGCGCGAGCTTCCTCTCGCTTTTCGTGATGATCCGTTATCTGGATCTGCCCGCGAGCCTCGCTGGCGTGATCTTCCTGCTGGGTGCGCTGGCCAATGCGTTGGCGGATACCGCCGTCGGCTATATCCGCTCCAAAATGGTGGCAACGCGGCCGGCGATGGATCACGGCATCCTCGCGCTCGCCGCCATCGCCTTTGCCGCCTTGCCACTATTTGCGCCGGGAACGCCGGACATGGTGCTGGCGGCGATCATCCTCTTTCGCATCGCCTTTGCGTGGATCGATGTTCCGCACAATGCGCTGACCAGCCGCATCGCGGCGACGCCCGATAAGGCGTTGCCGCTATCTCGCGCGCGTACATTGTGGTCGAGTGCCGCTACGCTTCTGATCGGTGCCATCGCTTTCCCGGTCATGGCGCAGGATGCCTTGTCGATGGCGGACCTGGCTGCGCTTTTTGTTGCCATCGCATTGATCGGATGGCTGTTTATGCTGCCACTGCCCGGCCTGTTTGCGCGGGTGGCGACATCCGGCGTGCCGGCGCTCGCGAGCCCCGGCCGGCGCGGCCGCAAATATGCCTGGGCGGATCGGCGGCTAGTGGGGCTGGTCTTGACGTCAAGCGTGGTCGGCGTCGGCCTGTCCGCCCTTACCAAGGTGCTACCGCATCTTGATGCCGGTCTTTATGCCTGGGGCGCGGCCTCGATCATGCTGATCAATGCCGGCCGCTTGCTGGTCAGCGCCTGCTGGGGCCATATCGCGGCCTGGTTCGGCGCATCGGGATTGTCCGCGTCGCTCCTGCTGACGGCATTTTTCGTCGCTGTGCTGCCATGGGCGTTGGCCTTTCAACCGCTCGCGCTGCTATGCTTGGTTTTGATAGGCTGCGGCACCGGGGGGATCGGTATCGTCATCTGGTACGCTTTCACCCGCACCGTGCAGGAACGGGCCCAGCCGCAGGATCATGCATTGGCGTTCGGCCTGTTCACGACCTGCATCAAACTGGCGACGGGACTTGGCGGCATGACCGCGGGCCTGTGGATCGATGCAGCAGGACGCGATCGGCTGCACGTTACCACGCTGACGACCGGGCTGGTGATGATTTCTGTATCGTTGGTCGCAGTCGCGCTTCTGCACATGGCACGCTCAGCGCTCGGCAACCGCCTCAAGCAGCCCATCCGGGCGCCTGCATAACTGATTTCCGGCGCGCGCATAGGATCATCGGGGGCAAACCTGCGTTCGTGGCGCCGGTTTCCGGGAGGTCATCACATATCGTGCCTTCCCATCTCTGAACGAAAATGGTGCGCCCGGCAGGATTCGAACCTGCGACCCCAAGCTTAGAAGGCTCGTGCTCTATCCAACTGAGCTACGGGCGCGCATGCCGGCTCCGTTATCCGATTGGTGCGGAGAGGCGAACAGATTTTTGCGCATAGCGTGGATTGCGCGCGGAGGAAACCGCGATAGTTTGTTCGCATGAATGCGGGGGAAGTTCAGCCTGAGGGCGCGCCATCGGCGCAGGCGCCGGTTGCGGTGGATGCCAATCTGCTGCGCGATCGGCCGATGCGCTATTTCGATTTCGTGATGGCGGCGTTCGTGGCCATCCTGTTGCTGTCCAACGTGCTGGGCGCGGGCAAGGTGGCGACGGTCGATCTGCCGTTGATCGGCGACTGGCCGTTCGGCGCGGGCATATTGTTCTTCCCCGTCGGCTATGTGATCGGTGATGTGCTGACCGAGGTTTACGGCTATGCGCGTGCGCGCCGGTGCATCTGGGTGGGTTTTTCCGCGCTCATTTTCATGGCGTTCATGTCGTGGGTGGTCGTGGCGCTGCCACCGGCGGCGGACTGGACGGGGCAGGCCGCCTATGAGGCGGTTTTCGGGCAGGTGCCGCGCATCGTCTTTGCCAGCATCATTGCCTTTTGGGCGGGCGAACTCGCCAACAGCTTTGTGCTCGCCAAGATGAAGATCTGGACGCGCGGCAAGCATTTATGGAGTCGCACCATCGGCTCGACCGTGGTGGGGCAGGGGGTCGACAGCCTGATCTTCTACCCGCTCGCCTTCATGGGCGCGGCGGGCTGGACGGGCGGGCTGGTGCTCAAGGTGCTGTTGACGCAATGGGTGCTGAAGGTGAGCTGGGAAGTGCTGCTGACGCCCGTCACCTATCTGGTCGTCAATTTCCTCAAGCGGCGCGAGGGCGTCGACGTCTATGACGAGGGAACCAACTTCACGCCGTTCAAGACGGGTGTGTGACCTGCATCTGCAGTCAACGGCCCTCCCCAATCGCTTGCCGTCTATAATGGACGGGTAAGCAAGGATCGGGGTGCAAAGACATGGGGCAGGCGGAGATGGGATTGCAGGCGGATACGGGCGCGCGGCAGGTGCCCTTGGCCGGCGAAATCGCCCTGCTGCTGGTCAATGACCTGTGCGACAATAATGATCATCCCGAGATATGGGAGGCGTTTCCGCAATTTCTCGCGATGGTTCCTGATCTGCCGGAACTGATCGCGGATCGCCTTGAGATTGCGGCGTCAATGCCCCGCAATATGGGCCATGCGCTCGAAGTTTTGCATGCGATGTGCCTGGCCTATGGCGGCGATCTGGCTGCAGCGGCGAGCAGCCTGGGCGCCCTGTCGGTGCGGGTCAGCCAGTCCCCATTGGTGCAGGGCGCGCTTTTTCACGTGCTGGGGCGCATGGATCCGGACAATCCACGTTATGCGCTCAAAGGGAAATTCTGCCCCGACCCCTTTGAACGGCTCGAGGTGCTCGAGAGCACGAGCAATTTGTGCTGCGCCAGTTATCTGCCGTTATCGGCCGGAGACCTGAATCGGAAAACATGGCGGGAAGTCTGGAATTCCGAAAATGCGCAGCGCATCCGGGCGAGCATGCATGATGGCAGTTTCCGCCATTGCAACAAGATGGATTGCCCCGTGATTCAGCGTGACCTGCTGCAATCCAAGGCGGAGGTCGCTGCAAAATCGCCTTATTGGCGGGCATTGATCGATGCCGGTGAGACCGAGCTGGATCATGGCCCGGTGACCGTCAATCTTGCCTATGACAAGACGTGCAACCTGAGTTGCCCGAGTTGCCGGACCGAAAAAATCGCGGCCGATAGCGAGACGCGCGCGCGCTATGCGCGGTTGCAGGAAAATGCGATTTTGCCATTGCTCGCCAATACCCAGACGGTGTTCATCACCGGATCGGGTGATCCCTTTGCGTCGAAGAATTTTCGTCAACTGCTCGAACGCCTCGTTCCCGAGGATTATCCCGATCTGCGCTTCATTGTGATGACCAACGGGATGCTGTTCACCCCGCGCGAGTGGGCGCGCTTTCCCGCACTGCACGGCCGGGTCAAGAGCCTGCAGATCAGCCTCGACGCGGCGACCGGGCCGACGCATGAATTGCTGCGCCGGGGCGCGCGCTGGGAAACCATGGAGCGGAATTTGGCTTTTGCCGCAGAGCTGCGCCGCCAAGGTCTGGTCGACAGGCTCAATCTCCGCTTCACCGTGCAGCGCGAAAATTATCGCGAGATGGGGGAAGCGGTGGATCTGTGTGAGCGCATTGGCGCGGATAGCATCGATTTCAGCCGGGTGACCAATTGGGGGACGTTTTCGGTTGCAGAATATGCCGACAAGGCCGTGTTCGTTGAGAGCCACCCGGAATATCACCAGTTTTGCGAGGCAATGCGTGATCAGCGCTTGCGCCGCCCATGTGCGATTATGGGCAACCTCACGGGGTTTCTGTCGGCCGCGTGAGGCGGTTTGGGCGCATGATGCGTCGCAATTTGACTGCGGTTTGAGGCGGGGCGCCGGGGGCGCCTCGTCCTTTGGCGTGACCGTGCGCCGTACCTTTGATCCAGCCTGGCCTACCCAAAGCAGAGCGTGCTTGCGCGCCAAGAAAATCTATGTTCCCTTTATCTCTAGTTAAATAGTAGAGAATTCCTCGCATGATGGGGGACTATCCGATGACCAGAGATAAGTTATTGTTTTCGAGCGTTGCCTTGTTCGCGCTGGCGGTTCCGGGAATCGTTCAAGCCGCTGAACCGGCATCTGAAACCACGGCAGAGGAGAGCGCGGACAGCGCCGCCGTGCTGGACGATGGCGGCATTGTGGTGACTGCGCGCCGACGGACCGAATCGCTGCAGGACGTTCCGCTTGCGGTGTCGGTGGTCGATGCCAAGGCGATCGAGGCGACGGGGACGTTCAACGTGTCGAAGCTGACCCAGTTGCAGCCGTCGCTGCAATTTTATTCGACCAACCCGCGCAACTCGGCGGCCAATATCCGCGGGCTGGGTGCGCCCTTCGGGCTGACAAATGACGGCATCGAACAGGGCGTCGGCGTCTATATCGATCAGGTCTATAACAGCCGGATCGCGGCGGCGACGTTCGACTTTCTCGATGTCGAGCAGGTGGAGGTGCTGCGCGGCCCGCAGGGCACGCTGTACGGCAAGAACACGACGGCGGGCGCGATCAACATCACCACGCGCCAGCCCAGCTTCACGCCTGAGGCGCGCGCGGAGGTGACCATCGGCAATCTCGGCCTGGTCCAAGCCAAGGCGTCGATTTCGGGCCCGATTGTCGACGACAAGCTGGCGGTGCGGCTGGCGGCATCGTCGGGCAAGCGGCGCGGGACGATCTATAATGTCGCCACCGATCGCTGGGTGAACGAGCAGGACAATCTGGGCATTCGGGGCCAGCTATTGTGGCGCGCGACCGACAATCTCGATCTCACCTTGTCGGGCGATTACAACCGGCAGGACCCCGAATGCTGCGCGCAGATCTATGTCCGCACCGGCGCGACGCAGCGGTCACTCAACCGCCAGTTCGCCGAGCTTGCCGCCGCGTTCAACTATGCGCCGCCCAGCACCAACGCCTTTGACCGGCTGACCGATCTCGATAGCCCGCTCGATGCGTTTCAGGAAATCGGCGGCGTCTCGCTGCGCGCCGAATGGGATATCGGCCCGGGCACGCTCACTTCGGTCAGTGCATGGCGCTTCTGGAACTGGGGGCCGTCGAACGACCGCGACTTTATCGGGCTGCCGATCACCACGGTTTCGGCCAACCCGTCAAAGCAGAACCAGTATTCGCAGGAAATCCGCTATGCGGTGTCGGGCAACCGGTTCGATTATGTCGTCGGCCTGTTCGCCTATCACCAGAAACAGCACACCACCGGCGCGCAGGAACAGGGGCCGGCCGCCAGCCGCTGGCTGCTCAACCCCACAAGCCCGAGCGCGAACGATCCGTCGGTGCTGAACGGGCTGCGTTCGGAAAACGACATCGTGCTGAAGAGCACCAGCCTTGCCGCCTTCGGGCAGCTGAGCTGGAAGGTCACCGATCGCCTGCGCATCCAGCCGGGGCTGCGGCTCAACTATGACAAGAAACAGGGTTCCTATGTCGCGGTGGTCACCACGGGCAGCGGCAGCACCCAGCTGACCAGCGAGCAGCGCGGCGTGCTGGCACCGCAGAGCTACAATCCTGAGTTCAGCGACTGGAACGTATCGGGCGACCTTACCGTTTCCTATGACGTGGCCGATGATGTCATGGCCTATGCCACCTATGCCAAGAGCTTCAAATCGGGGGGGATCAACCTGTCGGGCCTGCCGCTCGATGCGAACAACAACCCGATCCTGGCGGTCGGTGCGGTCAAGCCGGAAAAGGTCGACCATTATGAAGTGGGCGTGAAGACCCAGTTCTGGGATCGCCGGGCGACCTTCAACCTTTCGGGCTTCTGGACCGAGATCCGCGATTATCAGGCAACGGTGACCAATGGCCAGCTGGGCGTTCTGCGCGGTTATCTTGCCAATGCCGAAAAGGTGCGCGTGCGCGGGATCGAGGCCGATTTCTCGGTGCGCCCGAGCGAGCGGTTGAGCCTTTATGCGAGCGGCGCCTTCACCGACCATGAATATGTAAAGTTCGTCGATGCGCCGTGCCCGCCCGAGCTTTCGGGCGGCCGTGCCGCGTCGGCGGCCAACCCGCCCAGCGCGCCGGGGACGCCCAATGGGTTCAGCCCCGCTAATTGCGACATTTCGGGCCAGTGGCTGCCCGGCATTTCGAAATGGGCGTTTTCCTATGGCGGCGAATATAATCTGCCGGCCAAGCTGCTCGGGCAGGATGGTCAGGTCTATCTGGGGTTCGACGGCAATTACCGCTCGAAATTCTCGTCCAACCCGTCGCGCTCGGCCTATACCGATATCAACGGATATTCGCTCGCGAACTTCCGTCTGGGCTTCCGCACAGAGGACCGCTGGAACATTTTTGGCTGGGTGAAGAACGCGTTCAACGAGAAATATTACGAGGTTCTGGCCACCCAATCGGGCAGCACCGGGCTTGTCGTGGGGCAGCCGGGCGACCAGCGGACTTACGGCGTGACGCTGAAGGCCGATTTCTGAACCATAGGGCGGGGGCGGCTTTGGCCGTCCCTTTCCGCGCATCGGCGGACAAACAAAAAGGGGCGCCGGTGGCGCCCCTTTTCATGTTCGGTTGCGTTCGCGATCAGGCCGCGACGGTTTCGAGCAGGCTTTCGAACAGCCGGCGACCGTCGATACCGCCATGGGCGGGTTCGACCATGCGTTCGGGGTGCGGCATCATGCCCAGCACATTGCCGCGTTCGTTGAGGATGCCGGCGATGTTGCGCGCGGCACCGTTCACCTGTTCGGCGTAGCGGAAGGCCACCTGGCCTTCGCCCTCAATACGGTCGAGCGTTTCGTCGTCGGCAAAGAAATTGCCGTCGTGATGTGCGACCGGAACGGTGATCTGCTCACCCTGCTTGTAGAGCTTGGTGAACATCGAGCTGTCGTTTTCCACCGTCAGCGCGACGTTGCGGCAGACGAAGTTCAGCCCGGCATTGCGCATCAGCGCGCCTGGAAGCAGGCCGGCTTCGGTCAGGATCTGGAAGCCGTTGCACACGCCGAACACCGGAACGCCGCGATTGGCCTGTTCCACCACCGCGCGCATCACCGCGCTGCGGGCCGACATCGCGCCCGAGCGCAGATAATCGCCATAGGAAAAGCCGCCGGGGACGCCGATCAGGCCGAGATTGGCGGGCAGTTCGGTTTCGGTGTGCCACACCATGTGCGGCTTCTTGCCGGTGACCTGTTCCAGCGCCACCGCCAGGTCGCGGTCGCAATTGGACCCGGGAAAGACAAGGACGGCGGTCTGCATGGGATTAGGCTCCCCGTTCGATGCGGTAGTTTTCGATAACCGTGTTGGCGAGCAGCTTGCGGCACATCTCGTCGATCTGTGCATCGGTAACGCTTGCGTCGAGATCGAGTTCAATCAGCTTGCCGGCGCGCACGTCGTTGACGCCGTTAAAGCCAAGGCCTTCCAGCGCGTGGTGGATGGCCTTGCCCTGCGGGTCGAGCACGCCGCCCTTCAGGGTCACGAAAATGCGGGTCTTCATCGTTCGAGTCTCGCTGGCTGGATAGGGAAATCTGCCGGCTCTATGGCCTCGCAAGCCGCGCGGTTCAAGGTTTCATCGCTGCGGGCGTGTTTTCGGGCACGATCCGGATGGTGAGCGGGGTGGCCGGATCGAGCCAGCGCCGCGCCGCGGCCTGCAGTTCGGCCGCCGTGATCGCGCCGAAAACCGCGGGCGCGGTGCGATAGCGGTCAAGCCTTTCGGGCGCGGACTGCGCCTCGCTGGCGAGCCCGATCCAGCTGCCATTTTCACGCGGGGCCTTGGCCAGCCGCTCCAGAATCGGGCGCCGCGCGCGGTTGAGCATGTCGTCGTCCACGAGCTTATCGCGCAGCCGGGCGGCGATGGCGGTGATCTCGGCCTCGACACGCGCGATATCCTCGATGTCAAGATTGGTGCTGGCGACCAGCTGGCCAAAGCCGGGATAGACCGAGGAAGTGTTCGACGCGGCCGAGGGCGAATAGGTGGCGCCCAGCGTTTCGCGCAGTTCCTCTGTCAGCATCAGGCGCATCACGGCGGCGAGCAGCGAAAGCGTGGCATCCTGCTTGAAATCGCTGTCGTCGGTCGTCGGCCAATAGACCATCAGCATCGCTTCATCGGCCTTGCCCTGATGGTAGAGCGTGACGGGGGCCGGGACGTGCGGAAAGGCGATGCGGCGCGCCTCCGCGAAACGGCCCGGTTCGGCATCGCGCACGGGTAGGGCGCCAAAGGTGCGCGCGATCATGTCGATGGCCGCTTGCTGGTCGACATCGCCGACAATGCCGATCTCGATCGCGCCCTTGGCAAAGGCGCGCGCGGTCGCCTCGCGCAGTTCGCCCATATTGCGTGTGAGGAGTTGGGGGAGCTCGGGCACGCCGAAACGCGGATCGCCGCCTGCGACGATGCGCGCGACATCGCGCGAGGCGATGGCGGCGGGGGAGGCATCGAACGTATCATAGGCAACGGGCACGCGGTTCTGCCACTGCATCTGCCCCTCTGCACGAAAGCCCGGCGCGGTGAGATAGGCGGTAAGGAGCTGAAGCTGAAACTCCAGATCCTCGGGCGTGGTGATGGTGGAGGTGCCGAAGCTTTCGTCGCTGGCGGCAAGGCCGAGTGAAACCGAACGCCCGGCCGACAGGCTCTGCAGGTCATCAAGGCTGTGCGCGTTTGTGCCGCCGGCGGCAAAGGCGCTGTTCATGAACATGCGCAAGCCCGGCTTGTCCTTGTCGAATTCCAGCGCGCCGCTTGCGACTTTGAGCGTGAGGCGGATGCGACCGCGTTCGAAATCGGTGGTCTTCAGGTTTAGCCGGACATTATTGGCGAAGCGCAGCGTGCGGATGCCGAGATCGGGGATCACCGTATCGGCCACGATCGTGCCGGGCGCGCCGAAATCCTTGTGCGCGAATTCGGTCAGGCCCTGATCACCAACGGCGGAAACCGGTGTGGCGGCGCTCTTGTGCCACGCGGCCAATATCGTGTCGGCGGCATCCGGCAGCGCGGCCTTGCCCGATATATGGATGAGCGGCTCTACGCCCTGCCATTGCTTGCGGAACGCCGCGTTGACGGCGTCGGGCGTGATATCCCCCTCGCGCGCCTTGAAGCGTTCGAGCCGGTGCGCGGGGCTCGTCACCACCAGCCGGGATTCGAGCGCCCCGGCCAACGTATCGGCCAGTGCCGCAGACCGGCGCGTTTCGGCCTGGTTCGCGCCGATTTCGAAGCTGCGGCGCATATTGGTGCGCTGTTCGGCGAGTTCGCTGGCCGTAAAGCCGTGTTCGAGCGCGCGGCGCAGTTCCTGTTCGCCGATGGTAAGCGCGCGCTGCCAGTCATCGCCCTTGGCCGAAATGTCGATCGTCGCCATATTCGCCGTGCGCGCGAGCCGGCTCTTGCTGGCCCCGCCCGAGATGATCGGCGCATCTTCGGCACGCGCGAGCTTGGCCAGCCGGCGCGAGAGGATGGCATTGCCCAGCGTTTCGAGCATCGACTGAAACCGGCTCTGTTCGGTGTCCGGCGCGCTATCCATGGGCTGCGGCGCCAGGATCGATACGCTCACGGGCACATCGGGATGCTGGAAATAGGCGGCGGCCATGGGGCGGGCGGGATCGACCGTGCCGAGCGGCGCATCGGGCGCGGAGGGCGCCGGTTTCCAGCTGGCAAAACGCGCACGGATGCGCCGTTCCATCGCGGCGGGATCGATATCGCCGGAGACGATGAGCGTCGCGCGCTGCGGCGCATAATAGCGGGCGTAGAGATCGCGGATGCGCTCGGGCGGCGCGGTGCGGATCACTTCTGGATCGCCGATCGGCATGCGGCGCGAAATCGTCGCATCAGGAAGTGCGAAGGCGAAGAGATGTTCCAGCCGGCGCAGGCCATATTGGTCGCGTGCGCGGCGTTCGGCAAGGATGATACCGCGTTCGCGGCTCACGGCCTCGGGCGCGATTGTCAGGTTACGCGCGGTTTCATCGAGCAGCATCAGCGCGGTGTCGACCGTTTCGTCGTCCACGCGTGGCAGATCGAGCTTATAGACCGTCTCGGTGAACGAGGTGCTGGCGTTGGTGTCTGCGCCAAAGGCCAGGCCGTGGCGCTCGAGGATCTTCACCATCTCGCCTTCGGGGACGTTCTTCGATCCGTTGAACGCCATGTGCTCGAGGAAATGGGCAAGCCCGCGCTGGTCGTCGGCCTCGGCAGTCGATCCGACATCGAAGCGCAGGCGCAGCGATGCGGCCTCGCGCGGGGTAGCATTGGCGCGGATCGCATAGCGCATGCCGTTGGGCAGAACGCCGTATCGCCATTCGCGGTCGGGCGGAACATCACCCTGATCGAACCCCCAGGCGGCTGCCACGGGCGCGGGGATGGGGGCGGTAAGCGCCGGGCGTTCGGGCGCGGCCTGACAGGCGCCCAGCGCGAGCGGCGCGGTGCTGGCGAGGAACAAGGTGAGGATCGAGGGGAAGCGTGGGCCGAAGCGGCGGGAAATTGTCATGGTGCCTCAGCACCATCGCGGCCAGCGCTTGTCAATGCCGCAGGGAATCGCGCTGGGCGGAGACGGCGGCGCGCGCCGGGCATTGTCGCCCGCGCGCGCCGCGACGTCACTTACTTGCCGCGCTTCTTGCGGTGGGTTTCGAGATCGAGGATCGCGTTCTCGGCGCCTTCGGGCAGCAGGCCGAGACGGCGCGCCACTTCCTGATAGGCTTCGACTTCGCCACCAAGATCGCGACGGAACCGGTCCTTGTCGAGCTTTTCGCCCGAGGCCATGTCCCACAGACGGCAGCCATCGGGGCTGATCTCGTCGGCGAGGATGATGCGCGAATAGTCGTTGTCGTAGATGCGACCGAATTCGAGCTTGAAATCGACCAGACGGATGCCGATGCCCGCGAACAGGCCCGACATGAAGTCGTTCACGCGGATCGCCATGTCGGCGATGTCGTGCATTTCTTCCTGGCTGGCCCAGCCGAAACAGGCGATATGCTCATCGGCGATCATCGGATCGCCAAGGGCATCGTCCTTGTAATAATATTCGACGATCGTGCGCGGCAGCTGGGTGCCTTCCTCGATGCCGAGGCGCTTGGTCAGCGAGCCTGCGGCGACGTTGCGCACGACGACCTCGATGGGAACGATCTCGCACTGGCGGATCAGCTGTTCGCGCATGTTGAGGCGACGGATGAAGTGCGTCGGTACACCGATATTGCCGAGCAGCGTGAAGATATGCTCGGAAATACGGTTGTTGAGCACACCCTTGCCGTTGATCGTGCCCTTTTTCTGGGCATTGAACGCGGTGGCGTCATCCTTGAAATACTGGATCAGCGTGCCGGGTTCGGGACCTTCGTAAAGGATCTTGGCCTTGCCCTCATAGATCTGGCGGCGGCGTGCCATTGGCTTTTACCCCTGAAAACATATGCCCCGGCCGCACCTTAAATAGGAAGCGCTGGCCGGGGCGGGAAGGGCTGCGCCTATAGACGATTGTCATGCGCAACGCAATTATGTCGCTGGCCGTTTCAGGCGGCTGTCCGGTCCTGCCATTCGAGCACCGTCAGGTAGTTGGCCAGCCGGTTGCGCTCCAGCGAGGCAATCAGAGGATTACGGTGATAGGGCAGGACAAGCTCTGCGATGGCGGCACTCCACGGCGCGTCCATCGAGAACAATATGCCGAGCCCGAAAATCGCCGGAATTTCGGCCAATGCAATTTCGCGCCCGTCTGCGGCTATGTCCTTGATGAAATCCTCGACAGCGGTGCGCACGCCATTGCGCGGCCCCCCTTCATGCTTGGCCCAGGCAAAATGCCCCATCCCGCGAAATCCGCGTCCGGGATGCAGATAAGGGTCTGTGGGGACGGCCCCGCCCTCGAAATCATGGTCGTGGCGGAATTCGAGCGGGATTTGTTCGGGCGCATAATACATGTCGCGTCGCCCGGAGGGCCAGTCGATATCGTGCAAGATCGCCAGAAAGGGCTTGTTGTCGCGCCGGCAAAGCGCGTCGATCTGCTTCAGTTCGTTATAGACGGTGTACCAGTTATGATCGCCGTCGATCAGCCAGGCGTCGATGCCGGAAAGCGTGCCGATGGCTTTGAGGCTGGGCTCGGCAATATGCCGCACCGTTGGGTTTTGCGCGGCCCATTGCACGAATTCCGGCTTGGGCGCCGGGTCGATACTGGTGAGGCTGCCGTCATGCATCGCTGCAAATTCGGCGAGCCGTGCCGACATGCCGCCATATTCGGCGCCGATCTCGGCAATGTTCTGCGCTTCGGCGCGGTCAAGGATCCCGAGAATGATCTCGGAGAATTCGGACATGCTGTGGATAAGGAGATCAGTCACAACTCAAGCTGCTTGTGCTAGGGGCGGGGCGGTACGAGCGACCACCGGTCGGAATACGATGCTGAGCGCCATGGCGTCGCTGTGACGGCCGATGGGGGGCTGGACGAGCATGATGCCATCGGCGGCGGTGCAGCGGAAAAGGCCCGGTGCGGTCTGCTCCATCGAATCATAGACGGGAATGGCGGGTAGCGAGCGGCCATTTTCCATGACATTTTCGACATGGACGAAACGGACTTCCTCGATCTGCACCCATTCATACAGGCGGCAGAGCTGCAGGCCGATCGTCAACTGCGCGACACCGATCGGGATGAGCGCGTGATAATAGCCATCGGCGGTGGGATAGGCTTCGATGCTGGCGTTGCTGACCGATTTGCCGTCGGCGATCAGGATCGGCAGGTCGATCTGGCCAGCGTCGAAATCGTGCTTGCGCAGATCAAGGCCGTAACGGCGTGATCCGAATAGGCTGAGATTGACGTGAATGCCCCGTTGCTGAAGCTCGCCGGGGAGGAACATGCTGTCGGAATTCTTGACGTAGAACAGTCCGCGACGGCGCATGCCTTCCTGCGCGGCGTCCAGATCGACAAGCGGCTGAGTGGCCTTGGTACCAAGGTTCACGTCGTGGCGGAAATGCTGGATCGCGCGGACTTCTTCGTCGGTAGGCAGCGAAAGGAAGCGCGACAGGATGGCGGCGCTGGCGCGACGACGGCTGGTGAAATCGTCCGACAGCGGCGGGCGCTTCATGCCCGGTGTTTCGCGGCGCGCGCGGATGAAGGACAGGCAGGCCTGCTGCACGACATCGCGGCAGGCGCTTTGGGCGCCCTTGATATCGGCGGCCTTGCGCACAGGTTTGCCGTCCTCGCGGTAATCGATCACCGATCCGTCGGCCACGGTGCAGAATTGCTCGACGATCGCGATCGATTCGCACAGCGCGCGCAGCGCGCGGTTGTCATAATCCGCCACGCTGAGGAAGCCGCGTTTGTTGAGACCCGATGGGGTGGATTCACGCAGGATCAGATAACGACCGGCGACCGTCAGGTTCATCGCGCTTGTCAGCCGCGGTTCAACCCAGTTCTGGACCGAGCCGTTATAGCCGAGATCGACGAGCATCACCGCATCGCCCTGCGCCACGCCCTTGGTTGCGAGATAGGCGGCGAGCCTTTTGCCGAAACGCTCGGAGCGTGCCAAAATCTTGGCCTGCCAATCGTCCTGACGCATCCGTGCAAAAAACTTGCGGGCCCCGTCGCGTGACAGCTTGTCTGCTTCTTTGTCGGACAGGAGCATCTGGTGCGCCATCACCGAGGTCGGGATGTCGTGGATATTGGCTTCCAGATATTTGGCGATCGCATCGGCATCGACAAACCCCGCCGCTGTCGAGGTGAAGCGGCTGAGTTCGATCGCCGCGCAGCGTTCGGCGCGTTCGGGATAGCGCGTCAAAAAAGCCTGATGCGGCAAATATCCGTCACGCAGTAGGAACAGCAGCTTTACGGGCTTGCCGAGCGAAGCTTCGAGCGCATCGGCCTCTGCCGCGATCCATTCGGCGAAATCATTCATCACCGGCCCGAATACGTCATGGCCGAGCACATGATCGGGCGCGCTTTCCTCGCGCATGGCGATCTGGGCGCGGTGCGGTTGAAAGGCCGGGATCGAAACACGCGTGTCCGGATCCATCACGGTGGCGGCGACCGCTTCGAGACGCAGGCGGTTCTGGGTGCTGTCATCGAACTGGCGGATATGGACGGTGTTGATGCCGAGCGCTGACGGTGCGGTCTGATCCGCTGCCTTGTTATCGCCGACATGGAGGATCGCCTCGGGTGAAATCCCCAGTTCCGCCAAAACGGGTGCGAAAAGGCCGGCCGCCTTGGGCTTGCCGAACGCACTTGAACAGAAGATCCGGTCGATCATCGCGGCAAGATCCTCTCCCCCGGCGCGTGCGATGAGCGTGCGGAGCTGGGATTCCGGCAAATAGGTGTCCGACACGATCACGACCTGAAGCCCGCGAGCCTTGGCGTCGGCGATCAGCGCGCAGGTCGGTGCGAAGGCGTAGCAGTGGCGCGCTTCGGCCTCGAGTTCGCGCTCGATGGCCGCTGCACGTTCGGAGTCGTTCGCGTGCGGCATAAGCTGGGCATAGATTTCGTCGATCGTCACCTCGTCGCGCGCGTGGCGTACGGCGGCGAGCTTGCGCGCCTTGGCTTCGGCAAACTGACGTTCGGGAATGGCGCCCCCGGCAATGGGCAGATCGGCAAACACATCCACCGGGGCATTCACATTGCGCCAGATCAGCGTGTCGAAACAGTCGAGCGACAGGATCTCGATGCCCGGCGCGGCATCCACCAGCAGGCTGGCCAGCGCATGCGGGCGAACGACATAATCCATGATCCTGATCTCCATCCGATCGACATTGTCAAAGGACGGCATTCCTGTCGGACCATGCCGTCAGGCTTAATTTAGGATGAAAACCGGGGCGCAGGGCGATGCGGCGGAGATTTTTGGCAGGCCGTAGCGGCCGGGGATAGGATGGTCCGTTGCCCTTGCAAGGGAGCGGGCAACGGACCGGTGCGGGCGGCCCAGAGGGAGTGGGGGGAGGCCGCCCGTTTGGGTGTTGGCGTCAGTTGCAGCGCTTGCGCTGCGCGGCGTCGCGCCAGGGGGCTTCGTATAGATGCGCCACAAGCCGGTCGAAGGTGAACAGGACATCCTTCGTAAATGCCGAAAAACCTGTGGCAAGGTCATGCTGATGCTCGGCCCAGATGCGGCCTTCCAATTCATCGCGGGTCATGGCTTGGTTCCGGTCGTTCAGGGGGTGAAGCAAGGTCTTGGCTTGCCGCGTCGATATGCGCCGTGGGGCGCACCGATACCAACTAATCATTGGACGACATTCATAAGTAGAGCTTATGATAAGGGCATGCGTCGTATCCCGCCCCTTGCCGCCATTCGGGTTTTCGAAGCCGCCGCGCGTCATGAAAATTTCACAAAGGCGGCGGACGAGCTGGGGATGACGCAGGCGGCCGTCAGTTATCAGGTGAAATTATTGGAAGAGCGGCTGGGGGCCGCGCTGTTCCACCGTGTCGGCCGGCAGGTGCAGCTGAGCGAAACCGGACGGCGGATCGCGCCGATGGTGTCGGGGGCGTTCGATACGCTCGACGATGCGTTCGGCATTGCGCGCACCGATAGTGAGGCGGTGCTGACGATCAGTTGTTCGAACACCTTTGCCTCGAACTGGCTGGCGCTTCGGCTGGGCGGGTTTCAGATGCAGCGGCCGGGGCTTGCCGTGCGGCTCCACACCGCCGACCATATCGTCGACTTTGCGCGCGAGGAGGTCGATGTCGCCATCCGCAACAGCCCCGATCCCTGGCCGGGGCTGGTGTCGCATTTCCTGATGCGTGTGCCGATCCTGCCGCTTGCCAGCCCGGCCTTCCTCGCAAAGCATCCCCCCGTCGCGACGCCCGCGGATGTGATGGCGCTGCCGCGCCTGTCGCCCGACGACGTGTGGTGGGATCAATGGCTCGATGCCGTGGGCGGAGGCGCGCGGCGACAGCGAACAGCCACGGGGCTGCGTCTCGATTCGCAGATTCTGGAGGGCAATGCCGCGATTGCCGGGCAGGGGGTGGCGGTGATCAATCCCGCAATGTGGCTGCCCGAACTGCGCTCGGGCCGGCTGGTCGCGCCGATCGATGCGGTCGCTTATGGCCGCCGGCATTTCTGGCTGGTCTATCCCGAATATCGTCGCCACGCGCCCAAGGTGCGGGCGTTTCGCGATTGGTTGCTTGGCGAAATGGAAAAGGATGCGGCGACCGACGAATATGGGTGTTTTACAGGGCCGGTGGAAACGGCCGCATCGCCGCGCAGTTGAGAGGATCGCGCAGCGATGCGACCACGCTGATCAACTTGTGTGCTATTGAAATAGTACGCCCCGGTCAAGCGCCGAAGCGACGGCCCGAGCCATCCCGTGAAACGAATCGGAAACGGCCCCTCGCCACCGGAAATCCGCCCTGCTACTGATAGGGAATGGCAACAGATTTTACCGATCCCTTCGACCAGATCATCGATGCCCCGTTCGATAGCGCCCTGTCCGAGCGCTATCTTGTCTATGCATTGTCGACGATCACGGCACGCTCGCTTCCGGATGTGCGCGACGGTCTGAAGCCGGTGCATCGGCGGCTGCTCTGGGCGATGCGGTTGCTGAAGCTCGATCCCAGTGCCGGGTACAAGAAATGCGCGCGCGTCGTCGGCGATGTGATCGGCAAATACCACCCGCATGGCGACCAGTCGGTCTATGACGCGATGGTCCGCCTCGCGCAGACATTCTCGTTGCGCTACCCGCTGGTCGACGGGCAGGGCAATTTCGGCAATGTCGACGGCGATAACGCCGCGGCCATGCGCTATACCGAGGCGCGGCTGACGGCGGCGGCGAACGACCTGATGGCCGGACTCGACGAAGGCACGGTCGATTTCCGGCTGACCTATAATGGTGAGGAGGAAGAGCCCGAGATCTTCCCCGGTCTGTTCCCCAATCTGCTCGCCAATGGCGCCAGCGGCATTGCGGTGGGCATGGCAACCTCGATCCCGCCGCACAATGTGGCCGAGCTGATCGATGCATCGATGCTGCTGGTCGACCAGCCCGAGGTCGATGACGCGCAATTGCTGCAATTTGTGCAGGGCCCCGATTTCCCGACCGGCGGCGTGGTGGTGGACAGCGCATCTGCGATTGCCGAGGCCTATGCCACGGGGCGCGGTGGTTTCCGCGTCCGCTCGCGCTGGGAAAAGCAGGATGAGGGGCGCGGCACCTGGGTCGCGGTGATCACCGAAATTCCCTATCAGGTCCAGAAATCGAAGCTGATCGAGCAGATCGCGCATCTGATCTCGGAAAAGAAGCTGCCGATCCTCGCCGATATTCGCGACGAATCCGACGAACAGATCCGCATCGTCCTCGAACCGCGCAGCCGCACGGTCGAACCCGACATGCTGATGGAAAGCCTGTTCCGGCTGACCGACCTCGAAACGCGCGTGTCGCTCAACCTCAACGTGCTCGACGCCAACCGCACGCCGCGCGTGATGAGCCTGAAGGAAGTGCTCGTCGCGTGGCTGCAGCACCAGATCGAGGTGCTGGTGCGCCGCTCGCAGCACCGGCTTGCGCGGATCGACGACCGGATCGAGCTGCTCGATGGCTATCTGGTCGCCTATCTCAACCTCGACCGGGTGATCGAGATCATCCGCACCGAGGATGAACCCAAGCAAGTGATGATGGCCGAATTTGGGCTGACCGACCGACAGGCCGAGGCGATCCTCAACATGCGGCTGCGCTCTCTGCGCCGGCTTGAGGAAATGGAAATTCGCAAGGAGCGCGATACGCTCGACGCCGAACGCAAGACGCTGGCGGCGCTGATCGACAGCCCGGCGCGTCAGCGCACCCAGCTGAAGCGCGATCTGGCCAAGGTGCGCGAACGCTATGGCCCCGAAACCGCGATCGGGCGCCGCCGCACGCTGATCGAGGAAGCCGCGCCCGCGCGTGAAATCCCGTTGGAAGCCATGGTCGAGCGCGAGCCGATCACCGTCATCATGTCGCAACGCGGCTGGATCCGCGCGATGAAGGGGCATAACGACCTTGCCTCGGCGGATGCCGCCAAGTTCAAGGAAGGCGACGGCCCGGCCTTTGCCTTCCACGCGCAGACGACCGACAAGATCCTGCTCGCCGCCGACAATGGCCGTTTCTATACGCTCGCGGCGGACAAGCTGCCCGGCGGGCGCGGTTTTGGTGAGCCGGTGCGCCTGATGATCGATATCGATGCCGAAACCGGGATCATCGCACTGATGCCCGCCACCCAGGGCAAGCTGCTGCTCGCTTCGTCGGACGGGCGTGGGTTTGTGGCGGCGATGAGCGACGCGATTGCCGAAACCCGCAAGGGCAAGCAACTTGTCAATGTGCGCCCCGGTGCGCGGCTCAAGATCATCCGCGAAATTCCGGCAGAGGCCGATTATGTCGCGGTGATCGGCGATAACCGCAAGCTCGTCGTCTTCCCGATCGGCGAGCTGCCCGAAATGGCGCGCGGGCAGGGCGTCACGCTGCAGCGTTACCGCGATGGCGGGCTTTCCGACGCGATTGCCTTCCGGTTCGAGGAGGGGCTTAGCTGGACGATGGGCGGTGAAACCGGCCGGACGCGCACCGAAGCGGACCTGACGCCGTGGCGCGTGGCGCGCGGTGCTGCGGGCCGCATGCCGCCTACGGGTTTCCCGAGAAACAATCGTTTCGGCTGAACGGATCGTTTCACGGATCGTTAACCAGCCCCCCTTAACCCGGGTGCATGCCTTCCGTAGCCGATCCGCAATTGCCCGAAGACGCGCGCACGCAGGATCATCCGATTCTGGAGCATCTGCCGCACTTCATCGCGGCGCGGCAGCATTATCTTGATGCGCTTCCCATCGCCGCCGCCGTCATTCGCAGCGGTGTCGCGGGGCGCTCGATCGAATGCAGCAATACGGTTTTCAAGCATTTCGAAAAGCCGCTCCAGCCGCGTGCGCGCAAGCCGCTGCTGATCCTTGACCGCAACGGGCTTGGCGCGCGCGTTGACGCATTCCTGCAAGGCGCGGCCCCCGATGCCGAGTTTCAGTGGCGCGACGGGGACGAGATTGGCGGGCGCCATTTCACGGTGCGTCTCGCCCGGTTGATGGACCGCGACGGACAGGGGCCGCGCTGCATGATGTCGCTCATCGACCGCACCGCCGAGATGCTAACCCAGCAGAGCCTGCGCCGCGAAATGCTGTCGGACAGCCTGACGGGGCTGAGGAACCGTGCGGGCTTTACCGAGATGGTCGAGCAGATGGCGGGCGAGGATGAGCGCAATTTCGCGGTTCTGATCGTCGATCTCGTCCGGTTCAGCCGGATCAACGAATATATCGGCCCAATGGCGGGCGATGAACTGATCATCACGGTGGCCCGGCGGCTGACCCAGGCGCTGCGTGCGGGCGACGGACTCGCCCGGCTGGGCGGCGACGAGTTCGGCATGCTGATCCGCCTGCACGACGGCAAGGACGATGCGGTGCAGGTGGCGCAGCGTATCCAGAGCGTGCTGGGCGCGCCCTTTCGCCTGTCGGAACTGGAAATCAGTGTCGAATGCTCGATCGGCTGCGCGGTGATGGAGGACACGGGCGATGTCGAAAAGCTCGTTCGCAGCGCCCAGTTCGCACTGAAGCGCGCAAAGGAAACCGGCGAGATAGAGGTGTATCAGCCGACCACCTTCAACATGGCGCGCAGGCGTTTCAGCCTTGAAACCGCACTGCGCCGCGCGGTGGACAATGGCGAGCTCCATCTCGCCTTCCAGCCGCTCGTTGACCTTGCGACCGACCGTGTTTCGGGGTTCGAGGCGCTGGCGCGGTGGGAGCATCCCGAACAGGGCGAGATCACACCGGCTGACTTTATTCCCGTGGCCGAGGAATCGGGGCTGATCGTTCCGCTCGGCCGCTGGGCGCTGGGCGAGGCGGCGCGCACGCTTGCCGCATGGGATGTCCGTGCGAATGCCCCGGTGCCGGTGAAGATGAGCGTCAACCTCTCCGCCATTCAGCTTTCGCGCGACGATATCGCGCAGGTGGTGGGGCAGGAACTTGGCAGGGCCGGGATCGAGGGACGGCGCTTCACGCTCGAACTCACCGAAAGCGCGGTGATTGCCGATCCCGAACGCGCGGTCGCGGTGCTCGATTCGCTGAAGGAACTCAACACCACGCTGGCGATGGACGATTTCGGCACCGGCTATTCAAGCCTGGCCTATCTCCAGCGCCTGCCGATCGACATATTGAAGATCGACCGCAGCTTCATCACCGGCATGCTGGAAGATCGCAACAAGGTTGCCATCGTCCGCGCGGTGCTGTCGTTGGCCGACGCGCTCGGCATGAAGACGACGGCGGAGGGGATCGAGACGGTCGAACTCTCGCGCACGCTGGCGGCGCTTGGCTGCGCGATGGGGCAGGGCTTTTACTATTCCTGCCCGCTCGATGCCGACGCCGCCTATGCCTATTGGCGCGCGTCCAACAGCTGACCGACCACTTCGTCGGCAATCGCGTTCACCCGTTCGGGGCCCGGAAAATCCTCGTCGATCCAGCGGCGTTCCACCGTTTGCAGCGCCTTGGCGACGACGGGGCCGGCGCTGAGCCCGCGTTCCACCAGCGAACCGCCGCCCAGCGGCAGCTTGGGCCGTTCGCTGGCGCGAATGCGCGTCAGCGCGGCGGCGATCACGTCGCCTTCGGCGTCGGAAAGGAGTAACCGGTCGGCGCTCGATTCCGGCCCCCAACGATAGAGCATTTCCATCGGCCCGGCAGTGTTGGGCGTCAGCGCGGTGCCGATCCGCTTGCGCTGGGCATTGGAAAGGCGCAGCCGCGCGGCGATGTCGTCGGCGGGGCCGGTATCCTGCGGGGCGAGCGCGATCAGCCGACGCAGTGGATCGGGCGCGGTGGTGGTGCGCGCCTCGTTGGCGAGCAGCTGTTCGAGCCGGACCAGTGATGTCGCATCGATTTCGGGAATGACCGCCGAGAAAATGCCGAGTTCGAGCATCAGCGCGATGGTGGGCGCCGGATTGGGCAGCGCGAGCAGCTTCAGCAGTTCGTCGGCGATCCGTTCGCGCGAAAGCGCCATCAGGTCGCGCGAACGCGCGCGGCAGGCGTCGACCGCCTCGGCGTCGGCGCTGCCCTTGCCGAAGCGGGCATGGAAGCGGAAGAAGCGCAGGATGCGCAGATGATCCTCGGCGATCCGTGTCAGCGCGTCGCCGATGAAGCGGACATGGTGCGCCGCCAGATCGTCCATGCCGCCGAAAAAGTCGTGGATCTCGCCGGTCAGCGGATCGGCATAGAGCGCGTTGATCGTGAAATCGCGGCGGGCGGCATCCTCGCGCCAGTCGTCGGAAAAGGCGACCGTGGCGCGGCGGCCATCGGTTGAGACGTCGCGGCGCAGCGTCGTCACCTCGACCGGGCCATCCTTCAGGATCGCCGTCACCGTGCCGTGTTCGATGCCGGTGGGGATCGCCTTGATCCCCGCCTTGCGCAGCCTTTTCATCACGTCGTCGGGCATCAGCCGGGTGGCGATGTCGACATCCTGCACATCGAGCCCCAGCAGCGTATCGCGCACCGCGCCGCCGACGAAGCGCGACAGCCCTTCGCCTGCGCCGAGCGCGCCGAGCAACGCATCCATGCCCTCGCGCGTGCGCCATCCCGCCTCCGGCAAAATCAAGCCGCCCAAATGATCCTCCGACCCAGATTGACAATCATGGCCGCCGTCGCACCCCAGATGCGGCGGCCTCCATAGGTGATTTCGTAATAATGGCGCTCGCGGCCCTGCCATTCGACCGCCTGTTCGATATGGTTGCCCGGTTCCAGCAGGAACGACAAGGGCACCTCGAACCAGTCGGAAACCTCGGCGGCATTGGCGCGCAGCGGCAGATCGGGCTGGACCACGCCGACAACGGGCGTGACGTGATAGCCGGTGATCGTACGATACCGGTCTATCGTGCC
This sequence comes from Sphingomonas sp. C3-2, assembly GCF_033025475.1. Lineage (NCBI taxonomy): Bacteria > Pseudomonadati > Pseudomonadota > Alphaproteobacteria > Sphingomonadales > Sphingomonadaceae > Sphingomonas > Sphingomonas sp. C3-2. The sequence goes on from NZ_CP130322.1 coordinate 2,828,801, forward strand.
GATGACGGTCACCGCATCGCGCGGCATGGCGATTTCCTCTTCGGCCTCGCGCAGCGCGGTGTGGACCAGATCGACGTCTTCCGGATCGACCCGCCCGCCCGGAAAGGCGATCTGCCCGGCATGGTGCCGCATTGTCTTGGGCCGCTGGGTCAGGATCACGCCCGGATCGGGCCGGTCGGTGATCGCGATCAGCACGGCGGCGGGCACATAGACCTCGCGCGCGTCGAGGATATCGTCGGCATTGTCGCCGGTCAGCAGGATCGGTTCCTGATCATGGCCGCGTTCCAGCGCGCGGCGGACCTGTTCGACAAGTGTCGTCATGCTTCGGGCTCCAACGCGAAAAAGCTGCCTGCGCTCCAGATCCCCGGCGGGTCCGATCCATTGTCGAGCGCGATGTTCACAAGCTCATAATATACGCTGCGCACGATCAGCGCCTCCAGCCCCCCGCGCACATGAAGATAGGGGTGCGGGCCATTTTCCACCATGGTGAAGCGGATCGGATTGTCCGGGCCGGCCATGACCATGTCGCCCGTGTTCAGTCGGAAGGCGAGGCAGGCGGTGCTGCCCTCGCCGTCCACCTTCACCTCGACCGCGAGGAACGGCGCATCGTCCACTGCGATGTCGAGCTTTTCGACGGGGGTGACGAGCACGTGCCGCCCGTCCGCCTCACGGCGGAGGATCGTCGAGAACAGCCGGACCATCGCCGGGCGGCCGATGGGCGATCCCTGATGATACCAGGTGCCGTCGCGCGCGATGCGCATCTCGCTGTCGCCGCAATGGGGCGGGTTCCAGCTTTCGACGGGCGGCAACCGGCGTTCCTCGACCAGTTTCGCGATCTCGGGCAGCGACAGTTCGGCGAGGTTGTCGGGGAGGGGAGGCATTGGCATGGCATGTCGATTAGGCGAACATCGCCCCAAGCGCAAAGCCGGATCAGTCGGTGCGCGGCAGGATTTCGCCACTATGCGGAATGGTTACGCCCGGATGCGCGCGTGCCAGCAGGCGGCGGCGCTCCACCGGCCCGTCGATCACCCACGCCCCCGTATCCTCGGCGGTGAAGTCGAAGAAGCGGCCATAATATTCCGGGTCGCCGATCATCATCAGCGTGGGCAGATTCAGTTTCTCCCAGGCGTCGAGCGTCGCGCGCATCATCGCGCGGCCGATGCCGCCCTGTTGCAGCGCGGGTTCGACCGCGACGGGGCCGAGCATCACCATCGGCGTTTGGTTGCCCGCATCGTCCACCAGCTTGACCGGCCAGCACTGGATCGTGCCGATCAGCGCGCCGGTCTCGTCGATCGTCGCAAAGCTCAGTTCGGGAATGGGGCGGGTGCCCTTGCGCAGCCGATAGGCGGTTCGGCCGAAACGGTCCGTCCCGAACGCGGTGTCGAGCAATTTTTCCACATCCTGTACGGGGATGCGCGCCAGCGGCACAATGTCTGCCACAGGCATATCCTTTCTGTTGGGTGTGATGGACCTTCGGCGCGAGGCGCTTTAGCGGTTTCCGCACTGAATGAAAGCGCGAATCGAAGGCGGGCCGCACCGGCCCGCGGCGCGCCCGGAAAGAAAGATCGATGGAAGACAGGTTGCAGCTGCAGGTTCTGGATCTGGAAGTGCCCGTGTTGACGGGCATTTATTCGGAGGAGACGCATCTTCCTCAACCGCTGCGCATTTCGGTGCGCGTCGATCTCGATTGTTCGCCGCGTTTCGATCCCGATACGCCGCTGGCGGCGTCGAAGAACTATATGGATCTGAAGCACGCCATGTCGTCCTTCCCCGAAGGGCTGCATTTCACGCTGGTCGAGGCGGTTGCCGACCATATCTGCGAAACGCTCTTCCTGCAGGACAAGCGCGTGCAGAAGGTACAGGTCGATATCATCAAGGTCGCAATTGCCGAGGCCGATGAATCGATCGGCATTTCGCTGACGAGGCATCGCCGGTGACGGCTGCGCCGCACAGGCTGGCGCTGGTTACCGGCGGGTGCCACCGCGTGGGCGCCGCGATTGCCGCGCGGCTGGCGGGGGCGGGCTGGGCGCTTGCGCTGCACGGCCGTACGTCATCGGAACCCGATGCCTGGCTGCGCGCCGAGCTCGATCGGCTGGGGGCGGTCTGGCACGGCTTTGCGGCCGATCTTTCCGATGCTGCGGCGGTTGGCACCCTGATCGGGCGGGTGACCGCGCATTTCGGTGCGGCGCCGACACTGCTCGTCAATAACGCCTCGGTGTTCGGGGCGGATGATCCCGAGACGATGACCTTCGATGCGCTCACGCGCTATTTCGCGGTCAACACCGCCGCGCCGGTGCTGCTGGCGCGCGATGTCGCGGCGGCGGCCTCGACCGAACAACCCGCCGTGATCGTCAATATTCTAGATCAGCGGATCCGCCATCCGGGGCGCGATCAGGCGAGCTACACGATTTCCAAACTGGCGCTGGCGGGCGCGACTGAAATGCTCGCCCGCGCTTTTGCTCCGCGCGCGCGCGTCTGCGCGGTTGCGCCGGGGCTGACGCTGCCAACGGGGGAGTATCAGCCCGATCAGATGGCGCGGCTTGCCGGCACCATGCCCCTGGAGCGGCTCCCCGAGCCGGCGGATATCGCCGATGCGGTGCTCTTTCTCGCGGGCGCCCGCGCCACCACCGGACAGGTCATCTATGTCGATGGTGGCGCGAACCTAACCAATTTTGAACGCGACTTTCTTTACATGGAGCGCGAGGGCGCCTGAGCCGCGTCGGGGGTGGCGGGAATGCGGGTGCGCGTGCACGCGCCAAGCCCGCGCCGGATGATGCTGTAATCGGCACGCGCGGTCTGCGCCTGTGCAGGGTCGGTGCCCTCAAGGCTCGAATCCGGCAGGCGCGCGGGCAGCGAGCAGGCGAGGCGGTACCAGAGCAGCGTATCGGCCGCGGGCGGGCGCGCCGCTTCATCGACAATCTCGCCCATCGCCACCGCCCAGCGCGGCGCCTGGCCCGGCCGGCGGAGCACGAGCAGCGACACGGGATCGCCGGTTTCGGTGTTCAGGAAGATCTGCGTTTCGCCTTCGCCCGGAATTGCGCCGGGGGTATGAAAGGCGTTGCCGACGCCGGTGATGCGCGGCGGTGCGCCGCGTGCCGTCGCCTCGCTCAAGATCCCGCGAATCCGGTCGCTGGCCGATTCGCTCCACGGAATCTGCGCGTCAGGCGCCATTAACTGTACGGCGTCGGCCTTGCCGGGGACCCGGCGCGCGAGAAGAATGACCCGCATCTTCTTCAATTTAGGGGCTTTGCCGCGGGCATCCAGGGGCACATCGGCGATATAGTTGATTCTCGGCGGGAGCCCGCCCGTGCCGCGAATCAATGCCAGTACATCGGCCTCCACAAAGAAGCGCGCAACCCCGGCTGTGCTGCCACCGGCATCTTTCAGCCGGACCGCCGAGCGCACTTCCGCTTCGACTGCGATCGGCGCATTTACGGCGAGGTCGGCAAGGTCAGCATAACTGAATTCAGAATTTGTCCGGACAATCTGAGCCCCTGATTCCGTGGCGAAAAATGCGGCAACTGCCATCGCGGGGAATAGAAATTTTCCGATTGTCATAAAGGCTCCATAGAGTGCGGGTAGCGGCTTTGGCACTTTGTACATGAACCGAGCATGGAGCCCATATCCGACCTGCACGGATGGGGGTGAAACAAAGCAATTGCGTCTGCAGAAGTGTGGCGATAGAGACACAGTTCTGCCTTAAGATACAATAAATCGTGGCAGAGCGGGTCATTGACGTTTTTCCGGCGCAGGAGGCCGGGGAGCGCGCTCCGCTCGATACAGTGAATTAGAGGGAGTATCGTTTCTGAATGGCTTACGCTGATCAATCGATGAGTTCGAGCCGTGTGGTAGCGATCGTAGTGGTCGCGTTGCTCCACGCCGTACTCGGATACGCCTTCGTCACCGGACTGGCCTATAACGTGGTCAAGAAGGCGGCTGAGGATCTGAACGTCTTTGACGTCCAAGATGAGCCTCCTCCGCCCGAGGAAGAACCGCCGCCGCCGCCGCCGGATAAGCCGATTGAGCCGCCGCCAGTTGTTGCGCCGCCGCCAATCGTGCAGACGAATGTCGCACCGCCGCCGCCGATTGCCGTTGTGAACACACCGCCGCCGGTCTTTACGCCGACGCCGGTTGCCGCACCGCCTCCGCCGCCTCCGCCGCCGGCTCCGCCGCGCGTCGCGAAGAAGGCAGAGCTTCGATCGGGCTCAATTTCCAACGACGACTATCCGCCGTCCGCACAGCGTGCAGGCGAATCGGGCACGACGACCGCTAGCTATACTATCGGTCCCGATGGCCGCGTTACCGATTGTAACGTGACCGGCTCGAGCGGTTCGTCGATCCTGGATGCCGAAACCTGCAAGCTGATCATCCGTCGTTTCCGCTTCCGCGCTGCGGAAGATGCAAGCGGCGGCAAGGTATCGGAAACCCGCAGCCAGCGCGTCACCTGGCGCCTGCCGGACTGATCCCGACGATTTGATGCATTCGCCAATCGGCATACATATTTGAGAGGAAACTTATCCAGATGTTGATTCAATTCGCAGCAGCCGCGGCCGCCCATGGCGGCGAAAACCCCTATGGCCTGATGGCCGCCCTTGAGCAGGGTGGTACCATCGCTTGGGCGGTCTTCCTCATCCTCTGCGGCATGTCGGTCTTCTCGTTCTACATCATGTTCACCAAGCTGTTCGAACAGCAGAAGATCATCAACCAGTCGAAGCGCGTGCGCACGAGCTTCTGGAACAATCCCAGCCTCAAGGAAGGCGCCGCCAAGCTCGAAAAGAACTCGGCCTACAAGCAGATCGTCGACGATGGTCTGGTTGCCATGGAACAGCACAGCAAGCTGACCGATCCGGTCGAAGCACATGACTGGCTGCACGGTTCGCTCGATCGCAGCCAGGCTGCAATCAACTCGAAGCTCGGCACCGGCCTCGCTTTCCTCGCGACCGTTGGTGCAACCGCACCGTTCATCGGTCTGTTCGGTACCGTTATCGGTATCTACCGCGCACTCATCAAGATCGGTTCGTCGGGTCAGGCGTCGATCGACGTCGTCGCCGGTCCGGTTGGTGAAGCACTCATCATGACCGCGCTTGGTCTCGCCGTGGCAGTTCCGGCCGTGCTCGCCTACAACTGGCTGCAGCGCCGTAACAAGGGCATCGCCGAAGACCTCAACGCCTTCTCGAACGACATCCATGGCTACATGGTTTCGAACGGCGCCGTGAAGCCCAAGGTTGCTGGTCGTCCGGCTCCGGCTGCAGCTGCAAAGCCTGCAACCCCCGCCGCCACCAAGGCCTGATTGTGGCCGGGTGCCGGCCCGTCCGGCGCCCGCCCGCAAGGCGTTTTCGGTGGGAATTCTCGAATTCCCGCCGGAACCTAAGCAGATAGGATCCGAATAGATGGCAATGAGTGCAGGAGGGGGTGGCGGCGACGATACCCCTATGTCCGACATCAACACGACGCCCCTCGTGGACGTTATGCTGGTGCTCCTCATCATCTTCTTGATCGCGGTCCCGGTTGTGATCCAGACGGTTGACGTGAAGCTCCCCGAGGTCATTCATGACCCGACGACCACGAAGCCGGAAAACGTTTCGCTTACCGTGCGCTCCGGCGCGAACGGTGAATGCGAAGTGTTTTGGAATCTGACCAAGGTCAGCTCTGAAGAACTGCTCAACCGGGCAGTCGACAAGCTGAAGGCTGAGATCGAGAAGAAGGGCGGTATCGAGAACTTTACGGCCGAAGATATGCCTGAAGCGCATATCCGTGGTGACGTGAGCACTCCGTATCGCTGCATCGGCGGCACGATCTTCACGATGCAGATGGCAGGTTACTCGCGCGTTGGCTTCATTTCGCAGCCTCCCGCAGGTAGCTTCGTCCAGAAGCGTCTGTGACGGTCAGAGTTTGAGGAGTAAGCCGATATGGCAATGAGCGGTGGCCGCGACGACGGCGAACCGATGATGGAAATGAACACGACGCCGCTTATCGACGTCATGCTCGTTCTCCTCATCATGTTCATCATCACCATTCCGATTCAGACGCACGCTGTGAAGATCGACCTTCCGGTCGACGATCCCAACGCGCGGCAGAATCCTCCCCCGATCCAGCCGGACAAGAACAAGATCACCATCGACGCCGCTGGCACCATCAGCTGGAACGGCAGCCCGATCGACCGGGTTACGCTGCGCCAGTACCTTGATCGCACCAAGGTGATGGAACCCGAGCCCGAGCTGCACTTCCAGCCCGACGCTCAGGCGCGCTACGATGTGGTCGACCAGGTTCTGGCGATCATCAAGAAGTCCGAAGTTACCAAGATGGGCTTCGTCGGCAACGAACAGTACCGCACCTGGTAATCTGTTCAGCCGCAGGTAACGAAAAAGGGCGGTCCCTCGGGACCGCCCTTTTTTATTGTCGTGATGGCTTTTAGCCGCTGCTCGGTCCGCGTGCCCCGGGCGGTGCGGCGTCAGCCCTCGAACAGCTTGTAGGCGACGATCCAGAGGCCATAGACAAGAGCCCCGACCACCACCGTGGCCAGGATCATGATGTCAGGCTGGAACAGGTCGGAACGCTTCATAGTTTCTCGTATAAATGGGGCGGGTTAACGGGGAGGCTGGAACCCCCCGGCACCAGTTCAGGGCACAGCATAACCCTTTTGCCCGACTAATGTGTTTCGCCAAGTTAACCAAAGATTATCGCGTGGCGATTTTTGCCCGGTCCATCGCATTATATCGTGGAACGAGGCGCAATCAGGCACAAAAAGAGGCGGCCGAGCCTTGCGCCCAGCCGCCTGTGCGGATCGGTGATGGGGCGGCGCTTAGGCCACCATGTCGCTGAACTGAAGCCGGGCAAGGCGCGCATAAAGCCCGCCCTGCGCCGCGAGCGTTTCGTGATTGCCCTGTTCGACGATGCGCCCCTCGTTCATCACGATGATGCGATCGGCCGCGCGCACCGTAGCGAGCCGGTGCGCGATGACGATCGTCGTGCGATCGCGCATCAGCCGTTCGAGCGCGTCCTGAACAAGACGCTCGGACTCTGCATCGAGCGCCGATGTCGCCTCGTCGAGCAGCAGCACGGGCGCATCGCGCAAGATGGCACGGGCAATCGCCAGGCGCTGGCGCTGGCCGCCTGAAAGCCGCGCGCCGCCTTCGCCCATGAAGGTGTCGAGCCCTTGCGGCAGCTTGCGCAGGAACTCGGCGGCATTGGCCGCCTCGGCGGCGGCCCAAAGCGCTTCATCATCGGCATCCCAGCGGCCGTAGCGCAGATTGTCGCGGGCGGAGGCGGCGAAGATCACGGTTTCCTGCGGCACCATCGCCATGCGGCTGCGCACCTCGGCAGGGTCGGCCTCGGGCAGCGCCACGCCGTCGACGCGCACAACTCCGCCCGCGGGGTCGTAGAAGCGCTGGATCATCTGGAACAGCGTCGACTTGCCGGCGCCCGAGGGGCCGACAACGGCGACGGTTTCGCCCGGCGCGATGGTCAGTGAGAAATCCTCAAGCGCGCTCACATCGGGGCGCGTCGGATAATGGAAGGTGACGTGATCGAACTCGATCAGCCCAAGCGGAGGCTGGGGCAGGGGGCGCGGATGCGCAGGCGCTGCGATCTCGGGCTGTTCGGCGAGCAGTTCGGCCAGCCGCCCGGCGGCACCCGCACCGCGCACCAGATCGCCGTAGACTTCGGTGAGCGCGCCGAGCGCCCCGGCGACGAGCGCGCCGGTCAGGACGAAGGCGGCGATCGTGCCGCTCGACAAGGTGCCCGATGCGACGTCGAGCGCGCCCTTCCACATCACCATGGTGATCGATCCGAACACCAGCGAGATGACGATGGCGGTCAGGATCGACCGCAGGCGGATGCGGCGGCGTGCGGCGGCGAACGCCTCTTCCACCGTGCTGCCAAAGCGTTCGGCCTCGCGGGGTTCCTGCCCAAAGGCCTGGACGATCTTCATCGCGCCCAATGTTTCGGAGACGGTGGCGCCGACATCGGCGATGCGGTCCTGGCTCTTGCGCGAAATATCGCGCAGGCGGCGGCCGATGAAGAAGATCGGCAGGATGATCGCGGGAATGCCGAGCAGCAGCAGCGCGGTGAGCGTCGGCGCGAGCGTGAAGAGATAGATGATCCCGCCAACCGCCATCACGGCGTTGCGCAGTGCGACCGAAACCGTTGTCCCGACGATCTGTTCGATCACCGTCGTGTCGGAGGTGAGGCGCGAGGCGATTTCGGAGGGGCGATTTTCCTCGAAGAAGCGGGGAGCAAGGCGCAGCAAATTGCGCTGGACCATGATGCGGATATCCGCGACCACGCGTTCACCAAGCCAGGACACGAAATAGAAACGCAGCGCGGTTGCGATGGCGAGCACCGCCACGATCAGCAGCAAATAGCGGAAATGCAGGCTGACATCGCCACCGCCGCTGGCCGAAAAACCGTTGTCGACGACGCGCTTGAACCCCGCCGGGATCGCAAGCGTCGCGCTTGCCGCCGTCAGCAGCGCAAGCGCCGCCGCCGCGATCTTGCCGGGGTAGCGTGCCGCCACCCGCCAAATCATTGACAGATTGCCGAGTTTCCGTCCGGCGGTGTTCTTTTCGTCTGCGCTGGTCGCCATGGGGTGCGCCTAGCCGATTTTGCCGGGACGTTAAATCTCCTGAATGATCGAAATGCGCTGATTGCCAGCTTTCCGTTACGGCATCTGTGAGTTTTGGCAGGGTGATGCCAATTTCGATTACGCAGTTGCGAAATTGGCATGCAATCCTCTTTTGCAATGCGGAAAAATTGGGTTAGTCTGACGCCGATAATGAGGGATGCCCGGCGGCAGATCGGGAACAATTATGGGTTGTCATGCTCTATAACGCCTATGAACTGCAGCGTTCGCTGCTCGCCGGTGCCAGTGCCTTCGCCAATATCGGGGCGGAGTTCTTCCAGAACCCGGCCAACCCCTTTGCCTATTTCGGCGGTGGTCCGGTGCTTGCGTCCGCGCTCGATGTGTTCGCACATGCAGCAGCGCCGCGTGGCAAGCCCGGCTTTGGCCTGCTCGAAACCGAGGTGGATGGAAAGGCCGTCACGGTTTTCGAGGAAATCGTTCTGCAAAAGCCCTTCGGCCAATTGAAGCGCTTCACGCGCGAGGGGATTGAGGGGTCGCCCAAGCTGCTGATCGTGGCGCCGATGTCGGGCCATTATGCCACGCTGCTGCGCGGCACGGTCGAACGCATGCTGCCCAAGCATGAAGTGTATATTACCGACTGGCGCGACGCGAAGCTGGTTCCCCGGTCGGAAGGGCGGTTCGATCTCGACGATTATATCGATTACATCATCGCCTTTCTCGAAGAGATCGGCCCCGGCGCGCATATGCTCGCCGTCTGCCAGCCTTCGGTGCCCGCTTATGCTGCGGCGGCGATCATGGCGAAGCAGAACCATCCCTGCCGCCCGAAAACGCTGACCATGATGGGCGGCCCGGTCGACACGCGCGAGGCGCCGACGGCGGTGAACACGCTGGCCACCGAACGGCCTTTCTCGTGGTTCGAACAGAATGTGATCGCGACCGTCCCGATGCATTATCCGGGCGGTGGGCGTCAGGTATATCCCGGCTTCCTGCAGCTTGCCGGTTTCATGTCGATGAACCTCGGCAACCATCTGATGAGCCATTGGGAGATGTTCAAGCATCTGGTGCAAGGCGACGATGAAAGCGCGGAGGCGACCAAGGCCTTTTACGAGGAATATCGCTCGGTCTGCGACATGACGGCGGAATTCTATCTGCAGACGATCGACGCAGTGTTCCAGCGTCATCTGCTGCCGCAGGGCCAGTTCTATCATCGCGGCGTGCGGGTCGATCCTGCCGATATGAAGGATATCGGCCTGCTCGCGGTCGAGGGCGAGCGCGACGATATTTCGGGGATCGGGCAGACCAAGGCCGCGCTCACGCTCGCGACCAAGCTGCCCGCCAAGCACAAGAAATATCATCTTGCCCCCGATGTTGGCCATTACGGCATCTTCAACGGCAGCAAATGGCGCAACAAGATCGCGCCGATTGTCGAAGACTGGATCGCCACGCACAATTGAACGGCGCGGGGAGCGCGGCTTCCCGCCCTTTCGTCTTTGTATCGCTCAGGTGACGATGCCGCTTGAGCCGGGCTCAGGGGGCGTCTATCGCGCCGTCATGAGCGCATCCGATACACCCGCCCATGCTTCCGCCGAGGACGCCGATACCGCCCGCGCCATTCGCGAAATCGCGGAACGCCTGACGGCCCCCGGGGGCAATCCGGTTGCCCGCGCGCGCGCCTGGGTGGAAAAGGTGATCCCCGAGGCGCAGCGCGGGCCGGGCTGGGACCGGCACTGGCGCGAGCTTGAGGCCTATGCCGAATCCGCGGCGATCTGGGCGCCCGAGGACGGCGCGGCACCGCACGTGGACGCGTTTGAAGATGAAGATGAGGACGGCGACGAGGATTGATCCTGTCGCCTGTTTTCCGGGTTCAGTGGAGCATCAGTCAATGACCCCCGTCGAACGCGCTGCGCGCGCCATGTATGATGTCGTCTCCCCCGACTGGGCGTGGGACGATCCCGATGCAGAGTTGCTGCGGCGGATGTACCGCGCCAATGCCCGTGCGGCGCTCGGTGCGCTGCGCGAGGCAAGCGCCGGGATGCGGCAGGCGGGCGGCGATCATCTCGAAGGCGCCCAGGCCTCGGCCGAAAGCCTGTGGATCGTCATGCTCGACGCGGCGCTGGCCGAGGGCGACTAAGCCCCCGGCTTCGCGGCCAAGATCAGGCCAGCACCCCGCCGTCGAGCGCCCTGGCGCGCACGCCCAGCCGGTCGAGCAGGGGGAGGCTGCGGACAACCTCGCCGCTGAGGTCCGCCGCGGGGCGGTGGCAGAGCTGCAACGCGGCCTCGACCATCGTCTCCACGGGCTCGACATGATCGCGGTCATCCCAGCCGCCAACCGCCAGCGCGCCCTCGCTGGCAACCGCGCCGACCGGGGCCAGCACGTTGACCGCGATTCCGCTGCCGGCAAGCTCGACCGCCCAGCCGGCCGTCAGCCGGTTCATCGCGGCCTTCGACGCGCCGTAAAGGGTGGCGTATCCATTTTTGTTGAACTGGAATGCGCGGTCTTCGGCGTCGTACGGCGCGGTGGGGGGCAGGTCGGATGCGCCGCTGCCGATGTTGAGGATCCAGCCTTGCCCCCGCGCCTTCATATGGGGGAGCGCCTGTTGCGACAGGTCCTGCGGCGCGAAGAGGTTCATCTGGAACGCGAGGTGCATCTGCTTGGGTGTCGCCTCGGTGATCGGCACGAACCGCGCCCAGGCGGCGTTGTTGACCAGAATGTCGAGCCCGCCGAAATGCGCGACCGTTTCGGCGACGATATTGGCGCGGTCTTCCGGATCGGCGATATTGGCCTGGATCATCAGGCAGCGGCCGCCCTGCGCCTCGATCTGCTCGGCGGTCTGCCGCAGGCTGCCCTCGATCTTGTCGCTCGGCTCAATGGTGCGCGCGACGATCGCGACATCGGCACCCTCCGCCGAAAAGCGCCGCGAGATGGCCGCCCCGATACCCCGGCTCGCGCCGGTGATGATGGCGACCTTGCCTGTCAAAAGACCCATGAGTGCATCCCTCTCCATAGATGAATTTTGTTCTGTGAGAGTAAAATTGCACTGAGGTCCAAATTTGTAAATTGGCAAAATGTGGGGCGGGCGCTGGAAGAATGTGGGGCGGGCGCTGGAAGGATGTGCGTCTGGTGCGCGCAATCCGGACGGAAACAGTCCATTAATAGGCGCTATGTGAGGCAGGGGAGCAAGGGGGAGAACTGGTAGCTTACAACTCGTACGAAGATGTTCATTCCCATCGAGGTTTTAGCTCAAACAACAAAAATGGCCGTGGAGGTGATAATGGAGGATGCGTTTTGGAAGGAGTTGAAAAACAGACCTGGCTTCGACTGGCTCATCGAAGCTAGGCGCTACTTGCACGCCGCTGAAATTCTGCGCGCCAGCGCAGAGTACCGGCGGGGCGTGATAATGACGCCACCGCTCCACCTTCTCGCCCATGGCACCGAATTGCTCCTCAAAGCTAACCTAATCACAGCCGACCCTACTGCAACTGACGTCCGATCATTCGGGCATGACATTTGGAAACTCTGGAACGACATAAGAAGCGCGCAACTTCGGGTTGATCTTCTGAAAGCCGCTGATGAGGAATGGGAGGCAGCAAAAATGAGTGAGGAATGGCAGGGCGCTTTCAATGAAGACAGCGGAGTTCTTTTTAAGGAATACCTCAAACGCCTGAGCGAGCTTCATACCAAAGAGATAGACTACGCTCTCCGTTATGTCCGCCCAGAGGAAACAGAAGCGCCTAAACCACACATGCTTGGACCGGCCATGTATCGCGTCGCGGATCAATATGTTCGCGCTATGGCGCAGGCGCGCCGTCTATAGGCGCGAATTTACATGGAGTTTTAGAAAAATTACGTAGATCAGATATGGCAGCGATCTGTCGTTCACGCACATCAACGAAGGCATGGCCGCTGCCCGGCCGCCTAGAATATCTCGAACAAGCCCGCAGCGCCCTGGCCACCGCCGATGCACATGGTGACGACGGCATATTTCGCGCCGCGTCGCTTGCCTTCGATCAGCGCGTGGCCGGTCATCCGCGCGCCCGACATGCCATAGGGGTGCCCGATCGAGATCGCGCCGCCGTTCACGTTCATCAGGTCATTGGGGATGCCCAGCGTGTCGCGGCAGTAAATAACCTGCACGGCAAAGGCCTCGTTGAGTTCCCACAGGCCGATATCGTCCATCTTGAGGCGAAAACGCTGGAGCAGCTTGGGGATGGCGAAGACCGGGCCGATCCCCATTTCGTCGGGCTCGGTGCCCGCAACCGCCATGCCGACATAGCGGCCAAGCGGGGTGAGCCCGCGCTTTTCGGCGGTGCGCGCTTCCATCACGACACAGGCGGCCGATCCGTCGGACAACTGGCTGGCATTGCCCGCGGTGATCGTCATGCCGGGGCCCATGACGGGCGGCAGCGCGGCAAGCCCCTCCGCCGTCGTGTCCGGGCGGTTGCCCTCGTCCTTCGCAAGCGTCACCTGCTGGTGGCTGACTTGCTTGGTCGCCTTGTCGACCACCGCCATCGTCGCGGTGACGGGGATGATCTCGTCGTCGAACTTGCCTGCGGCTTGTGCGGCGGCGGTGCGCTGTTGCGACTGGAGGGCATAGATATCCTGTGCCTCGCGCCCGATATTGTAGCGCTTCGCCACCACCTCGGCGGTGCCGAGCATCGGCATGTAGATGTCCTTGTGCATCGCCACTAGCTCGGGGTCGGGCGCAAGGCGCATCTCGGGCGTCTGGACGAGCGAGATCGATTCCACCCCGCCGCCGACGACGATGTCCATATTGTCGGTGATCACCTGCTTGGCGGCGGTGGCGATCGCCATCAGCCCCGAGGCGCATTGCCGGTCGACCGACATTCCCGCCACGCTGACCGGCAGCCCGGCGCGCAGCAGCGACGTGCGCGCGATATTGCCCGCCTGATGCCCCTGTTGCAGCGCGGCGCCGAAGATCACATCGTCCACCTCGGCCGGATCTAGCCCTGCGCGCTCCACCGCCGCGCGGATCGCATGCGCGGCAAGCGTGGGGGCAGGCAACGCGTTGAACGCGCCGCGATAGGCGCGGCCGATCGGCGTGCGGGCGGTGGAGACGATGACGGCGTCGCGCATGTTCAATTCCTTCCAGGCGTCAGATTCAGATGAAGAACTGGACGATCCATTCGGCGACGAGCGCGGGCTTGTCCTCGCCCTCGATCTCGACGGTGAATTCGAGCGTCTGCTGAAACTGGCCGGGGCGCTTTTCGGCGAGTTCGATCAGCGTGAATACGCCGCGCACGCGCTTGCCCGAGCGCACCGGGGTGAGGAACCGTACCTTGTTGCCGCCATAATTCACGCCCATGCGAATGCCGCCGCACTGCGGCGCATCCGACATTTCGTAAAGCCGGGGGAACAGCGAAAGCGTCAGGAAGCCATGTGCGATCGTGCCGCGAAACGGCGTCTGCGCCGCGCGTTCGGGATCGACATGGATGAACTGGTGATCGCCCGTGGCATCGGCAAAGGCGTTGATCATCGGCTGATCGATGGTCAGCCAGTCCGACGTGCCGATCACCTGGCCCGCCATTGCCTTCATGTCCTCCACCGACACGGTTTTCATGCGCGATGTTCCTCCCTGGGCTGGGCGCTTTCGGCCCGTTCCCCGGCAGGTTATCCCTTTGGAAAAGCGAAAGTCAAAAGCCCCGGATTCCGCAGCGTCGGGCCTTGCCGGGCCCATTCGTGGCGCTGGACGTGGCGCCCCAAGCGGATAGAAGGCGGAGCATGCACCTGAGGACGGAAGCGATCATCTGCGCGGTCCGCGCGCACGGCGAAAGCGGGGCCATTGTGCGCGGGCTCACGCCGCAGAACGGGCTGCTCGCGGGCTATGTGCGCGGCGGGCATTCGCGCCGGCTGCGCCCCGTGCTGATGCCCTCGAACATCGTCGCCGCCGAATATCGCGCCCGGACCGAGGAGCAGTTGGCGAGCCTTTCGGTCGAACTTATCCACAGCCGCGCGCCGCTGATGGGGGAGCCGCTGGCGGCTGCCGCGCTCGACTGGACGACCGCGCTCACCGCCGCCTCGCTGCCCGAAGGGCAGCCCTTTCCCGAGCTTCACGACGCGCTCGACGGCGTGCTCGGCGCGATCGAGGCGGCCCCGGCCGCGCGGGGATGGGCGGTGGCGCTGGTGCGCTTTGAACTGCTGCTCTTGTCCGAACTGGGTTTCGGGCTCGATCTCGAACGCTGCGCGGTGACCGACAGCGCCGACGATCTGGTCTGGGTCAGCCCCAAGACGGGGCGGGCGGTGAGCGCGGAGGCGGGCGCGCCCTATGCCGACAGGCTGCTGCGCTTTCCGGCCTTTTTGCGGCTCGGTGGCGCTGCCGACTGGCCCGACATCATCGACGGATTGAGGCTGACCGGCCATTTTCTGACCCGCGATATATTGGCCGAGCGGCGGATCGATATCGGTGCCGCCCGTGAAAGACTGGTCGAAAGGCTCAAAAGGGCGGTTGCGTGACGGGGCCGGGCGGGGCATGTGCCGCTACGTCAATTGTCCATTGCTCGCCCCATGCTTGTTGACGGGCAAGCCTTTCTTCCTTGCATCGATTGCAAGAGGCGGCTTTTCGGCAGGCATGGCCCGGTTTCTGGCGGGCGCAAGTCAGTGAAGGAAAGCTATGCTCGTCGCGTTATTGCCCGGAGACGGTATCGGTCCTGAAATCATCGCGCAGACGATGCGTGTGCTCGACGCGGCGGGCGTGACCGGGCTTGAATTCGAAGAAGCGCCCGTGGGCGGCGCGGCGTACAAGCAGCTTGGCCATCCGCTGCCGGAATCGACGCTCGCGCTCGCCAAGCGTGCCGATGCGATCCTGTTTGGCGCGGTGGGCGATCCCGATTGCGATTCGCTGGAACGTCATCTGCGCCCCGAACAGGCGATCCTCGGCCTGCGCAAGCATCTTGGCCTGTTCGCCAATCTGCGCCCCGCCAAGCTCTTCCCCGAACTGGCCGATGCCTCGGCGCTGCGCCCTGAAGTGGCGAAGGCGATCGATCTTGTCATCGTCCGCGAAACCAATGGCGACGTCTATTTCGGCGAAAAGGGCCACCGCACGACGCCCGAAGGCCTGCGTCAGGGCTATGATGTGATGGCGTATAACGAAGCCGAAATCGCACGCATCGCCAAGGTCGGCTTCGAAACCGCGCGCGCGCGCCGCGGCAAGCTCTGCTCGGTCGACAAGGCGAACGTGCTCGAAACCTCGCAGCTCTGGCGCGACGTGGTGATCGAGGTTTCGGCCGACTATCAGGACGTCGAACTCAGCCACATGTATGTCGACAACGCCGCGATGCAGTTGGTGCGCAACCCCGGCCAGTTCGATGTGATCGTCACCGGCAATCTGTTCGGCGATATCCTGTCGGATCAGGCGTCGATGTGCGCGGGCTCGATCGGCATGCTCCCCTCGGCCACGCTCGATGGCTCGAACAAGGGCCTGTACGAGCCGATCCACGGCAGCGCGCCCGACATTGCCGGCCAGGGCAAGGCCAATCCGCTGGCCACCATCCTTTCGGCGGCGATGATGCTGCGGTATTCGTTCGACCGGTCGGCCGAAGCCGATCGCCTGGAAGCCGCGGTTGCCAAGGCGCTGGCGAACGGTGCGCGCAGCGCCGATCTCGGCGGAAGCATGTCGACGCAGGAAATGGGCGACGCCGTTGTCGCAGCCCTTGCCTGAACAGACCGAGCACGAGAAGAAGAGACGATGAAAAGACATACCGGTCAGGATCGATCGATCACGCAGAACTGGCGCCCCGCAACCCAGGCGGTTCGGGGTGGCACCGCGCGGACCGAATATGGCGAAACTTCCGAGGCGCTGTTCCTTACCTCGGGCTATACCTATGACCGCGCCGGCGATGCCGCCGCGCGGTTTGCGGGCGAACAGGACGGCATGACCTATAGCCGCCTGCAAAACCCGACGGTCGAGATGCTCGAACAGCGCATCGCGCTGCTCGAAGGGGCGGAGGCGGTGCGCTGCCAGGCCTCGGGCATGGCGGCGATGACCGCGGCGCTGCTCTGCCAGCTCAGCCAGGGCGATCATCTTGTCGCCGGGCGTGCGGCCTTCGGCTCGTGCCGCTGGCTCACCGATACGCTGCTGCCGCGCTTCGGCATCACCTCGACGATCATCGACGGGCGCGATCCCGATCAGTGGAAGGCGGCGATCCGCCCGAACACCAAGCTCTTCTTCTTCGAAACCCCGGCGAACCCGACGATGGACATCGTCGACCTCAAGGCGGTGTGCGATGTTGCGCGCAATGCCGGCATCACCACCGTGGTCGACAATGCCTTTGCCACCCCCGTGCTCCAGCGCCCGCTGGATTTCGGTGCCGACGTCGTCGCCTATTCGGCGACGAAGATGATGGACGGGCAGGGCCGCGTGCTCGCCGGGGCGGTCGCTGGCAGCAATGATTTCATCAACAATGTGCTGCTGCCCTTCCAGCGCAACACCGGGCCGACGCTTTCGGCGTTCAACGCCTGGGTGGTGCTGAAGGGGCTCGAAACGCTCGACCTGCGCATCACGCGCCAGAGCGAGAACGCACTCAAGGTGGCCGAATTCCTCGAAACCCGGGTCCCGCGCGTGCTGTACCCGGCGCTCAAGAGCCATCCGCAGCACGAACTGGCGATGCGCCAGATGACGGCTGCGGGGCCGATCTTCTCCATCTATCTCGACGGCGGGCGCAAACAGGCGCATGCTCTGCTCGACGCGCTTCGGCTCGTCGACATCTCGAACAATATCGGGGACAGCCGTTCGCTGATGACGCACCCATGTTCCACCACCCATGCCGGCCTGTCCGAGGAAGTGCGCCAGGAAATGGGCGTGACCGAGGGCATGCTGCGCCTCAATGTCGGGCTTGAAGACCCGCAGGACCTGATCGAGGATT
This sequence comes from Sphingomonas sp. C3-2, assembly GCF_033025475.1. NCBI lineage: Bacteria > Pseudomonadati > Pseudomonadota > Alphaproteobacteria > Sphingomonadales > Sphingomonadaceae > Sphingomonas > Sphingomonas sp. C3-2. The sequence continues at coordinate 2,846,262 of NZ_CP130322.1, forward strand.
TCGATCAGGCGCTGCGCGCGGCGGGCCTGTAAGGCAGGGGTAGGGTGAAGGCGCTCTTCCCCTATGCGGAAACCACCCGGGGCATCACGGTCCGGGTTTCGGTGAGCTATCTGGCCGAGCAGTCGGAGCCCGATCAGGGGCGCTGGTTCTGGGCCTATCATATCCGCATAGAGAATGACGCGCCGATGGCGGTCCAGCTTCTCACCCGCCACTGGGTCATCACCGATGGGCGCGGCGCGCGCCATTCGGTGGAGGGCGAGGGCGTTGTCGGCGAACAGCCGATGATCGCCCCCGGCGCCTCTTACGACTATGTGTCCGGCTGTCCGCTCGGCACGCCCACCGGGGTGATGCAGGGCAGCTATCACATGATTGGCGAGGATGGCTCGACCTTCGATGTGAAGATTCCGCGTTTCCCTCTGGTCGCGCCCGTGACCGCGCAATGAGGGCTGGCAACAGGTTGACGATATGAAGCGTACCCATCTTCCGCTGAACGGCCTGCGCGTGCTCGATGCCGCTGCCCGGCATCTGAGCTTCACCCGCGCGGCGGATGAGCTGGCGGTGACGCCGGCGGCCGTGGGGCAGCAGATCCGCGCGCTCGAAGACACGTTGGGCGTCGTCCTGTTCCGCCGCACCGCCAAGGGGCTGGAATTGACGCCCGAGGGGGAAGCAGGGCTCGATGCGCTGCGCGCGGGTTTCCTCCAGTTCGAGGAATCGGTGCGCGCCATGCAGGCGGGCCAGTCGTCCAAGTCGCTCACCATCGCCGCGCCGCGCGATTTCACCGCCAAATGGCTCGCCGCGCGACTGGCCGATTATGGCCGCAGCGACCCCGAAATCCGCTTCACGCTGATCGCCAGCGAAGGCGATCTCGATTTCACCGAGGCCAATCTCGATCTCGCCATCCGCCTTGCCGAAGGGCCGGGCGAAAATGAAGGCGCCAAGCTGCTCGACGGCCGTTTCGTCACCGTCGCCGCGCCCAGGGACGCCGCCGATGGCCGGATCGCCTGGCCGGGATGCCCCGCCGATGAGGATAGCCCCGCGCTGCGCGTGGGCGATGCCGGGCTGGCCATCGATGCCGCCGCCAACGGCTTTGGGCGCACCTGCGTGCCCGAACTGCTCGCGAACGCGGACATCGCCTCGGGGCGCGTCGTGGCGCTGGGCGAGACGCGGCCGTCGCCGCTTGCGTACTGGCTCATCGCGCCGCTGCCGCAATGGCGCCAGAAAAAGGTGAAGGCGCTGGTCGAGGCGCTGACCAACTGATGCTGCCGACATTGCGGACGGAACGGCTCGTCCTGCGTCCGCTGGTCACGGCCGATGCCGAGGCGATGCATGTCGCGCTTTCGGATGTCGACCTGATGCGCTGGTGGTCCAGCGCGCCGCACCGCGATCTGGAAGAGACGCGCGCCTATGTCGCGGCCAATGCCGAGCAGGCCGACTGGCTGACCTGGGCGATCACCAAAGATGGCGGCGAGGCGCTGGGCTGGGTGGTGCTTGGCGACTGCCGCCCCGGCGTGCGCGAGCTGGGCTATATCCTGCGCCGCGCGGCATGGGGGCAGGGGCTGGCGCGCGAGGCGGTGTCCGCCGTGCTCTCCCACGGCTTTGGCGAAATGGCGCTGCGCCGCATCTGTGCCGATGTCGATCCCGACAACCATGCCTCGGTCGCGCTGCTCAAGACGCTCGGATTTCGGCAGGAAGGCCATTTGCGCGCCGAATGGGAAACGCATATCGGTGTACGCGACAGCCTGATCTTCGGGTTGCTGGCAGGAGAATGGCGATGACGCCGCAGGATATGACCATCCACGCAATCGTGGGCCGGGCGCGGCGGCTCGGGCTGATCCTGCTGCTTGCGGGCGCCGCGCTGGCGCTGGCGGCCAAGCGCCAGCCCGACATGCCCTATCTCAAATGGATCGCGCTGTTCGTGCTCTTGATCGGCGCCACGCTGATGCTGGCGGCGATCACCCACCGCATGCTGTTCCGCAAGATCGAGATCGTCGCCAGCCGCGAGCCGCCGGAAACCCCCGACAAGCCCGACTGAGCCTTTTTACTTCAGCGTTTCGAGATAATCGACGATCGCCTCGCGCCGCGCGGGGTCTTTCTCGCCGCGAAATACCATGCGCGTTCCGGGAACAACGACGGCAGGGTTCTCGATAAAGGCATCCATCTTTGCGCGGTCCCAGGTGAAGCCCGCCTTTTTCATGCCGTCCGAAAAGGCGAAGTCGGCGGGGACGGTGCCCGCCTTGCTGCCCATCACGCCGTGCAGATTGGGGCCGCTCCTGCGCGGTGCGCCCGGCGTGTCGGCATGGCAGACCGCGCATTGCTGGAAGGCCGGCGGGCGTTGTGCCGTGGCCGTCTGCGATGCGCTGGGCGCGGTGTCAGGTTGCTCGGCAGCCGGCTGGGGCTGGCCGCAGGCGGTGAGGAACAGGGCGCCGGCAAGCCCGGAAACGATACGCATGGCAGCAAAACCTTTCGCGGACGCGCTCAGGCGTCGATAACCTCTTCGTCCACGCGCGCCGCATTTTCCTGGATGAAATGGAAGCGGTGCTCGGGATTCTTGCCCATCAGCCGGTTGACGAGATCGCGCACGCCCGCGCGCTCCTCATATTCCTGCGGCAGCGTGATGCGGATCATCGTGCGCGTCTGGGGATCCATGGTGGTTTCGCGCAGCTGTTGCGGGTTCATCTCACCAAGGCCCTTGAAGCGGCTGACCTCGATCTTCTTGCCCTTGAACATCGTCTTTTCGAGCTCGGCGCGGTGCTCGTCGTCGCGCGCATAGGCGCTCTTGCCGCCCGCCACGAGCCGGTAGAGCGGCGGCTGGGCGAGATAGAGGTGTCCGCGCCGGACGAGTTCGGCCATTTCCTGGAAGAAAAAGGTCATCAGCAGCGTGGCGATATGCGCGCCGTCGACATCCGCGTCGGTCATGATGACGATGCGTTCGTAGCGCAGATTTTCAGGATTGCACTTGTCGCGCGTGCCACAGCCGATCGCCTGGATGAGGTCGGCGATTTCCTGATTGGCGAGGATCTTGGCCGAATTGGCTGAAGCGACGTTCAGGATTTTGCCGCGAATGGGCAGGATCGCCTGTGTCTTGCGGTCACGCGCCTGCTTGGCCGAGCCGCCGGCGCTGTCGCCTTCGACGATGAAGATTTCGGTGCCCGCCGGATCGTCGGCCGAGCAATCGGTCAGCTTGCCGGGCAGGCGCAGCTTGCGGCCTGAGGTCGCGGTCTTGCGCTTCACCTCGCGCTCGGCCTTGCGGCGCATGCGTTCGTCCATCCGGTCGAGGATCAGGCCGAGGAGCGCCTTGCCGCGCTCCATGTTCGCCGACAGATAATGATCGAAATGATCGCGCACCGCAGCTTCGACCAAACGCGCGGCCTCGGGGCTCGTCAGCCGGTCCTTGGTCTGGCTCTGGAACTGCGGATCGCGGATGAAGACGGACAGCATGAGCTCGGCGCCCGTCGCCACGTCCTCGGCGGTGATGTCCTTGGCCTTTTTCTGGCCGACGAGATCGCCGAAGGCGCGGATGCCCTTGACCAGCGCGGCGCGCATCCCGGTTTCGTGCGTGCCGCCATCGGGGGTGGGGATGGTGTTGCAATACCAGCTATAGCTGCCCTCGGACCAGAGCGGCCACGCCACCGCCCATTCGACGCGGCCCTGTTCGTCGGGAAAATCCTGATTGCCCGTAAAGAACTCGGTCGTCGCGCATTCGCGGTCGCCGATCTGCTCACGCAGATGGTCGCCAAGCCCGCCGGGGAACTGGAACACGGCTTCGACCGGGGTGTCGTCCGAAATCAGCTCGGGCGCGCATTTCCAGCGAATCTCGACGCCTGCGAACAGATAGGCCTTGGACCGGACCAGCTTGTGCAGCCGCGCGGGCTTGAACTGCATTTCGCCAAAGATCTGCGTGTCGGGGACAAAGGATACGCTGGTGCCGCGCCGGTTCTGCGTCTGCCCCACGCGTTCGAGCGGGCCGAGCACCGCGCCGCGCGAAAAGCACTGGCGGTAGACTTCCTTGTTGCGCGCAACCTCGATCACCGTGTCCGACGACAGCGCGTTGACCACGCTCACGCCCACGCCGTGCAGGCCGCCCGAGGTGGCATAGGCCTTGCCCGCGAACTTGCCGCCCGAATGGAGCGTCGTCATGATCACTTCAAGCGCCGACTTGTCGGGGAATTTGGGGTGCGGATCGACCGGGATGCCGCGGCCATTATCGGTGATCGTCAGCCGGTTTCCGGGCTCAAGCGTCACCTCGATTCGGTTGGCATGGCCCGCCACCGCTTCGTCCATCGCATTGTCGAGCACCTCGGCCGCCAGATGATGGAGCGCGCGCTCGTCGGTGCCGCCGATATACATGCCCGGGCGCCGACGCACCGGCTCAAGCCCCTCAAGCACTTCGATGGCCGAGGCATCATAGGTTGCAGTGGTTTGCGGGACGGATGCGAACAGGTCGTCTGACATGCGCAAGCTATAGGGGGCGGGCGGGGGCGCTGACAAGTTGGCAACGTGTCATCGTTTGAAACCAACATGCGGGCTTATGGCCGGGATAGGGATCAATATCGGCGCGTTCAGGCCAAGGTTGCGATGTAATGCAACCGTGTAGCGTATGCGTTTTTCAGCCGGCCGCTGCGAAAGTATCGCGGCGGCCGGCCTGTTATTGGGGTGGATATGGTTGGATGATCAGCGAACGCGCGGCGCGCCGAAGGGCATTGGCGGCGGCGGACGACGATCGCGGCGCGGCAGCTGCGCCTGATACGCATGGCCGCAATGTTCGACGCAGTAAGGGAAACCAGCGTTCACCTTGTCGCCGCAGAAATGGAAATCGGGCTCACCCGGATGGCCGATCGGCCATTTGCAGATGCGGTCGTTGAGGTCGAGCAGGCTGGTCTTGCCTGCAATCTCGGCGCTCGGCTTGGCCGGAACCAGGCGGCGCGGCGGGGCAGGCGGAATCGGGGCCTGCTGGTCGCCGGGGCCCTGACGCAAAAAGCCACCGGGGCCAACCGAACGCAGCACGGGCGAACCGTCGCTGACGACGGCGGGCTGCGGTGCCGTGCCCGCCGGGGCTGCGGGCGCGGGGCGCGGGGCCGGAGCGGCTGCCTGCGGTGCGGGCTGCGGGGCCGGCTTGGGCGCTGCCACCGGGGCCGGCGCGGGCGGCGGCGGAGGTGGTGGAGGCGCGGCCTCTACCTTCTTTGCAGGCGCGGCCTTTTTCGCAGGCGCCTTGCCGTCCTTGTCCTTCACGGGCGACGGGCGTGACTGCAGGCCAAGGCGGTGCGCCTTGCCGATCACGGCGTTGCGGCTCACACCGCCGAGTTCCTCGGCGATCTGGCTCGCGGTCATGCCTTTTTCCCACATCGCCTTCAATTGATCGATGCGTTCGTCGGTCCAGGCCATTTAAGCTCCCTTGGCTTCAGAATCTCGCGCCGCAAACTCATTGCTTGCGGCCTAAGCCGACTGCCGATAGGCGAGTTGGCGATGATGAGCCAGCCTGAATCAGCGATCCGCAGCGAACCGGGCGTTCCGGTGATCCGCAATGTCAACTGGGGCGGGCTCCGCGCCCTTTATATCAAGGAGGTGCGGCGTTTCTTCAAGGTCCAGCTCCAGACAATCTGGGCGCCGGCGATTACCACGCTGCTTTTCCTTGTCATTTTTACGGTTGCGCTGGGCGGAAGCGGGCGCACCGTGCTGGGCGTGCCCTTTGCCGATTTCATCGCGCCGGGGCTGATCGTCATGGGCATGATGCAGAACGCCTTCGCCAATTCCAGCTTTTCGCTG